>MNUP01000136.1 GCA_001871075.1 Candidatus Desantisbacteria bacterium CG1_02_49_89
GCTTTCTTTTAGCTTTGTTTTTGCCATACTCAACCCTTTTTCTCTGCCGCGCATTTTTCTCGGTTTTGAATTCAACTCATTGAATATAAGACCTATCTAATATTATAGCAAGCAATTCGGTATTTGAGAGTTTTTCGGGCCCATACCGTTCCAGTCTTTCCCTGGGCCGCTCAATCCTCGGCATGCCCTCTATGGTGGTTCCGCCGAGGCGCCCTTTGGAGTTTTTATTTTTTGACTCCTGTGTTTTCATCTGTGCTCTCAAAACAATATTATACTACTAATTATACTAATAATACTAATAATTTAACCGATTAAAACGCTTGATTTTGCTATACTTATTGAAATTGAACCGCCCATTTATTACTAATTTTACTACTTCTTTATTACTAATTATTCGGCTAAAACCCACTTGGATTTTTTCTTTGAACCATCATTCCTGATGGTCTTGTCTCTGGACGACATAGAAAAAAGCAGGTTATTAATTTTAGATTGCTTTTGTCTCTCACTTAGCGCGTCTGATATCTTGTCCATTAACAGATCGTTTATTTCTTTCTTGCTTGCAGAACTATATTCTTTTATGAAGTCAATTATCATTTTCTTATAATGTGCATTGTTGAAACCGCGATATTTAATATATTTTGCTTTGTCTGCGGCGCTTACCGCAACCCGTGATGTTATAAAGATGTTTGGATGTCTGCCTTCAATCAATTTTTGTTTTTTTAATAAGTTCGCCTCTTCTTTATTAATTTTCTCTCTTTTTTGGACTTTGTCTAAAAGCATTACAATTCTAATATCAACGTTCGGGTTCTCAATAAGCAGCTGTGTATAATTTTCATTTAATACTTTCCCTGCTATTTTTACGGTCACTTCATTTGGTTTGCTTAAATCATAGGAGGGTAAGGGGAAAAAGCGGTCTTTTTGCACAGTGAACATTTTTCTTATGCCTCCGCCGATTGTATCAATCATGTTCAGGTTTGCCATTGCGGTCGTTAAAAACTGGTTTCTATAATATTTTGGCGGGGCATTCTGTTCTATGACCGCCTCTATGGTTTTGGGTATGAAACTACCCCCATTGTTAAAAATCAATTCTTCCGGTTTCTCTATTACATTAATTCTTTCCTTTAATTCATAGTTTTGATGAGCTATGCAGTTATGAAGCGCTTCCCTGATAACATAGGGATCATATTGATTTATTTCAACCGGGAACAAGGTTTCGTTGGGCAGATAACGATATTTTAAATTTCGTATTTTCGCAAGAATCCTGTTTGTGTTCAAAATAAAGGGCGGACCGAAATGTTCATAGTCTTTATCAACACCGTGTTCATCTTTAAGAACCCATGTTATCTTTGCTATGCCGGGAGCAATAAAGTGTTCTGACTCGGGCTTGCCCAGCAAAACGATCGCCGCTCTTGTAATGTTGCCTTGAATTATTACTTTGGCTTTATTTAAAAAAGTAAGGTCGTCCCACCTATTCACTTCGTTAGCAAATCCTGGTTGTTTCTTTTTATATTCTTCTCTTGCTTTTTTCAGCGCATCTGAATCTAAATCATTTGTGCCGGCTCCTTCACAAATTTCCGCAGACCAATCAGCTTTAATCTGGCTTCGAATTTCCTCTAATTCTTGTATATTTAAAGCGACAAGGGATTCTCCGTCTCTTCCATAATAATGACCCTGCCAGGCGATTGGAATGCCTGGTGGTGCCGCAGGTATTTGAAACATAAGCACCCTTCCTTCAGAAAAAATAAGTTCGTGGATTTCCACAAATGTAATATTATTGGTAGTTTGTCGGGCTACCTCATGTTTTAAGTTGTCCAGGCCTATTCTGTTGGGTTTATAATTTGTGCCTACTATTTTTCTGGTTTTATCTGTAACCCCAAAAATCAACCAGCCCCATTGTTTATCTTTAAGGTTGGCTTCGTTACTTAAAGCAGAAAAATATTTTCCCAGCTTGTCAAAGTTAAAACCATTTTTTGCCTCTTTAAAATCTACCCATTCATTTTCTCCGGGCAGAGCCCTAAGTTCACCAAATAGCTTTTTCAATTCTGCATCTTGCATCATGCTAAGATTCCTATAATTATTCTCTTTGATAGAATGTATTTTATATATCCAAACCGTGCTTATTTAACGCCCTGTATAATTTTACGTGTTCGTTTAAAAGCATGCGAATTGCCTTTTTTGCCGCGCGCCGCGAGGATAAACTGAGCGAATCCGGCTATAATCTCATAGCGCCGGCTTGGTGAAAACCGGGAAAACCACCTCACCTTTTCCTTCATAGACTCGTGCTTTAAGCCGATTAATACTTCCGGATTCATGCGGCGCCTCTTATATGTCCAAATTCTTAACGTCAAGCGCGCGCTCTTCTATAAACTGCCGCCTGGGCTCGACAACGTCGCCCATAAGGATGGTGAATATCTTGTCCGCCTCAACCGCGTCGTCTATATTTACCTTCAGCATCATCCTTTTGTCCGGGTCCATTGTTGTCTCCCACAGCTGCTCCGGGTTCATTTCTCCCAGTCCCTTGTATCTCTGCATTTCAGCGGTCTTGACCCTTGCCATTATTTCGTCTTTTTCCTTGTCGTCGTACGCGTAGAAATGCGCTTTGCCGTGCGCTATCCTGTAAAGCGGGGGCTGGGCTATGTAGATGCACCCGTCCTCTATGAGTTTTTTCATGTGCCTGAAGAAGAAGGTGAGCAGGAGCGTGCGGATGTGCGCGCCGTCAACGTCCGCATCCGTCATGATGATCACTTTCCTGTACCTTGCCTTGGCTATGTCGAATTCCTCTTCCCCGAATCCCGTGCCTATGGCGGATATCATGGTGCGGATCTCTTCGTTTGTCAGGATCTTGTCCATGCGCGCTTTTTCGGTATTAAGTATTTTTCCCCTTAAGGGCAGTATCGCCTGGAACTCCCTGTTCCTCCCCTGCTTTGCTGAGCCCCCTGCGGAGTCGCCTTCGACGATGAAGAGCTCGCACTTCGCGGGGTCTGATTCTGAGCAGTCAGCGAGTTTCCCGGGAAGCGAGCTGAATTTGAGCAGGCCTTTTTTGCGGGTAAGCTCCCTTGCCCTTCTGGCGGCCTCCCTTGCTTCAAGCGCAATTATGGTCTTGGCAACTATGCTCTTGGCGACCCCGGGGTTCTCCTCAAGGAACGCGCCGACCGCGTCCCCGACAACGGTTTCAACGATCCCTTTTATTTCGCTGTTGCCAAGCTTTGTTTTTGTCTGCCCCTCAAACTGCGGCTCGGGAAGTTTCACGCTTATAACGGCTGACAGGCCCTCCCGAACGTCCTCACCGGAAAGGCTCAGCTCTTCCTTCAGCAGGCCCGCCTTGTGCACGTAATCGTTAATAACCCTTGTGAGCGCCGAGCGGAAACCTATCATGTGCGTGCCACCCTCCACCGTGCTTATGTTGTTCGCAAAAGAAAATACGGTTTCGGCATAACTGTCGTTATACTGGACCGATATCTCCACGGTCACGCCGTCTTTTTCTTTCTGGAAATAAATGGGGGGCTTGTGCAGGACCGCCTTGTTCAGGTTCAGGTGCTCCACAAACGATGTTATCCCGCCTTCGTACTGGAAGACGTGTTCTTTTTTTGAACGCTCTTCCTTTATCTTTATTTTAATGCCTTTGTTCAGGAACGCGAGCTCCCTCAGCCTCTGGGAGAGGGTGTCAAAGGAGAAATCTGTTTTTGAAAAGATCTTTTTGTCGGGCTTGAACGTCACCTTGGTGCCGGTCTTTGTGGTTTTGCCTATCACTTTCGGTTTTTCCACGGGAACGCCGCGCTCGTATTTCTGGTAATGCACCTCGCCCTCATACTGGACCTCTGCCTCCAGGTATTCTGACAGCGCGTTCACCACAGACACGCCCACGCCGTGCAGGCCGCCCGAGACCTTGTAGGCCTGGTGGTCGAATTTTCCGCCGGCATGCAGTTTTGTCATAACAAGCTCTAGCCCGCTCTTCTTGTACTGGGCGTGCTGTTCCACGGGTATTCCTCTTCCGTCGTCAATTACCGTAATGCTGTTATCGGGGTGGATGAAAACGTCTATGTTCTTGCAGAACCCGGCAAGCGCCTCATCTATGGAGTTATCCACAACCTCATACACAAGGTGGTGAAGGCCTCCGATGCTCGTGTCGCCTATGTACATGGCGGGGCGCTTTCTGACCGCTTCCAGCCCTTCCAGTACCTGGATCTTGTCTACTGTATAATTTCCGTTCCCCCTCTCTTCCTTCTCCCTTGCCATATATTATCTCCCTTTTGCAAGATGATTACGGTGATTATCAACTACTGATTACAGTGATTATTAAAGAGATTACGGTGTCGCCCCTGCGGCGAGTCGCCGAAGTGGAGACCGAAGTGGCGGGATTATTTAAAGATAGTCTTTGGTTTGCGAGCAAATACCCCGCTCCACGGGCTTGATGAATCAAGCCCCTACTTATTTTTCTTTCTTTTTGTTTTGGGGCGACGGGGGCGGGGCTCGTGCTTGATCTCGCCGGTCCTGAAAACCACTTCCTTAACGATGTCCTTGCCCAGCCTCGCGTTCAGCTTCTTCTTTATTTCGTTCCTGAGGAATGAGTATTCCTGGATGTAACTGCTGTTCTCCGCGATCACGGCAAGCCTTCCCTTTATTATGCGGTCCGGCTTTGTGTGGCGGGCGATCCTTGAACCCACAACGTCATCCCAGACCTGGAAAAGGCCCGCTTCCTCCACCCTGTCCTCGATGTGCATTCTCTTAAGAATGCGCCTCAGTATGCCCGAGATATGCTCTGCCCGTTCTTTCCTCATAAATTATGATTACGGTGATTATCAACCACTGATTACAGTGATTATTAAAGAGATTACAGTGATTAAATATAGCTGCGAAACCTTAAACCCTAAACCTCGAAACAATACTGTTTAACCACGAATTCGCACGAATTTCACGAATTAATTTCTTGCTGGATGCTGGACACTGGCAACTGGACACTGAGTTTACAGGCGCAGGGGCATGACAACGCAGAGGTAATTGTCCTCTTTTGGGTCCTTCGAAAAGGGCTGCAGGAGCACGGGGCTTGCGGGGTTTGTAAGCCTTATAACCACCTCTTCGGTGTCCATGGCCCTTAGTATATCCAGCAGGTACTTGACGTTGAACCCAACCTCTATTTCCTCGCCCGTAAGCGTGCAATCTATCTCTTCTTTGCCCTCTCCCGCGGAAGGGGTGCTGCCGGTTATAAGGAGCTTTCCCTTTTCCACCTTTACCTTGATAAGGTTTGATTTTTCGTCGGTCAGCAGGGATATGCGCCTTGTGGATTCAAGCAGCGCCTTGGTGTTCGCCTGGACGCTTATCCTCGGCTCTTTCGGGATCACCTGCTCGTAGTTGGGGAATGTCCCCTCGACAAGCCTTGACATTATTGATATGTTCTCGAGGCTGAACAGGATGTAGTTCTTGCCAATCGACACCTTCACCTTTTCCCCTTCCTCAGGGAAAATCCTTATGATCTCGTTAAGGACCTTTGTCGGGACGATAACGCTGAGCTCCTCTTTGGGCGGGGTGGGAACCTGTTCCCCGATGAACGCGAGCCTGTGCCCGTCCGTGGCAACCATTTTTACCCGGTTATCCTTAAGGGTTAAATTAACGCCGGTAAGCGCGTGCCTCGTTTCATCAGTAGACACCGCGAACCTTGTTTTCCTTATTATATCTTTAAGGATGTTGCTGTTAATGCTTGTGGATATTATTTCGTCAGGTTTGGGGGGGCTGGGGAATTCGTTTGGTGGCAGGCCGAATACCTTAAACACGGATTTTTCGCATTCTATAACAATATTATTTTCCTTAGTCTGTATGGTCAGCTCTTTTTCAGGCAGTTCCCTTATAATGCTTGAAAAAAGCCTTACCGGTATGGTTATGCCGCCCGGTTCCTCTATATTTATAGGTATCATGCACCTTGTGGTTATTTCAAGGTTTGTTGTTGTCATCCTTAACTTGCTGGCGCCTATACTTTTTTCATCGGCTTCCATTAATATATTCGAGAGTATTGGAAGCGATGGTTTTATACTTACTGTATTTTCCACCACCTGGACGCCGTATAAGATCTGACTCTTTGAACCCCTTATCTTCATCTTTTCCTCCCTTTAACAATATAATTACAGTGATTATCAACTACTGATTACGGTGATTATTTAAAGAGATTATAATAATCCTGCTACACCAAAGCTTTGTAGGATGAGTTTTAATTAATAATTAATGGTGATTATTTTTAATTTTGACTTTTACACTTTGCCTTTTAACTTTTGACTTATTTTTAATTCTCTATAATACTATTTTTACTTATTCGTTATAGATAAAACTAGTAGTAATAGTAGTAGTGTGGTTAATTGTGTGGAAAAGCCGGGATCCCGCATTGGTAAAAAGATATTAACAAACTTATCCATAGGGGTATTGATAAACCCCTACTTGTCCATATTGTCCACAGAACCGCGGTTAAGCACAAACTTTAAACAGGTTTATACACAAAATTATTAACAACTGTGGATAAAGTCGCCTACCCAGAAAAACCCTTATTTTTCAAGCTCTTCCCTGATTTTTTTAAGCTTGTTGTATAATTCAGGGTCCGCCTTGAGTTTCTCCTGGACCTTGTTATAGGAGTGTATTACCGTGGTGTGGTCCCTTTTGCCGAATTCCCTTCCGATCTCGGGGAGAGAAAAATCTGTCAACTCCCTGGCAAGATACATCGCGACCTGCCTGGGGAACACTATTTCCCTGTCCCTTCTTTTGACCTTCATATCTTCAAACCTTATACCGAACGCCCTGGCAACAACCCTCTGAACCAATTCAACCGATATTTCTTTGCCGCTGTCCAGAGAGAATATTTCCTTGAGCACGTCCCTTGCCATGCTAAGCGTTATGTCCTTCTTCATCAGGGAAGAATACGCCAGCAGCTTGGTAAGCGTGCCTTCCAGCTCACGGATGTTATACTTGATCCTGTTCGCTATGTAAACCACCACATCTTCCGGGATCTCGGTCCCCTCTGCCTCCATTTTCTTGCGCAGGATGGCGATCCTTGTTTCAAGGTCAGGCGACTGTATATCCACGATAAGGCCCCATTCAAACCTGGAGCGTATGCGTTCCTCAAGCGGCACCATTTCCTTCGGCGCTCTGTCAGAGGACAGCACTATCTGCCGGTGGGACTCATGCAGCTCATTGAACGTGTGGAAAAATTCCTCCTGCACCCTTTCCTTCTCGACTATAAACTGTATATCGTCTATGAGCAGGACATCCGGGGTCCGGTACACGTTCCTGAAGTTCTCCATCTGGTTGTGGGCTATGCCGTCTATGAAATCATTTGTGAATTTCTCGGAAGAGACATACTTTACCTTTATGGCGGGATTTCTCTTTTTAATGAAATGCCCGATCGCCTGCAGCAGGTGGGTTTTGCCCAGCCCTACCTTTCCATATATAAAAAGCGGGTTATAGGCTTCGGCGGGGATCTCCGCGACCGCAAGTGATGCCGCCTGGGCGAAATGGTTGTTCTCCCCGACAACGAAATTTTCAAAAATGTATTTCGGGTTGAGTTCATCAACCGGGGGCGGAGGGGTGTGAAGTACCTGCTGGATCGGCAGGGGTTCCGGCGGGGGCATCGCGGGCTTGATGCTTTCATCCACAGACAGAACGATCCCCATCTCTTTTTCCGCGAGGCCTTTTATTATCTCGGTTATAAGCGGCACGTAATGTTCCTTGATCCAGTCAAGGCAGAATTTGTTGGGCACAGCGACCTCAAGCGCGGAGCCGGTGTACCTTACGAGCTTTGTGGGAACAAACCATGTTTCAAAGCTCTGTTTGTTTAAGGTTTTTTCAAGGCCGGATAGAACAGCCTGCCAGATCTCATCTCCAGACATAGCCATACAAGACCTCCGATAACTGCGGTTAAGAGAGGCAGAGCAGAATCTTTATCCACAGTTTTATTAACAGGTGTGGATATCGTTTTGCACAGCCCCTTCTGTATATTAGTATAGCATAAAATAAAAAAAAATGCAAGCCAAAACGCATTATCCTTGACTTTTTCTAAAAAACAGATATAATTAATCTGTTAAATGAGTGGATGGCTTATCAGCCGGTTTATTCATTAGCCGGTTTTTATTTTTAAACCACCGGATCAATCGCAGATATCGAAGATGCAGACAAGGAGAAACCATGAAAAGGACATTTCAGCCGAACTGGAGAAAAAGGCGCAAAACCCACGGCTTCCGCATAAGGATGAGAAGAAAAAGAGGAAGGAACGTTCTCAAGAGAAGGCGGAGGAAGGGAAGAAAAAGGCTTACGGTTTGATCTTAACGGGGACAACTTGATGCGACAGACTTTCACCAGGGACGAGAGGATCTCCCGCGAGCACGACATCCTGCACACCCTTTACAAAGGAACCCGCCTGCCAACCCCTCTCGCAAACTACTACTTCGCGGCCAACTCTAAAAACCTCAGAAGGTTGTGCGTGATCGTCAGCAGGCGTATAGGGAACGCGTGCGTCAGGAACAGGGTCAAAAGGTGCTTCCGTGAAGCGTTCCGCCTGAACAAAAACAATCTTGCCGCCGGCACAGACATCATAGTGAAGATGAACTCTGCCGTCTCGCAAAAATTCAGTTTTAAAGAAGCCGAGCAGGCCCTGCTTTCCGCCTGCAGGTCAAAGGGTAAACTTGCTAATAAATGATTACACCGATTTTTAACCAATGATTACACCGATTAATGATTCAATGTTAATAACGGACCAATCTGTGTAATCACTCGCGAATGACAGAAGGAATAAATATGGGCATTCAGGAAAGAGCAGCGGTTTGGGCGATAGGGTTTTATCAAAGATTCTTATCCCCGCTGAAAGGAAGGACGTGCAGGTTCCATCCGTCCTGCTCGCAGTATGCCGCGTCAGCGATACGGGATTTCGGCTTGATCCAGGGCCTGGGGCTTTCCCTGAAAAGGATCCTGAAGTGCCACCCTTTTCATCCGGGCGGATACGACCCGCTCCCCATTAAGACAGTTAAAGGTTTAAAGTTAAAGGTTGAAGGTTGAAAAACATCACGAAACATAAAGAGCTTTTTACGGGGAACTTAAGAGAACTTAAAAACAAGATTACCACGAAAACACGAAAGTGTCACGAAAGCACGAAACAAGCTTAACCACGCGATTTCACACGATTATCACGAGATTAATTTTCTACTTGACACCTGATACTTGACTCTTGACACTAAAAATAATCACCGTAATCATCTTTCAGAAATCACCGTAATCATATTTTCGGGAGGAAGAAGTGACAAAAAGACTTATTACCGCGGTGGGGCTGTCAATAGCGATACTCATCGCATATAATTTCGTTATGAGAAGGTTTTTACAAGCGCCCGCGCCGGTAAATATAACGGGAACAGAACCTTCGGCGGTTGAAGAGAAAGCCAAGATCCGGGCACAGGAACCCGGAACCCTTGCCCCTGCAGCGGCAATTGAGCCGGGGGAGAGAAAACCCGTGCGCGCGTCATCCGCGCCGATCCGGGTCGAGACCAAGTTTTATAAAATAGAATTTGCCCCAGATGGCAAAATAGAACATTGGTTTTTAAAAGAATATAAGGGATATGGTCCAACCATGCATCGTTTCCTTATTCAATATAGAACCAAACAAGAAACGCCGGTTGATCTTGCGCTCGGAACAGAAACGCTTCCCCGTCGTTATAAGTCTTCAGTAAGTATGTCAAAAGATAAAAAGAAAGTGATTTTTTTCTCCAAATCAGATGGTATAAAAATCCTAAAGGAAATTACTTTCGAAGAAGAAAAATATTATTCCACGATGCACTTTGAGATTGTGAATGAGTCCGGGGATGATCAACGAGATGTGGATATAGAGCTATTCAGGTGGGGGCCCACGATTGCGGACTCAAAAGACCCCAGGCAGTTGACCTTCATGTCCTACCAGAAGGGCAAATTACTCAAATACAATTCCGGCAAAATAAAAAAAATTGACGAAGATGCCCAGAAAGATGCACTTTGGTGCTCTATTAATGAAAAACACTTTACAGTTGCACTCCTTCCCCGGGCTCAGGACAAGGATCTTAGTCTTAGTTTGAAAAAAGAGGGCTTTGTGACCTGCGCCCTTAAAGTGAAAGAAATAGAGAAGGGTAAAAGTATTACCGGTAACCTTAAGATATATGCAGCGCCAAAATCTCACGAGCTCCTTAAAAAAGAAGGAAGCAACCTTGAGCAGATAGCCAATTTCGGGTTCATAGGCCAGGGGATCTTCTGGCTGCTGAAAGTATTTTACTCGTTCACAAAGAACTACGGGCTTGCCATAATACTTATTTCCGTCCTTATTAAATTAATATTGCTGCCCCTCAGCTACAGGGGCGCGAAATCCATGCAGGAAATGCAAAGGGTCCAGCCCCAGCTTGAAATGCTCAAGCAAAGATTTAAACACGACCAGGAAGCCCTGAACCGGGAAACAATGGAGCTTTACAAGAGGCTGAAAATAAACCCGCTCGGGGGCTGCCTGCCCATAGTGCTGCAGATGCCGGTGTTCTTCGCGCTTTTCTCGGTCCTGCAGAACGCCATCGAGCTGAGGCAGGCCCCGTTCATGTTATGGATACAAGACCTGTCAATGCCGGATACTTGGCTCGTGCTTCCCATTGTCATGGGCCTGACAACGTTCCTGCAGCAGAAGATGACGCCTTCAACCTCGTCGCAATCAAAAGGAATGAGCACCTTTATGACCATATTCCTTACTTTTATATTCCTGAGTTTTCCGGCAGGGCTTGTGCTTTACTGGCTTATCAATAATATTCTTTCCATAGGGGAACAGTACCTTATTAAAACAAGAGCATAATTGGTTTCCTGGTTTGTCGGTTCGCTGGTTTATCGGTTCAAAACCAGCCAACCAGCCAACCGGAGAACCAGCTAACCGAGGGACAACATGATGATAGAACAGGAAGGAGAGACAGTTGAGGCCGCTGTTGAAGCGGCGCTCCAGAAACTGGGGCTTCCGAAGGAAAAGGTAAAGATAGAAATCGTGGCAGAGCCCAGGAAAGGCGTTTTCGGGCTGGGCGCAAGACCCGCGCTTGTAAGGGCCACGGTTGCCGAGGTCGGTAAGGAAAAAGAACCTGCGCAGGCCGAAACGCCAAAAGCCGCGCAGGCCGAAACGCCAAAAGCCGCCGCAGGCAAGGAAGAAGAGTTTGTGATCGGGTTCCTGGACAGGGTGCTTGAGGGGATATGCCTTAAATCCAAGTTCAAGGCCTCCGCGGTCGACGATAAGACAACCCGCATAGAAATTACCTGCTCGGACAGCGCTCTCCTTATCGGGAAAAAAGGCAAAAACCTGGAGGCGCTGCAGTACCTGGTCACGATAATCTCAAACAAGGCAGGCGTGGACAGGCTAAGGTTCGTCCTGGACGCTGAGGGATATAGGGGCAGGAGAAAAGAATCTCTGACAACGCTCGCGAAGAAAGTGGCGGAGGATGTAAGGAAAACAGGAAGGCCTGTAAGCCTTGAGCCCATGAACTCCTTCGAGAGAAGGATCGTGCACATGTTCCTTGAAAACGACCAGGAAGTAATGACGGAGAGCACCGGCAGGGGAGAAGACAGGCGCGTCGTTATAAAACCGAAACACAAATAAAGTTAAAAATCGTCGAACGTCGTAAGTCGTACGTCTTACGTAAATACCGTCATGCGTCGCAGGTCTTACGTTTTAAGGATTCATACGCACGACATAAGACGCTCGACATTCGATGTGAAACGTACGACGCTCGACGTATGACGTACGACAAGACCGGAGGACTGATGAAGATAGGGGTAATGCTGCCAAACCTTAAGCTTCCGACAAAGAAGGCGCTTAAGAAAGCCGCGGAAATGAAGATGGACGGCATACAGCTGTGGACCACCGGGGGCGACCTTGACCCGGAGAAGATGGGCGGGACGGCAAGAGACAACCTTATCCACTTCGTCGGCTCGCTGGGCCTGGAGATCTCAGCGCTGTGCGGTGACCTGGGGCACGGTTTCAGCGACGAGACCGACCTTGAAAAAAGGGTGAAGCTCACAAAGAAGATTCTGGACCTGAGCGTGGACCTGAGAAGCCCCATAATGACAACGCATATCGGCGTGGTGCCGGAAGACGCGAACGCAAAGGAATACAAGCTTATGATGCAGGTGCTCAAGGATGTGGGGAAATACGCCGCGGAGATAGAAACCTGCATTGCGGCGGAAACAGGCCCGGAAACAGCGGAGACCCTCGCGAAATTCCTGAAAGAACTCAACAGCCCCGGGGTAAAGGTAAACTTTGACCCGGCGAACCTTGTTATGTGCATGGGGGCAGACCCTGTCAACGGGGTGCAGGTATTAAAGGACTACATAGTTCACACGCACGCGAAAGACGGCATAAAGCTTGAAAACGGATGGAAAGAAGTTCCTCTGGGCGAGGGCGGAGTTCCCTGGAAAGAATATATAGCCGCGCTCAAGGGCATAGGCTTTGAGGGGTTCCTGGCGATAGAGCGTGAGGTCGGGGATAACCCGGCGGCTGACATCGAGAAAGCAAGGGACTTCTTAAGAAGCGTGCTTTAATAAAAGGCTGAAGGGCTGAAGAGCTGAAGAGATAAAGGGCTGAAGGGTTAAAAACTTCCCGGAGCCCTTTTTTAAAATATGCGCGATCATTTTCAGGAGGAGAATCAATGAAAAAAAGGCTGATATTATCAGTATTACTTGCGGCCGTCCTGTATTTTGCCGGCGCAAATACCGCTGAGTCCGCGGGAGTGCTTGTCAGGGTGGATTCCCTTTCAAGCGGAGGCTTCAATCCATCCGCTGGAGAGAAAAGTGTCCTCACGTTCGCGGTCATCGAGGACACGACCGTAAATGTCGTAGTCAGGGTTTTCACAATGTCGGGCATAATGGCGGCTGAGAAAAAAATAGACGGGCTGAGGGCGGGGAAATATAAATTCACCTGGGACGGCAAAGACACAAAAGGGAAAATAGCGGAGCCGGGCTTTTACAAATACGAACTGGCAGCCTCTACCGCGAACAAGCTGAAAACAGACGCGGACAACACGCTTGTGGAAGTCAGGAAAGCAAAAGCAGGAAAGGAAGAAGCGGCTGCCGAAGAGCTGCCCCCTGCCCTTTATGAAATGGCGGGCGAGCAGGCGGGTTACAGCTTTACGGCGGAGCCACGGGGGCACTTCAGGACCTCCACCGGAGCTGACACAGGCGGCGTTACCTGGAACAGAGAAGAAATATTTTTCGGGATAAAAGGCGGATACGGTCCGATGTGGGTTTATGACATGGCGTTCTTCCCGTCCTATACGAAAGACCAGGCGTTTGCCCGGGATAACCTTGTTTACAATATGCTTATCGGGTACAGGACGCCGTGGGCGGCGTTCGACCTTGGATACAGGAATTACCTGGAAGGATACTACGATCCCTTAAGGCTGCTGTCGGATTATATGATGGGGTCCCAGCGCCTCAGTTTCCAGGCAAGGCTGAACCTCCTTGAAAATCTGTATATTGACGCGGGCATCCACAGGATGATGGAGTTAAACCAGGGCGGGTTTGACGTCAGGGCGACTTACGACATATGGAACGGAATAAAAGCCGGGGGTGTGTTATAACGAACCTGTATCCGCTCTACAGGAACACGGTGATCGGCGGAGACGCAAGGATTGACCTGGGCGGGTTCACCCCGGCTGAGGGAACTGTTTTTTCCATTCAGGTTGCGCGCAGCAACGGGGCGACAAAGCTTGACGACACGCATCCGGAGTCAACCTTCGGCGGCACCGCAATAAGGTTCGAAGCGGACCACAGGCTTTTCTATATGTCCCCCAGCGCGGGAGAACTGACGATAAAATTCGCGGCCCAAAAAATAGACGGGGCGTTTGTCGCGGATTACGGGGATATCCCCAACGGCATTGACACAGTGGGGACCGAGTTCGGGTTCGACTATTTTTTAAATCCAAACTTCCCTATCCTCCGCAGTTTCAGGAACGAGCTTAAAGGGGTATTTTTAGGCAACACCGGCAATACGATCATAACCAACAAGCTGAGGGAATATATTTCGCTGGGGATCACGGAAAGCTTAGGTTTTATTGCCCAGTATGAGCAGTCCACCATGGACAACAAGTCCGTAATAAACACGGCGCCAATCTGCAGGAATTACAACACCTTCGTAGAACTGCGCTATTATAAGCCCGGGGGCAAATTTGAAACGTCCCTCAGGGCAACATACACTGCCGATACATACACGGCACTCCCTTCGCAGAGCGAAAACGCCGCGACAAGGTTCCTGGCAAAGTATTACATAACGCCAAACGTAAGGCCCTACATCACCTATGAAAGGATCAGCAGGTATTACGGGCCGGGGCTTACTTCAAACCAGGACTACCACCATATAATGCCGGGCTTTGAATGGACGATAAGGCCCGCAACAAGGACGGAGATGGCGATCCAGGGCGGCTACGTTATAAACAACCTGAATTTTAATGTCGGGACGTATTATCTAAAGCTCTCCCACTACTTCCTGGAAAGGCTCAGCGCCATGCTTACTATCGGCAGTCAGACAAGCATTGACCAGGCGTTCAGGGCATACCTGGAAGTGAAGTGGGAATTTTTGTAAAGATGATTACCCCTACTGCTTTCTCATGAAAGTCCCAAAGGGATTCCTTTGGAACAAGACGCAGGGGGTCCTTTATGGACACAGATTTCAGAAGCGAGATTATATAGATTAAGGACGGGAGGAAACACAAAAATGAAAAGAATAATATTAATAACTATTGTTATTATTTCTGGAGTTATTTTTTCTGCTAATGCTCAGGAGAAAAAAATAACTGCCGCAGTAATGGACCTTGAGGCAAAAGAAGGCATTTCTGCGGGGCTGGTGTCTACGCTGTCGGATTATTTCCGCACCCAGCTTGTTAATACAAATGAGTTTACAATGGTAACACGCGAAAATATGCAGGAAATATTAAAAGAACAGAAGTTCCAACTTTCGGGGTGCACAAGTAAAGAATGCATAGTAGAAGTGGGTCAACTACTCGGTGTCAGAAAAATATTCGCGGGATCTATAGGGAAAGCAGGAGCCACCTATGTCTTAAATATTAAACTTATTGATGTACAGTCCGGCAAGATAGAAAAAGCAACAACGGAAGAATGCGCCAAGTGCGAAGAAGACACGCTGCTCGTTTCTGTTAAAAACATTACAGGCAAAATAACAGGAATAGGTGTAGCAGAAAAGGCAGAAGAGAAACAAACAAAGCCAAAAGAGGTAACCGAAAAGAAAACAGCGGTTACAAAAACAATCGTAATTCCTACGTCCGCAGAACGAAAAGAAGTAGAGGTTTCAAGGCCGATGGGGATTGCTGAAAAAAACATGCTGGCAAAAGCGAACCAGCTCTACGAGCAGGGAAAATACGACGACGCTTTGGGAGCCTACCAGGAGTTAAGGGACAAATATATTGACAATGCCCTTGCGTGGTACGGAATGGGCGCGGTGTTTTATGCGAATAAAATGTATGACAAGGCGATCGACAGGTTTCAGACAGCGATCAAGCTGGACCCAAACCTTACTACAGCAATGCACTGGCTCGGTAATGCCTATGAAAAAAAAGGGAATAAACAGGAAGCGGCAAAATACCGGAAAATGGCCCTGGAAAAAGATTTAAAAACGAAGAGATAAAAAATAATTTGAAAGCAGCGGGGGTAAAATGAAAAAAATAGTAATACTTATTTTTGGCCTACTTATGGCAAGCAGCGCTTTTGCCCAGATGGAAACGGTCAAGGATGAATATATAAGCACCACCAATATTCCTGCGGACCTGTCAAGCAGGGTGATCACAAGCGGCGGCGTGGACGAAAACGAAGCCTATAAAGCGGGATGGAGCAGCGCGAATGAAGTGTGGGGGCTTGAGGGTGCGGGATTAACCCTTCTTGAAGAAGTCGGCGAGGTCGGGGCGCTGAAAACAATAAACGAGTATTGCGGCGAAATGGGGCTCGGGCTTGCGTTTATACAGTTGGGGCTTGACCTTTCAGAGGGCAAGAAAACAGAGGGCTGGCTGAATTTCACGAAAAATTCGTTCAATTATGCGATCGGCAAATGGGGGTGGCAGAGCCTGAAAATTGCCTCCTGCGGGGTCGCCTTTATTGATTATGCCCTTAACAAATTCGGGAATACGGTGCTCGGATGGAAATATACCGCATGGGAATCAGCCTATACAAGGTATTTCAATATAGGGCCCGGAAAACGCAGCCTTACGGAATGGAGGCAGGTTTTCCAGGGGGTTAAAAGCCAGGAAGACATAATGGGCAGGATCAACCAGCACCTTGATACATTTGACTGGAGTTATGATACGCTGAAAACATGGACGGCAGAACCCAGCGGCCTTGTTTTCGCCGAACCATTGCAGGAGGACAAGGAAAAAATAAGGGGGAGCTATTTAAATACTTATCTCCTGACCTACCTCAGGGCGTTGTTCTTAACCCTGCAGAAGGAAGCAAATTACCAGGCATGGAAAGCCACCCAGGATGCCTACCAAAAGTCCAAAAAGGTCCTGAACACTGTTTACAAACTGCAGGTCAAGGTTGTAGGGCCGAAAACAAAGATCGCCGGGCTGAAGGTTGCCATCAACAAATGGGAAGGCGCGACTGACGCAAACGGCGTCTGGAAAATATCGTATACCCTTTACGGTTTTATTAAAGGCGGCGGCTCTGAAATTATCCTGTACGTTCCTTCAGAAAAGCAGGGAATAAAGGAACTCAAAGAGAAAATGGTCCTTAAGAAGGACGCAACCGTTGTTTTTTAGCTCGGAGGGGTCGCCGATGTGAAGGGAACGGTTACGGACGAAGCAACCAAGGACCCGGTTAAGGGGGCAAAGGTCGGTATCGCGGCGGCAAAGGTATCGGCCGCGACGGACGCTTCAGGCCAGTACCTGATGAAAGACGTGCCCAACGGCGATTACCAGGTGGCAGCAGAGCACCGCGCTTATGAAAAGAAAAGCGTTCCTTTGAAAGTGGAAGTTCCCGAGGGAGAAAAAACCAAACAGACCTTAGAGCTGGACATTGCCCTTAAGCCCCTCCCGCCGTCCGTGCAGATACTTTCTCCCAAAGAGGGAGAAGTGGTGCCCGGCAAAGGCGCAGGGCCCATAATAGTGGCCGTAAAAGCCCTGGTGGGCGGGGGCGGCGCAGCGAAAAAAGAAGCAATAAAAATGCTTTTTGACGGAAAGGAAGTCGATTTTGATTATAATGAAAATAACGGGAATATCTCTTATACCTCTCCGCCTTTGGCCGAAGACATTCCGACCAAGGCAAAGCATACAGTGACGGTCACCGCGGAGGTGACCGACGAAAAAGGGCAGAAAAAGACCGTTTCCAAGACAGTCAATTTCACAGCGGGCATCCGTCCGGAAATTACGGGGCTTGGGTTTAATAAAAAATTCCTCGAGGATCCCGCGAAGGAACCGCTCCTGACAGGACAGGCTTTTGATGAGCACAGCGGCCCCAACGCTGGCTCAGTGCTGCTCCTGCTTGACGGAACCCCTGTCAAGATGGAATACGGGAACGAAAACCCGCAGAGCATACTCATTTATTATTTCCACCGCGGCGCGGCCTTAAGGGGCGGGACGCATATCGTGACGGTGTCTTTGAGCGACAACGCGGGAATACCCTCAAAGCCAAGGACCATAAATTTTGACGTGCCGGGCCCCAACATCCAGCTCGTGAAGCCCGTTAATGTAGGCAAGGTTATTTCCGGGGACGCGTTCGGCCTGCCCCTTGTTGTAAGGAACGCGGGCAACGGCCCGGCGCAGAACCTCAGGGGCGTGCTTATGTGCAACGACAGGCAGTACGCGACAGTTACAACAGCAAATGCTTCATTCGGAACCCTTGACCCCGGGCTTGAGGCCTCAAATGCGCCGCTGTTCAACGTTAAAACAGCGCAGAACCTTGGTAACCCGGAGAACGGAGAGCCGGTTTACGCGAACTTCACCCTGCGCACATACCAGGCCGGAGATCCCAAGCAGTTCTGGCAGGACAATTTCTCTATCCCCATCTATCCGGGCGAGATGGCCGGCGGTATAGTCTATGTAAAACTGATACACGGCACGTATATGTCCGGGGACTGGCCTATACACACAGCTAACCAGAGAGTGTGCCTTGACGGGACAGGCGGGAACTTCATCGCGATATCCGACGGCTCCGGAAACGCTGTGTTCCAGAACATACCGCCAGGCGATTACAGGACCTATGTGCCAAGCTGGTATACTTACGGCGCGAAGCTGGGTGAATACGAGAAATTTGTCACAGTAGTGGCAGGCCAGGAAGCAAGGGCGACCCTGAAAGGCTCCTGCCCTTACCTGTTCGTTTGGGACGGGAAGGATTATGTAAAGGATAATGACATATACTCTGTCGCGAACGCGCAGGGATCCGTGGGTTCTCCTTTCGCGTTCAACGAGGCTGTGGCGGCGAAATTCGGTTACACCGATTATTATAAGCTGGAGAAGAAACTTGCTGAGCGCGACGGTTTCTATCCCCTGATGCTTGAAGAGGTCAGGAACGAAATTTCGCACACAGACATGCTGTCGCTTTGGGTGGTTGATCATGCCAGTGGAACAAAGGTCCTCTGCGATACGGACGGCAGGATCATGACCTACCGGTCTATGCTCAACCCGCTTGAGGCAAATATCAGTAACGGCGCAGGCACCGGGCAGATACGCTCGCTCGGTTCCAGAGACGGAAAAGGATGGAGAGCCTATAATAACGACAGCATTGACATCGTGTTCGGCGGGCTCAAAGAAGCCGGGGACGCAAAACTCATTGTTTACTGGAAAGGATTCCAGGACGGAGCGGGGAAAGAGGAGAACGCCTGCAGCTTATCCAGGCCTTCGTTAAAAGTATATGTGAAATCAGGCAATGAGTGGAAGGAAGCCGGGAAAGTCTATCCGAGAATGGAATGGGCCCACTCAGTGGTTGATATTTCCGGATTAACCGGTTTGACCGGGAAAGTGACCCTGCGCATAACCGCAAGCTCCTGCCACAGGGATAAATACCATCTCGTTGATTTCATCGGGCTGGGTTTCGGCGGGACGGAACAGGCGCGGGTCATAAAACTTGCCCCGGCCATGGTGTTCCATTCAACGCTGGGCGATGTTACGGCTAAGATCTCCGTAAGCGATGACTCAAGCGTCGAAATGGTGCCCGGCGAAAAAATGACGGTTTCATTCCCGTATACGGAAAAAACCACCGGTTCAGAACGCAGCTTCATATTCGTTTCCGAGGGGTATTATAACTCCATTACAGACAGCACCGTCGCGGTGCGGCTCGGAAAATAGAAATAACGCACGTTGTTCGTCGTGCATCGTCCCTCGCAACATCGTTTAAATCTGTGGTTATATCAGTGTCAAGGGTCAAGTATCAAGTAAAAACCGTAATCTCTGGGTTCTCTGTGGTTAATTTTCGTGCCTTCGTGACACTTTCGTGATTTCGTGGAAATCTTTTGCCCGTGGAGACCATGAAGAGAATATTGTTTATCCTTATTGGGCTGCTGTTCGCGGCTGCGGCTTGCAGGGCGGAGGACACTGATCCGTGTAAGTCCACGGATGCTCTGGTCGCAATGTTCAAAAAGGCATACAGCTCAGAAGACACCGCGGCGCTGATGAAATACGTCTGGTATAACTCACCGAAGGGCAGCAAGGTCCTGCAGAGGTCGCGGGAGGAGTTTGCCAGATACGATTCGATCACTTTCGAGCTACGGCCTGTTTCAACCGTGTTTTATAAGAGGATGGGATACGAAAACGTCGAGATCCGCTTTATAGAGGATTTCAGGGGTGTTGATGTCGGCACAAAGAGCTTTGATGAAAGTTCCTGCATGAGCGTCTTTACCCTGTTCAAGGATTTTGACGGCACATTTTATATTCTTAACTGGGAAAGAAAGGGAACGATCCCCATGATAAAAATACAGAAAACCACTTCTCCCTCAACACCCGGTACTTAAACCAGCGGAAAACCGGCTATTTTTAAAGGCAATAACTTCGGTCTGCGTAAAAGAAACCGCTGCTATTATCAGCGGTTTTTTTATTTATCTTGATTTTATTATGAATTTATGTTATAATATTATATTTATAAGACTTTCTTAAATGAAGCCTGATTACAGTGATAGAAAATGGCAGATATAATACAAGCGGAAAACAGTATAAAATTTTTAGGGACGGCCGGAGCAAGGTTCGTAATGATAAAACAGCTGCGCTCTTCGGGCGGCACATGGCTATGCCTCGCGGGCAAGAACATACTTCTGGACCCGGGGCCAGGCTCCCTTGTGCGCGCGACCTCCAGCAAGCCGAAACTTGACCCCACGAAACTCGACGCGATCATTATAACGCACAAGCACCTTGACCACACCGGTGACCTCAGCGTCATGATAGAGGCGATGACCGAAGGCGGTTTTAAAAAGCGAGGGCTCCTGTTCGGTCCGGGGGACGCGCTGGAAGACGGTAAAGACCCGATACTGCTCAAATACCTGCGCGGATTTCCGGAAAAGACAGAAATTTTTAAGGAAGGCGGGGAATACAGGATCGGGGACGTTTCGTTCAGCACGCCGGTCAGGCACATCCACGGGGTGGAGACATACGGCCTGAATTTCCGGGTTGGCGGCAACGACATCCTCTCGGTCATAACCGATACAAAATATTTTGAAGGCATTGAGAAATATTATCCCGGGAAAGTTCTTATCATAAACGTGGTGCGTTTTGAGGTGGACCCCAGCCTTGACCACCTAAGCATACCGGAAGCAAAAAGGATAATAGAGAAGGCAAAGCCGCAAAAAGCGGTCATCACCCATTTCGGGATGAAGGTGGTGCAGGCAAAGCCCTGGGAAGTGGCTGAAGCAATGACAAAGGAGCTGGGGATCGAAGTGATCGCGGCCCGGGACGGAATGGAGCTTTCCTTATAATTCGTCGAACGTCATACGTCTTACGTCGTACGTACGACCCGCCAGGGCGACGCACGGCGTAATGAGTTACGAATCAACAACAAGGATTCTTATTGTAACTCAGGGCTTTAGCCCTGATTCCTTGGCTCATAAATTTTCATATTTAGAATAAGGGCTTTGCTCCACGACTACGCTGCGGCGCAGGCAAATTCTGAAAGCCCGGCTTGAGGGCCACACGATTGCTCTCCCGCCAATATTCGCGGCGGGCTGGAATTCTCTTATCAGGGTGCGTCGAAACAAGCTTCGTCGGTCAGTTCCAGCTTTCCTCCTTATCGCAATCGGGAATTTGCAGCTGCGCCTGCGCTTAGGTCTGTTCCGCAAAGGCCCTTGTTCCACGTTCCTAACATTTATTTTATCATGTGACAATATTTTGAGGAAGGTTTTAATGCGAAAGAAACTGCTCGTTATCGTATCGATAATATTTATAAACTTTCCGGTAGCCTTCAATGTTTTTGCGGAAGACACGGAAGGATTGAAGAACCCGTGGGTTTCAACGGGGCTTTCCTGTTTATGGCCAGGGCTGGGTCAGATTTATTCCGGGGGATTTGACAAGGGCTTGAGCTGTGCCATTGTGATTCCTTTGGGTATTTGGAGATTTGACGCACTTAAACCAATTGCTTGCGAGCTCCCTAGCCCATATCAAGATTATCTTGTTCAGATGATTACCGATTTTCAAATTTCACTGTATATAGGAAACATTGCAGATGCCTATCTTACAGCTGTTTCGCACAACAACAAAGATTATCTTAAGAAGAAATCGTTGGACCAAGCAATGTTTTTTTCTCTTATTTTCCCAGGGGGAGGAGATATTTATGTAGGCGACGCTGCGGCCTTTGGATTTGCCTGGGCTGGATGGGAAGGATTCTTTTTATTCAAAATAATATTTCCGGACGGTTCAACAGACGAAGAAAAAAACAAGATCCGTCTTGCAAGCGGGTTTGGCGCTCTTTTAACATATGGCGCTCAATTTGCCACTGCCGCACTATCAGTTTGGATTCATAATATAAACGTCGAGGAGCGGCTTAAAAAAAATAAACAGCCTGACGTTTCTTTTAAAATCAAATATGACATTCAAAGGGAAAATATTGCATTGGCCATATGTAAAAGTTTTTAAACATTAAATTAGTGGAGAAAAAATGGATGCAATTGAATGTTTGAAGACAAGACGGAGCGTCAGGAGCTTCGCGGATAAGGAAATACCCGCAAACGTGATCGAGGACATAATTGACGCAGGCCGGCTTGCCCCCACCGCCAACAACCTTCAGCCCTGGGAATTCATAGTTGTCACAGATAAAGAAACAAGAAAGAAGATCGCCGCTCTCACAGACTGGGGCAAATTTATCGCTG
>MNUP01000110.1 GCA_001871075.1 Candidatus Desantisbacteria bacterium CG1_02_49_89
TAGATATTTGTGCATAATCCACAAACACCACTGTTAGTGTAATCTGTGGATTAGCACCCTCTCGTCGGAAAATTTGTCAAAAATGTGCGTTTTTCAGGTGATTACATTGATTAATAAAAAGATTACAATGATTATCAAAGTGAGACACTATGGGAAAGAAAGACGAATTCAGCGACTTAACTGAAAAGATCATCGCGGCATGTTTTGACGTCCACGGCGAGCTTGGCCCGGGATTTGTGGAAAAGATATATGTAAATGCCTTGAAAGTCGCATTGGATGAAAGGGTGTTAAAGCAGGAAACAGAAAAAGAATTCAGCGTACAATTCCACAATAGCCCGGCTGGTCAGTTCAGAGCCGATATAGTTGTTGAAGATTGCGTGATCATTGAAATAAAGGCAATAGAAGGATATATGCCAAAAATATTCGAAGCCCAGGTGATCTCGTACCTGAAATCATCGGGACTAAAAGTAGGTTTGCTGGTAAATTTCGGGAACAGGAGCTGTGAGATACGGAGATTAGTAAATCCTAATTTTTAATTTACTTTAAATAATCACTTTGCAATCATTTTTAAAATAATCACCGTAATCATCTTTTAAAAATCACTGTAATCAAAAAGAGAGGAATAATGGAAAAGAAAATAAGGATCGGGGTGATCGGGCTGGGTATGGGGTGGTACCACTGCGATATGTACAAAAATATGCCCGAAGCTAAAATACTGGCGCTGTGCGATTCTGATCCGGCAAGGCTGGACGCCGGGCAGAAGGCGTTCGGGGCGGAGCTCAAATTCACAAAATACGAGGATATGCTGAAAGTCAAAGAGCTGGACGCGGTCGCGGTCGCGACCCCGAATTTCCTGCACAAGCCCATGACGATAGCGGCGCTGGAAGCGGGCAAGCACGTGATGTGCGAAAAGCCAATGGCGCTGGACGCGGCGGAAGCGCAGGACATGGTCAGCGCGGCGAAAAGCGCGAAGAAAAACCTGATGATACATTTCAACTACCGCTACGCGCCCGAGTGCCAGTTCCTGAAGAAATATATTGACAGCGGGAACCTCGGCAGTATTTACTACGCCAAAACCGGTTATTTGCGGCGCCGCGGGATCCCCGGAAGGCAGTGGTTCACCAGAAAGGACCAGGCAGGCGCGGGAGCGCTTTTCGATATAGGCGTGCACGCGCTGGACCTCGCGCTGTGGTTCCTGGGCCACCCGAAGATCCTTTCCGTGTCAGGCGTTACCTACGACAAGTTCGGTTACAAGATGAACAGTAAGAACTGGGTTTTTGACGTGGATGATTTCGGCAGCGGGTTCATAAAAATGGAAGGCGGCAAAACGCTCTATCTTGAAACAAGCTGGGCCGCGAACATACAGGACAAACTCTATATGACCCTTCTGGGAGATAAGGCAGGCGTCCAGAGGGACGGCGGGACAACCACGATCCTTGCGGAGGAGAACGGCGAGCTTGTTGACGTCACCCCTGCCAGTTATCCCCCGTGCATTAATGCCCAGAAGGAATTCGTGGATTCGATAATCGAGGGAAGAGAGCCGGCTGCAAGCGGTGAGCAGGGCCTTGTCGCGATGAAGATCCTTGACGCCATAGCGAAATCCTCAAAAACCGGCAAAGAAGTAACATTTTAGACACAGATTGCCACGGATATCCACGGATTATAATATTGTGAGATTGAGAGATTTACCCCCACAGATTTTTTATGAAATCTAGACGCGGGGGTTCCTTATGAAAGATTGTAAGATTGTTCCAAAGGAATCCCTTCGGGAAACTAAAGTTGATTTATTTAAATAAATTCCCTGCAGTTGCGTTGACACGTTGATACGCTGACACGTTGACACGCTTTTAAAATAAACGGGAAAATAATGAGCGACAAAAATCCGCCGGGCTTGGACGGGTGGAGAAGGAGGATCTTCGCCACCCTCTGGGTCACATACGCGAGTTTTTATCTCTGCAGGGTCAACCTTGCGGTCGCGATACCCAAGATAATAGAAGATACGGGTTTCACGCGTTCCGCGATGGGGCTCTTGGGGAGCATTTTTTTCGTTGTGTACGCGGCAGGACAGTTCATAAACGGGCAGCTCGGGGACAGGTGGAACCCCCGCTTTCTCATATTGACAGGCGCAATATGCTCTGCCTGCGCGAGCATTCTTTTCGGCTTTAGCAGCGTGTTCGCGGTAATGGCGGTGCTGTGGGGCATGAACGGGTACTTCCAGGCAATGGGCTGGTCTTCCTGCGTAAAGGTCCTTACGAACTGGTTCCCGCACAGCAAAAAAGGAATGATCTCCGGGCTTTTCTCCACTTCATATTACCTGGGGAACGTGCTTTCATGGTTTCTCGCGGGATGGCTGCTGCTCTATTTCAGCTGGAGGGTCTCGTTCTGGGTCCCGGCTATCCTGTTCCTCGGCGCCGCGGTCCAGTTCCTCATATTTGAGAGGAACAGCCCTGGATCAGCGGGCTTTAAACCTGAAGCCGTATCCGCTGGCGCTGAGAACCCGGCGGAACTGGTAATGCAGGGGCTTCCGCTCCTTTCCAACCCCGGGCTCTGGCAGGCGGGATTTGCGGCGATGTGCCTCAGCATCATGTCTTCCGGGTTCATATACTGGATCCCGACTTATTTATACGAAGAGATCGGTTTCAGCATATCCGGCGCGGCTTTCCGCGCCCTGGTCTTTCCCCTTGCCGGATGCGGCGGCGCTATGTTCGCGGGATGGGCAAGCGACAGGCTTGCAGGTTCAAAACGCTCGCCGGTCGCCGCGGCAATGCTTTCAGCCGCGGTATTCCTCGTCCTGCTCCTGCCGGGTATCAAGGGTGCCGGCATCCTGATCGTGGCGCTGGTTGCCCTGATGGGATTTGCGATAAACGGGCCCCAGATGCTTCTTGCCGTGACCCTCGCTATGGATTTCGGCGGGAAGGAGAAGTCGGCTTCAACCGCGGGATTTATTGACGCGATGAGTTACGTGGGGGCGGGCATCGGCGCTTTTACCGCGGGTTTTCTGGTTGACAGGTTCGGCTGGAAAACGGTATTCCAGTTCTGGGCAGGCGTTTTAATAGCTACGATATTAATGGTTTTGCTGGTCTGGAGAAAAGAAAATCTCCGTCATGTTGGATAAGCAGTGTGTTTTTGCGATGAACGACGCACGATGGACGATGCGCGAGGCGTGATATGACCGGAAAAGAACGTATAAAAGCAGTATTGGCGCATAAAATACCTGATATGGTTCCGATAGCCGAGCAGCTGATCGTCAGCAAGGTGGCGAAGGAGCTGCTGGGAAGGCACGCCTACACCGGCGGCGGGGAATACAATAACGACGAGATAAAAATGCTCAAGGGCGGCCAGAGGGAATTCCTGGTCTCAAAGTTCACGCAGGACGTGCTGGAACTCTACCACACAAAGCTTGACCTGGACGCCATACCTGTGGGGTTTGTGCCGCACAAGGATGAGAAACTTCCCCTTGTCATGGAAACTGAAGCCTTTACGTACCGCTACGAAAACGTGTACGGGCCAGGCACGTTCGAGACCAGGCAGTTCACCCCGGATTCGGGCGAATTCTTCGTTGTGGATTCAAGCCTGAAAGAGAACGGGCTTGCCGTGCTGAGGAAGTGGGTGAAGGAACTTGAGAAAGGGATAAGCCGTGAGATAGTTTACGACCCCAGCCAGCTTGAGATGATAGACGAAATAAATAAAAAAGCCGGAGGCCTTAAGGCGCTGATGGGCGGCCAGGCAATGAACATACCCATGAACCAGGTCTGGCTTCAGGCCCTTGTGGATGAGCCGAAAATAGTCGAAATATTCCTTGACGTCCAGCTGTACTGGAGCATGGCACAGGTAAAGACGCTTGCCGGGCACGGAGTTGACCTGATACTGGGCGGAGGTGACCTTGCCTCAAATCACGGTCCGGTTTACTCTCCCATGACCTTCAAGGAAGTGGTTGCTCCCCGGTTCAAAACACTGGTGGATTACTGCCACAAGCTGGGCGTTCCGTATATATTCCGCACTGACGGGGACACGAGAGCCCTGTGGTCCTCGTTCAGAGAAATAGGCGTTGACGGGCTGGGAGAGATAGACAAACAGGCCGGGATGGACGTTGGCGAGATCCGCAACTACTTCGGGAAGGACTTCATTATTTTCGGCGGTGTTGACTGCGCCAAGACGCTTGTTTTCGGCTCAAAAGAGCAGATCTCGGAGGAAGTGAAATACGCGGTTGAAAAAGCAGGCGCGGGCGGCGGGCTGATACTTTCAACGTCCAACTGCGTGCACTGGAACGTTCCGGCGCAGAACTACCTCTGGATGATAGAAGCGGGAAGGCAATACGGTAAATACGAAGAAAAGATAAACCACGGAGACACGGAGGCACAGAGAGATGCACAGAGAAAAACAGATGCCGCGCTGGTCGAAGAAGAAGAAAAGAAGGAAGAGCGGGCTGAACAGAAAGCGCCTGCGGCCGCGCCGGCGCCCCTGCCGCAGAATGCAGAAGTAAAAAAGGAAGACCTGAAGAAAAAGAAACGGAAGATCACGCTCGAGCAGATAGTCACGGACGTGTATCTTATAGGGACCCTTGCGGTATTCTGGATAGGAGGGATGATAGGTTATTTCAGGAAACTCGCCCCTGTTGACTGGATACTGCGGTGCGCCGCAGTGCAGCTGATGCTGACCGTGGGCGCGGTTGTCGCGACCACAATAATAAAGACCATAAAGACGCCTGAAGAAAAAAGGCAGCTTAACCCGGTCAGCCTTCTCGGCCTTGCGTTTTTCCTTTTATACTGGATCTTCTACCTTACCTGGGACCTGGAGCTGTATCCTTACATGTTTGTCAGGTTCGGCAAGTTCATGAAGATCAGCTGGTTTGTGAGTTCCATAGCGTCCCTCGCGTTTACGTCCATCGGGGAGATCATTTCGCGCGAAAAAAGCAGGAACGAAGGCCTGGGAACCTGGGCGGTACTCATCATTATATGGTTCGTGATATTCTATTTCCTGTATTACGCGATGGGATAGTCATAGATTACACAGATTAGAACTGCGAGATTACACAGATTCAGCGGGCTGGTTTTGCCAGTTCAAATCAGTTATATGCAAAAACAGTGATAAACTGTGTTTACATGGTTAAATTTGTTTTAATCGGAGTAATCGTCTTTTTGAAATCTGTGTAATCAATATCTAAGGATAGGAACTCACATGGCCAATGTGATAGAAACCAGTAATTTAACCAAATATTACGGCAAAGTAAAGGTTGTGAATGATGTTTCATTGAGCGTAAGAAAGGGTGAGATCTACGGATTTTTAGGCCTCAACGGCGCGGGTAAAACAACAACGATCCGTATGCTGCTGGGCATGATAAAGCCTGCTTCCGGAGAAATATTCCTGAATGGCGATAAATTGCATTTTGGTCGCCGGGGGCCATGGGATAAAATCGGGTATCTTGTCGAAATACCGTATTCATATCCGGGATTAACTGTCAGGGAGAACCTTGAAATTACAAGGAGGCTCCGGCGAATATCGGACACAAGGTCTGTTCAGGATATAATTGACAAACTGGTTTTAAATTCACACGCGGAAAAAAAAGCGGGACATTTGTCACAGGGGAATGCCCAGCGACTCGGTGTCGCGAAGGCGATGATGCACAACCCGGAGATGCTGTTATTAGATGAACCTTCAAACGGCCTGGATCCTGCCGGCATTGCCGAGGTGCGCGATCTTCTGAGAAACCTTGCTCTCAATAATGGCGTGACCATATTCATTTCGAGCCATATTCTTGGCGAAATTTCAAAAATTGCCACTCGTATCGGCATCATTCACAACGGCAGGTTAATCCAGGAGATCAACGCTGACAGTCTGGGGACGCTTCTTCACCGGCGCCTTCTTTTGGACGCAATTGACAGAGATGGGGCAAGAAAGAAACTCATTGAAAAGGGTTTTACCGTGAAGTTATCTCAGGAAGGAACACTGGAAATCAAAGATGACGAAGGCGCTATAAACCATCCTGAGGAAATAGCGGATTATCTGGCGCGCGCGGGATATCCTCCGTCTATGTTCAAGGTCGAACAGGAAGATCTGGAGTCCTATTTTTTAAGAGTGACCGGGACGAATAAAGGAAAAGAAAAATGAAAGACCTGATCGCTTCCATATGGGCAGAAGACCTGAAGGTCCGGCGTTCAAAATTACTTTGGATCTCCGCGATTATATTTTCCATGATACCGTTGGGAGTCGGATTTTTAATATTGGTTTTAAGATCTCCGGGTTTGGCAGGCCACTTAGGAATAGTTAAAACCAAAGCAAACCTGTTTCTGGCGGCTGCTGATTGGCCGGCATATATGGGATTGCTCTCTCAAACAACCGCAGCCGATGGTATATTGTGGTTTGCGTTTGTAACAAGCTGGGTCTTTGGCCGTGAATATACCGACCATACTGTTAAAGATCTGCTGGCCCTGCCGGTATCACGGATCACAATTGTTTTATCAAAGTTTATAATATTAGTAGTATGGTGCTTGCTGCTTTCAGCGCTTATTATTATATCAGGGTTAATAACAGGGTTTGCTATATCGCTTCCTAATTTTTCGTTAAACCTTTTATATTCCGGACTGGGAAAAATCATGGTATCCGCTGTCCTCGCCATAATTCTCATTACTCCGGTCGCATTCCTGGCAAGTGTCGGTAAAGGGTATTTACTTCCCCTTGGATTTACTGCGTCAGTGTTTATTGTTATTCAGGTAACCAATATGCTGGGCTGGGCAGCTTTTTTCCCATGGGCAATCCCGGTTCTCTATATAACACCATCCGAACATCTTGGAGCCGTTAGCTATATTATTCTTTTGTTAACAGGCATTGCCGGAACGATATTGACACTTGCCTGGTGGCAGTACGCAGATCAATCCGGGTCATGAGTTCTAATTTGCTGAATGCCCGAAGGTGCTGAAAGCTGAATGTAAAATATATAATCTGTGGCAATCTGTGTTAATCTGTGTCTAATTTTATTTCGTGATTTCCTCGCCCATCCTTACAGGTGGGCGAAGTCTCGCCCGCTGAAAGACGGGCGGAGTGCTTTCGTGGAAATCTTGTGAACCTATAGCTTGGTTTTTTAAATCTCCATGAATCCCTGTAAAATATTTTTCGTGCTTTCGTAATTTCCCCCGCCCCGAGCAAATATCGGGGCGAGGTCTCGCCCCCGCTTATGCGGGTGGCGGAGTGGAAATCTTTGGAGGTTTGATGTTGAAAGTGGGAATTGCGGGCCTGCGCAGGGGCCAGGGCCTTTATTTCAGTTTTAAGCACTGCGCGGACGCTGAAGTGACGGCTGTTTGCGACACGAACAAGCAGGCTGCCGAGGATTTCGGGAAGGCGAACAATGTGCCCGAGGTCTATTCAGGCCTGCGAGAGTTCCTGAGATCAAAAATAGACATCGCGGTGCTTGCAACCCCCGCCCCGCTGCACGTTGAACACGCGGTTGAGGCGCTTGAAGCGGGAAAACACGTGCTTTCAGAAGTGCCTGCGGCAATGAACATGGAAGGCTGCAAAAAACTCGTGAAAGCGGTCAGGAAAGCGCAGAAGTACGGGCTTAAGTATATGATGGCAGAGAACTGCAATTACTATCACCCTATAAGGACGTGGAAAAAATGGGTGGACGCGGGAAAGCTGGGCAGGATATTCTACGCTGAAGCTGAATACGTGCACGACTGCAGGTCTTTGATGCTTACGCAGGACGGAAAGCCTACCTGGCGGTTCGGGTTCACTCCCCTGCTTTACCCCACGCACAGCATCGGTCCCCTGCTTATGCTCATGCAGGACAGGCTTATCCTTGCTTCAGGTTTCAGCACCGGTATTGAGGTATCGCCGGAACTTAAATCGCCCAGCATGGAAGTCGGAATTTTCAAAACAAAGAAAGGCGCAGTTGTTAAGATCCTGTGCGGTTTCAGCATAGAGCGGGAGCCGTCGCACCTTTACTATTCGCTTTACGGCACGAACGGCTCGGTTGAGACGAACAGGTTTAACATCGGCGAGACCCGTGTTTACATAAAAGGCGAGCATAAGGCATTGACAGCTATGGATATTCCGCTGGACGATCCGGATGCGCCGCCTGAGGCGAAGCTGGGCGGGCACGGCACAAGCGAATACTACCTTGTCAGAGATTATATAGAGTCGGTCCTGAAAGACACGAAACCGCCTGTGGATATTTACGACGCGATGGATTGCACCGCGCCGGGCATCTGCGCGCATCTCTCTGCGCAGAACAACGGCAAGCCGGTCAGCATTCCCGATTTCAGGCAATAGCAACCACGCGATTTCACACGATTTTCACTAGATGACCTGCCGCAAAGGCGGGTCATTGCGAGCCTGAAAGGCGCGGCAATCTGATAAATAGATTGCTTCGTCGTTTCACTTCTCGCAATGACATTTCGCGTGGAAATCTCGTGTAATCGTGTGGTTAAATGGAGGTTTGGCATGGTTCCTCGTCCGGAGTACCCGCGGCCGCAGTTCGTAAGAAAAGAATGGCTTAACCTGAACGGCGAGTGGGAGTTTGAATTTGACGACGCGCCCGCAAGGTTAGAGGGGAAATGGCAGGGAAAGAAGATCATCGTTCCCTTCCCCTTCCAGTCAAAGCTTTCCGGCGTCAGCGACGTTTCCTTTCACGACGTGGTCTGGTATGCCAGGAATTTCACCGTCCCGGAAAAATGGGAGGGAAAAGAGATCCTGCTCCATTTCGGCGCGGTTGATTACGAATGCTGGGTATGGATCAACGGCAGGGAGATAAGCACGCACAAAGGCGGGAACGTTCCTTTCTATCTGAATATAACCAAATACCTTAAGCCCGGTGAAAACAAGCTGATGGTTCGGGTTGAAGATAAACAGGACCCGTTCCAGCCCAGGGGCAAGCAGGTTGTGGCGCTCAAGCCCGAAGGATGCGATTACGACCGAACGACCGGGATATGGCAGACAGTGTGGCTTGAGCCTGTCCCGCGGACAAGGATAGAATATTTTAAGATAAAAACAGAGATCGACTTCGGCAAAGATAGCTCAAAGCTCAAAGGTCAAGGGTCAAGGGTCAAAACGCAAAAACCAGATTGCAAATTGAAAATTGTAAATTGTAAATTGCAAATTGTGACTACCGGATGGAGACCGGGGCAGGAGATTGAGGTGTGTGTATATTATAAAGGAAAAACGGTTGCAAAGAGATCAGTTGAACTTGAGAACGGGTGCGCTGCCCTGGATATTCCCGTCAGAAACCCAAAGCTGTGGTCGCCGGAGGCACCTAATATTTATGATTGCAAATTGTCCCTAAGGGATCCCGTGAGACAAATTGCAAATTGCAAAGGTGAAATAATTGATGAAATAGAGACATATTTCGGGATAAGAACGGTTTCGGTGAAAGGAAACAGGGTCCTGCTCAACAACAAGCCGTATTACCTGAAGCTCGTGCTTGACCAGGGGTATTTCCCGGAAAGCCTGCTCGCCCTTCCCTCGGACGAAGCGGTTAAAAAAGACATAGAGTTTACAAAGGCGTTCGGGTTCAACGGGTGCCGCAAGCACCAGAAAGTGGACGACCCCAGGTTTTATTACTGGGCGGATAAACTGGGGCTTATCGTATGGGGAGAAATGGCGAACGCGAGGCCCTGGAGCAAAGCAGGAGAAGGAATATTCCTGCACGAATGGCCAAAGGCCGTAAAGCGGGATATAAACCATCCCTGCATAATCGCCTGGGTGCCGTTCAATGAGAGCTGGGGGGTGCCGGAGCTTGGCAAGGACACGCGCCAGCAGGAATTCGTGAAAAAGGTTGTGCGGCTTACAAGGGAAATGGACCCCACGCGGCTCGTGGTGGATAACGACGGTTGGGAACACGTGGACACAGACCTGGTCACGATACACGATTATTCTTTGCACGCATCCGATTACGAGAAGAATTACGCGCAGTTCAGGAAGGACAATAAAACACTCCCCGCGGTTCACAGGCCCGCGTACGCAGAAGGATACGAATATGACGGCAAGCCTATACTGATAACAGAATACGGCGGCATCGGGTATAAACTCCCCGGCAGGCAATACGCGGAAAAGGACTGGGGATATCATAATCCAGAGACAGAAGAAGCTAAGGTCATCGCGAGGTTCAAAGAAGTGACCGAAGCGATCTTCGACCTGGATTTCTGCTGCGGCTTCTGCTACACCCAGCTCACGGACATCCAGCAGGAGATAAACGGGGTGCTGACGTTTGACCGCGTCCCGAAAGTGGACCCGAAAAAAATAGCAAGAATACTGAATCAAAAGTAACCACACGATTCCACAGATTTCCACGAGATTTCTTACAGGGAACCCTCCACCAAGATTGGCGGGCAGGCTTACGAGAACTTAAACATAGGATTTCCACGAAAGCACTCCGCCCGTCTTTCAGCGGGCGAGACTTCGCCCACCTGAAAGGATGGGCGAGGAAAGCACGAAAACACGAAAAAATAAATCAGGTTTCTTTCGTTAGAAAGTAGACTTTAATTTATCTACATACTGTTCTAAACGTTACACGTTACACCTTACACGTTACACGTTTTAAGGAGGAGACATGCTTCCCACAGTGGACTTTTGCGGCCTTAAAGTAACGCGCCTGATCATCGGGGCAAACCCGTTCGGGGGATTCAGCCACCAGAGCGACCAGCGCAGCCGGGAAATGGGCACCTATTATACTCCTGAGCGCATTAAGGAAACATGGCGCCGCGCCGAAGCCGCGGGCATCAATACGATGATAACCAACAATGAGTCAGCGCATGTTATCCAGGCAGTGCGCGAATACCTGGGCGAAGGCGGGAAGCTCCAGTGGATCGTGCAGGCCGCTAATTATAAAGCAGATATGTTCAAGGCTGTGGACGAAGCAGTAGAGATCGGGGCAAAAGCTATTTATTTCCACGGCGGGCAGGTGGATAATCTATATGCAGGCAGGGATGAGAAAACCCTGCGCGCGTGGGTCAAGCACGCCCGCTCGCACAAGATCCCGGCCGGCATAGCAGGCCATTCACCGGACGTGCACTTTTGGGTGGACAGCATGGATATAGTGGATTTCCACGCAGTGGCTTTCTTCAACTGCGGGAGCCTTCACAGCGGGAAAGGCCACAATTTCAAGCTGGCAGACGCGTTCCCCGCGGCGGAGTGCGCGCGCAGGATCAAAAAACCGTGCATCGCCTACAAGATAATGGCCGCCGGGCGCATTGACCCGGTAATGGCGTTTGAGTTCGCGTTTGAAAACATCAAGCCGGGCGACGCGGTGAACGTGGGCATGTACCGCGGTGACAAAGATAACATGGTTGAAGAGGACGCCGCCATCGTCCGCACTATACTGAGCTGATTACAGTGATTTCAAAAATGATTACAGTGATTATTGAAATATAAGGAGAATAACAAATCTTGGTTTTAGTTTTTTTAAAATAATCACCGTCCCTAAAGAACCCCTGCGTCTTGTCCCGATTCTTTTTATCGGGACTGCAGGAGTAATCAGCAGTTAGAAATCACCGTAATCATTTTCAGATAATCACCGTAATCTGTGTTAAAATCACCGTAATCATCGGTTAAAAAGGAGGAAGAGTGAAGAAGTGGAAGGTGGGTTTCGTGGGAGTGGGCGGGATAGCGAAGTACGCGCACATGCCGGGGTGGAAGAACCTGCAGGGCGCGGAGGTTGTAGCGGTTTCCGACGTCAGGGAGGATGTGGCAAAGGCGTTCGCGAAGGACTTCGGCATAAAGAACGTGTTCACTGATTACAACAAGATGCTGGAGATGGATGAGCTGGAGATAATTGACATCTGCGCGCCGAACATGATCCATTATCCCGCGGCAATGGCGGGGTTCAAGGCGGGAAAACACGTTTTATCCGAGAAGCCGCTTACCGTCACTCCGAAGCATGTCCAGGATATGATCGACGCTTCAAAGAAGGCAAAAAAGAAACTATGTTCAATACAGAACCACAGGTTCAGGGCTGAAGCGCAGGTATTGAAAAAGATGATAGATAAGGGCGAGTGCGGCGAAATATATTACGCGAGGGCGCACGCGCTCAGGCGCAGGCTTCTTCCGGTTGCCCCGACATTCATAAAGAAAAGCCTTTCCGGAGGCGGGCCGTGCCTTGACATAGGGGTGCACGCCCTTGACCTTACTTACTGGCTCATGGGCCACCCGAAGGTCAGATCGGTAAGCGGCGTCGCCCTTACAAAACTGGCGAAACGCGAAGACATCCACGGGGACTGGGGCGAGTGGGACAGGAAGGCGTATGACGTTGAGGACTTCGCCGCTGGATACGTGAAATTCGCCAACGGCGCCAGCCTTACCCTTGAATGCAGTTTCCTGCTGAACACAAAGGAGAATGAGGTATTTTCGGCGCAGGTATTCGGCACGGAAGCGGGCGCGTACCTGCCCTGGGGAAGCCCTCCTGAGATATACACGGAAAAGAACCGCACTTTCATGGTGAAACAGCTGGTAGGCCTGCCGCAGGTTGCCACGCACAGCGAGGAGATCAGGCTTTTCCTTGAGGCGGTTGACAAGAACAAGGAAGTTCCCGTTCCGCCGGAACAGACGCTTGAAGTGATTAAAATACTTGACGGGGTTTACCGCTCAAGCAAGTCCGGCCGCGAGGTAAGATTCACAAAATAACCAGTTTATAAAGTTTACAGAGTTTACAAAGTAAACGCCGTTTAAAAACCTCTGTAAACTGTATAAACTATGTAAACTTTGGAAACTATTTTTGGCACGGAGGTGGGTGTGGCGGACGAATTTTCGTTTGACATTGTTTCGGTCCTGAACATGCAGGAAGTGGAGAACGCCGTAACCCAGGCGACCAAGGAGATCATACAGAGGTTTGACTTCAAGGGAAGCAAGTCCCGGATTGACCTGGACAGGGACAAGAAAACCATCACGCTTATCAGCGACGATGATTTCAAGCTGAAGAGCGTGGTGGACATCATGCAGGGCAAGCTGATAAAGCGGGGAGTTTCGCCGAAGGCGCTTGTTTACGGAAAGATCGAACCTGCCGCAAGCTCAACCGTCAGGCAGGTCGTGACCCTTCAGCAGGGAATAAACCAGGAAAAGGCGAAGGACATCGCGGGCCTGATACGCAGCAGCGGTTTGAAGGTAAAAACCCAGATACAGGGCGACCAGCTGCGGGTTTTCGGCAAAGTAAAAGACGACCTGCAGGCGGTTATGGCAATGCTGAAGGATAAAGACCTCGGCGTGCCGCTGCAGTTCACAAACTACCGCTGAAGATAGTGTGTGGCGTATCGCGTATCGTTAAATACAGCTTATCCCAAAGGGATCCCCTTGGGACAGGCTTATAAGCTTACAAGTTTAAAAGTGAAAAGCCATAATCCGTGTAAATCCGTGGCTGATTTTGTGTTTTGTAGCAGTTTTATCCGTATGCATCCGATCTTTTAATCCGTTTGCATCTGCGAATATAATAAATATCAGCGTCAAGGGGAAACGGCGATTAAGACCAAACGGCTGGATATTAGTAAATTTGATATGCCGGAATTTACCAGGCCGGACTCTTTTTACTGGCCCGGGTACATATGGTTCTGGAACGATCGCCTGTCCGTAAGAGCCCTTTCTTCCCAGCTGCGGGATATGAACAGGCATAAGGCGAAAAGCGTCTGGCCCCTGCCGACGCCAAGGGATTTCAGGCCTGATTCTATGCCCACATCCCTTGACCCGGATTATCTTTCAAAAGAATACCTGAAAAGATATAAATACGCGGTTAAAGAGGCCCATCGGCTTGGTATGAAAGTCTGGCTTTACGACGAAGGAGGCTGGCCTTCAGGATCGGCTTGCGGCAGGATCGTTAAGGAAAATCCTGCTTTGGCCCAGCAATATCTTTGCCGCAGGGAGATCAAACCCAAACCCAAAGAATTAGTAAAGGTTCCCGGGAATTGCCTCTCCGCCTTTTTGTATCACGGCCCAAGTTTTATCAGGCGGTTGATCCCCGGGCAGGAAATAAAGATCAGCCGGGCCGGTTTCAGGCTGGAGATCTTCAGTGCCGGGCGCGCGGACGCGACACGATACCCGGATTTACTGAACCCGGAGGCAACCAGGGAGTTTATCAGGCTGACACACGAGGCATACAAGAAAACCGCGGGCAATTACTTCGGCAATACTATCCCTTTGGTATTCACCGACGAACCAAAGGTTGCCAACCCGCCCTGGACCAACGGTCTGGATAGAGATTTCAGAAGAAAAAAGGGGTATGACATAATAAAAAAACTTCCCGCGATCTTCGGCGCCGGCAACCGGGAAGGCATGCGGGCCAGGATCGATTTTTATGACTGGTGGTCCCGGCGTTTTGCAGGGGCATATTTCGGTCAGATCCAAAGATGGTGCAGAAAGAACGATCTTCTGTCTGCCGGCCATCTGGGAGGCGAGGACGACACCCTTGGGTCCGGGATATACGGATACGGCCATATCCTGCGCATCCTGAGAAAGTTTGATATACCGGGCGTGGATACCATCTGGAGACAGATATTTCCGGGAACAGAGAAAAGGTCCGGCAATGCCTGGGGCGCATTCGTTATCGCAAGAAACCACCATTTTCCCAAATATGCATCCACGGCAGCCCATCAGGAAGGAACGCCCTGGGCATTGACAGAGTCCTTTTGTGTTTACGGCAGCGGGTTGACCCCGGCGCATATGAAATGGATCACGGATTTCCAGTATGTAAGGGGAATAAATATAATGACGATAGGTTCATACCCCCTGTCCACAAAGGGATATTATATGGCCGGACAGCGGCCGATGTTTTGCCCGAGTAATCCCCTGTGGAAATATATGGAGGAATACCATACCTATACAGCGAGGCTAAGCTATCTCCTCAGCCTGGGCAGGCCGGTGATAGAAACAGCGGTTTATTATCCTGTAAGGGATATATGGGCGGGCGGACCTGATGCCGGGAAGATCGCGGGGTCCAACGATGCCCTGGCAAAGACACTGCTTGAAAACCAGCGCGATTTTGATTTCATAGACGACGATATCCTGGAAAGAAAATCAACAAGGGTGGTAAACGGCAGGCTGAAAGCAGGGCGCATGGAATACCGCGCCGTGTGCGTTTCAAGATCAGGGTGGATGAGTGAGAAATCAAAAGCAAAATTATCTGAATTTGCGTCCCGGGGCGGCAGGGTCCTGCGGATAGATAACAGGAAAAATTTTAAGCTGACAAAATATATTAATCCTTTAGTCTGCGTGGAACCAAGGAACAGCGCGGTCAGGGTATGCAAGCGAAAGCTTGAGAACGGCAGCCTGTATTTCCTCTCCAACGAAGGCACCGGAAAGGTGAAATGCACTATCAGGTTTGCTGAAGATCTTCCAATGGTCAGGATCGACCCGGAAACAGGGAAATGCTGCAAGCCGTCCGGGGCGTTTTATTCAAAAGGAATGTGGGCATTGCCGCTCAGTCTTGAATTCGCCGGTTCCTGCGTTATCTTCTTCACGCGAGAGGACCTGCACCTGGCGCCTGCGCCCTTAGAAGCCGGGCAGGAACTCCTCTCTATCAAAACAGGATGGTCGTTGCGCGGGATAAGATCCTACCGCATCGGAAAGCGTGATTTTGAGATAGATGAACTGGACAAGAAACCGGTTCCGGCAAGGCTCGGAGACTGGACAAGAAGCCTGGGAAAAGATTTCTCGGGAGACGCGGAATACAGCGCGGAGTTTGAATGCGGCGGGGTTGTGGCAGAATGTGCCGGGGTACTGGACCTGGGAGAAGTCAGATATGCCTGTCAGGTATCACTCAACGGAAAAGACCTCGGCAAAAGTGCCTGGCAGCCCTTCTCTTTTCCGGTGAAAGGCCTGGTTAAAAAAGGGAAAAACCGGCTCAAGATAATAGTGACCAATACACTGGCAAACCAGTTTGTTACAACCCGGGTATTTGACAGATACCGGGAAAATGTAATCGGCCCCTATCACAAGATCGCGCTCAATTTCGAGCCGGATTCAATGCCAAGCGGGCTCTTCGGCCCGGTAAGGATTATGCGCTGCCCCGGGAGCGCTAAATGATCAAAAAAGTGTTCGTGGTCCATCACAGCCACACGGACATAGGTTATACCGATATCCAGGCGAAGATCTTCAGGGACCACGTGAAATTTCTGGACCAGGCGCTTGAATACTGCAGGGAAACTGACGGCTATCCGCGGGATTCTCAGTTCAGGTGGACCTGCGAGACTTCGTGGATGGCAAAGAATTACCTGGAACACAGGCCGGGAAAGGTCCGGGAATTCATCAGAAGGGTTAAAGAAGGAAGGGTCGAGATCACCGCTCTTTACCTGAACGTGACAGAGCTGTACACCGCGGAAGAGCTTATCCGCTCCATATACTTTGCAAAGGGATTAGAAAAGAGATACGGGATCAAGATCGTCTCGGCGATGAACTCCGACGTTCCGGGTATGTCCTGGGTCCTGCCCCAGGTCCTGGCAAAAGCAGGCATAAAATATTTTTCAATGTCCACCAATCCCATCAGGTCTTTCAGGCCGGAGGTCCCCTATCCTTTCTACTGGGTATCTCCCGGGGGCGGAAAGGTCCTTGCCTGGAACACGGAATCAAAAGAGCCTGGCAGCTGGTACGGCAGAGGATATTCACTGGGCCTGGGGGAAAGCTATGAAAAAGTCTCAGGGCTCCTGCCGGGATATCTGCGGAAACTGGAAAAAGAAGGATGTCCGTATGACGCGGTTTGCATCAGGACCGCGATGGATAACGCGGGCCCGCACATTGAGCTGTCAAAGATCGCGCGGGAATGGAATGAAAAACACGGGTCGCCGAAAATAATAGTTGCCACGAACAGGGAGTACTTTGAATACATGGAGCGAAAGTACGGCCGCAGGCTCCCTTTTTACAAGCTTGCCTGGCCTGACTGGTGGGCGGACGGCAACGCTTCCGCGGCGCGCGAAACAGGCATTTCAAGGGATACGCACAGAAAATTGATCGATATTGAGAAGGCAGCTTCCTTTCTTTCCCTGTTTGACGAAAAATACCCGAAAGAAAGAATAGACAGGATATGGGATAACCTGATGTTCTTTGACGAGCACACCTGGGGCTCAAGGTACAGCATAAGCAAGCCGCGATGTTTCCAGTCAAGGTCCCAGTGGGCTGTAAAATCCTCGTTTATCCGTAAAGCGCGCGCGGAAAGCGTAAAACTGCTTGGCTCGCTTTCACAGAAACTTTCCAAAAAGATAAAGACCTCTCTTAAGAATAAACTTTATTTTGCCGGAAACAGCATGGAGGGCAAATTTTACAGGATCACCCTTGATCCTGTTACCGGCGGGATAAAAAGCCTGTTTGATAAGGAATTAAAAAGGGAACTCGTTGGCCAAAATTCCTCCTGCAGGTTTAACCAGTATATCTATGAGGAGATCGTTTCCAAAGAAGGAAGAAGGGCGATATATGACGATACGGCCGGCTGCCCGGGCCCTAAGAAGCGAGACGCGAAATTCAGAAGGACAAGCCCGGGATCCTGCAGGATAACAAAAGGCAGGAATGATACTCTTGCCTGCAGCCTGATCGCGGCAATAAGGGCAAGGGGATGCCAGTCGGTCAGGCAGGAGATCATTCTTTACGGGAACGAGAAAAGAATAGACATCGTAGATACCCTTTCAAAAAAAGAAACGCTTATGCCGGAATCGATCTATTACGCCTTTCCCTTTAATTTCAGGAACCCTGAGATAAAGTTCGAGATCGCCGGGGCAATAATGAGGCCTGAGAAAGACCAGCTGCCAGGCACAGCGAAAGATTATTATTCCATCCAGGACTGGGTCTCTGTTTCCGGAGGCGGCTGCTCAGCGGTCTGGGTCAGCAGGGACGCGCCCCTGGTCCAGTTCAACAGGATAAACACGGGAAAATGGATCACCGGCAGGCTGAAGATCAAGAACGGAAATATTTTCTCCTGGGTAATGAATAATTACTGGTACACTAACTTCAGGGCAAGCCAGGGCGGGAAAACGGTTTTCAGGTACAGTATTACGAGTTTTAAAGGGAACGCTGAAAATTCAGAAGCAGAGCGGTTCGCGCGATCGTGCCTTAACCCGCGGGACCGGGAATTCTGCTCTGCGGACAAAAAGAATCTTACTTTCCTGGCATTCAAAAGAGCGGAAGACGAAAACGGGATTATCATCAGGATGCGGGAAACCGAAGGCAGGGATACGGCTGTAAACATATCCTTTCCCTGTTTTGACGTTCAGAAGGCATGCCTGTGCTCCATTGATGAAAAAGAGATCGAGTCCCTTCCGGTCCGGGAGAACAGTAATAAAGCTGCCTGTAAAGAAATTTGAAATAATCACGCTAAAGATAAAAGCAAAATCCGCGCGCCCGAGCTAAATACTAACGCTCTGTAACACTAATTCCGACAACCAAATCCCCCTCTTGCTCCCCCCTTTCTCAAAGGGGGGTGAGGGGGGATTTATTCGTCAAGCTTGAATGTCACAATGCACTAACGTAGGGGGAAATACGAGAAATTATTATAATGTTTGTTTCCGCAATATGATCATAGGAATTGCCGGGATCCTTCTTTTGTGCGGCCCGGCATTTGCCGCGGACCAGGCCATGACCGCCGCGGTCCTGGACCTGGACGCGAAGGAAGGGATCTCACAGGGCGTGGTCTCAACCATTACCGATTACCTGCGCACACAGCTTGTAAACACGAACAGGTTCAATATCGTCACGAGAGAGAATATGGACCAGGTCCTGAAGGAGCAGAATTTCCAGTTGTCTGGCTGCACAAGCTAGGAGTGCATTGTGCAGATGGGCCAGCTCCTGGGTGTGAACAAGATGTTCACCGGCTCGATCGGGAAGGTCGGCACCACGTATGTCATCAACCTGAAGATCATTAATGTTGAAAGCGGCAAGATAGACAGGGCTGAGGCGGAAATGGCTTATTCCGAGGACCAGCTTCTGCCCGCAACCCAGAACCTCGCTAAAAAAATGGCAGGGCTGGCAACACAGCCGCTCGCAGGGCAGCAGCCCCAGGCAAAAACATTTGTTGAGCCTCAGCAGCCGGAAAAAATCACGCCTCCCGGATCACTCGGCGCCAATATAACCAGCATAACGGATAATTTCGCGAGATCCTTCGGTCTTTCAGTCAGGGATGGAGCGCTTGTGCTGGGCGTTGTCAAAGAAAGCACCGCTGATAAAGCACAGGTTAAAAAAGGTGACGTGATCACAGGATTCAACGGCACCGAAATTAAAAGCAGTTTTAACCTGATTTCGCTTATAAGCAAAACCCTTGCCGGGGATAACGTTAAGCTGAAAGTACTGCGCGGGGGCAAAGAGATCACGATCGAAACCGTGATGCAAAAGGCCGTTTCAAGCGAAGAGGTATCCTGCGACTTTTTTGGGCTGACTGTCCTGGATACCAGGGATGGTTTCCTTATAACCGGAATAAAGAAAGGGACCTTTGACGGGAACTCGGAAGTTGAGGTCGGGGATATGATAAAGGAAATAAACGGCCAGGAGTTCAATTACATAGCGGATTTCTACAGCGCAATAACAATGGCCGGAAGCTCAGCCGGTCTGCTGGTCGAAAGGGGTAACGCGCCTGTCAAAGCGACGGTATCAATGATCGAAAAAATAGGGATCGGCGCGTACTGGGCGCTGACCGGGATGTCGGGCGGAAGCCTTGCCCCGGGATTCACTCTGTGCAACTACGCGCCTGATGACCCCGGCAATAACATGGAAATGGACTTCAGGTTCTGGAAATCTGCCAGCGGCCTTAATGACATGGAGCTCATCCTCGGTTATCCGTTTGTCTTCGTTTATCCCATAAAGACATACACGGTCACGCTTTTCCTGGGAGGCAACTGCAGGATGGAGTTCGGCGATATCCCCGGCTTCTCTGATTATTTCGGCACCGACATAGGTTTCCTCGCCAAGAGCGGCGTGGAATTTTTCGCCGGGCCAGCGGGATTTTTCTTTGAAGGCGGAGTGGACGTTATTATGCTCGGTTTGGCAAACTGGACAGACGCCGCGAATAAGGATCAGAAGACCCTGAGGTCTACAATTGACGTGTATTTCCCTATTAGCGCCGGCGTCCGCTTTTACTTTTAAATAAGGCCGGCATCAAAGCCACCCTCTCCTTCGTCCTCTCCCCTTGAGGGAGAGGATTAAGGTGAGGGGGAGAATTTTTCTGTGCTGGGAGAAACCATTATTTTAAACGGAGGTGTTGAATGAAAGTAGCAATAAGGGACAGCATGGTAGAACCAAAGAACCTGGATGACCTGGCCAAGGGACTTGTGGAGGTCGGGGTAAGCAGTTTTGAGCTCTGGATAGAAAGGGACCTTACGACGATCTGGGGAGAAAGCCTGGCAGCGCCTGACAGGCAGGAGGCGTTCGCAAAAAAGATGGGCAGGCTTAAAACCAGGGCCTGCGCCGGAATAGTGGGAAGCAATCTTGCCAACGAGAACGCTGAGCCGGAAATAGACTACGTGGTGAAGGCGTCGCGCCTGCTCTCTGTCCTGGGCTCAAAGGTCCTGCGCATAGACGTTGTGGCGAACGAGCCGGGTAAGGAACCCAAGACCTGGCAGGAATACCTCCAGCAAGCGATAAAGTCCGTGAAGGAGGTTTTGAAAAGGACCGAGAAGCTGGGCACTGAATTCGCGGTTGAGAACCACGGTTCGATCTCAAACAGGATCGAATTCCTGCGCGGCCTGTACAAGGGGGTTGACTCTCCAAGGTTCGGCCATACGCTTGACACGGGTAATTTCTACTGGTACGGCTATCCCCTGTCCCAGATCTATAAGATATTTGAGGAGCTTGCGCCGCTCGTAAAGCACACCCATATAAAAAATATTAATTACCCCAAAGAGGAAAGGGAAAAGACCCGGCCCATGGGATGGGAATACGAGAAATATGTCTGCCCCATCGCGGATGGTGACATAGATATCGGGAAGGTGGTGAAGCTGCTTAAAAAAGCGAAATTCAGGAACGACATCTGTATCGAGGACGAATCTCTGGGCAAGTTCCCGGTGGAGCAGAGGCGCGGGATCGTCATAAAAGACGTTGAATTCCTTAAATCCCTGTTATAGCCCATTTTCCCACTTTGTAAAAGGGGGATTAAGGGGGATTTTAGTCATTGCGAGCTAAAGCGAAGCAATCTATTTTAATAAAGGGAGGGCAAAATGAAGAAGCTGGTTCTGGCAGTTGCAGTTTTGTTGGTTGTGGCAGGATACTGTTCCGCAGCCGAAAAAGGCCTTGTCCTGCATTTCAAGTTTGACGAGGGTTCGGGTGATACCGTTAAGGACGCTTCAGGCAGCGGGCTTGAAGGCACGGTTAACGGAGAGGTGTCCTGGGGAGAAGGAGTGTCAGGCAAGGCGATCTCGTTTGACGGCACGTCGTTCGTGGATGTGCCATACGACGACAGGCTTGCCCCTGAAAAGTTAGTTACGATCCTCGCGTGGATAAATCCCACGGATTATGAGTTTGATTCATATAAGAACATAGTGATCTGCTGGGACAGCTACATCCTGCGCTACGACAATCCGCCTGAGGGCGGCAAGTTCTCCTTCTTCATATTCCTGGAAGGAAGCCCTGAGCCCAGGGTCCAGATGGACGCCCCCGCTCTTAAGAAATGGCACCTTGTCGCAGGGATGTGGGACGGAAAGCAGAGCCATGTTTATATTGACGGCAAAAAGCAGTCAGTGGACAGGCCGGGAGCCCCTGCCCCGAAAGAAAACACGTTCCACATCGGCGAGGGATATGTCGGCGCGATAGACGAGCTTAAGATCTACAACCGCGTGCTGACAGACGACGAGCTGAAGGCAGTCCTTGCTGCCGGCCCCAAAGCAAAATAGAAACTTAACCACACGATTACACACGATTAGTGTCATTGCGGCCGTAGAGTCATCAACCCAGTTCTGACTCGAAGGCCCCTGTATTAAATTCCGGTTTAATCGGAATTACAGGGGGAAGCATTTTGAAGCGACGAAGCAATCTGTTAATTTGTCGTAACTCAGGGCTTTAGCCCTGAAGGATTGCGTGTAGGGGCGGGCTTGCCCGCCCAATATTAAAATTTCTCCAACTACCCTGAAAATCCATTGAAAAATAAGGAGTTTAAAAATAGTGCCTGTCCCTATTTTAACAGCACCTTTATCGCAGGAGGCTAAATAATGGCATTAACCAAAGAACAGGCGAAGAAAAATCTGGAAAAGCTCATAGAGAAGCTTGAAAAAGAGCAAGCTTCGGGCAAAGCTG
>MNUP01000137.1 GCA_001871075.1 Candidatus Desantisbacteria bacterium CG1_02_49_89
AAACGTTAAATTTAACTTCCTTAAACCACGGATTAACACGAATTCCCACAGATTTTAACTCGGACTCTTTGACTCTAAATCTGCAATCTACAATGTCTGTAAACGGGGGCGTCATGAAGAAATTGGTATTATTTTCAGTATTGGTTTTTACTGTGGTCTGTGGACTGCCCGCCCCGATGTCCATCGGGGCGAGGTCTCGCCCGCCAATATTCGTGGCGGGCGGATTGACTTCAGTTTGTTTTGCCGCAGACCAGGTGACAAACGGACTTGTGACAGTAGGCCCTGTTGTAAAAGACGGGAAGACCCTGGGATTTTATCTTGAAAAGGCCGGAACAAAGATAAGCGAAGTGCTGTTCGGGTCAGTGGGCAACATAACCGCGGATTCCGTGAAACAGGACGGGAACAAACTCGTGTTTACGGGTTTGAAGGCAAACCCCACTCCTGTGCTTGGCCCTGGTTCATACGTGAGCGTTGAACTGCTTACCAATGATGAATTCCCACGCGTCAGGTTCAGGCTGGAACTGGTAAAGTTTGAAAAAAGCCTTTGGGAAGGAGTTCTTGACAAGGTGCCTTTCCACTTTATGGTATGCAGCATGCCCGGGTCTGAGATATTTCACCAGAGGGGATGGCCGCTGGGAACTCCTGTTGTTGAGCCCTACGTGATACTGACTGACCCCGGCTCAGGCAGGACTATCGGCAGCAACTTTAACAGGAACTGGTCTTACGACCCGCCAATAGGCGCGTATCCTGTGCCGGTCGCGGGATTGTGGAACGTTAAGGAAAAGAAATACGTGGCTTACCTTTTCCAGGAAGCCCGCTCAACCGACAACACAGAGAAATCCATCTCGACCACTTACTGCTGGGAGTTCCAGACAGCAAAAGAGTTCTTCTGCCTTGCCTCAAAATACGCCAACGGTTACATGGACCTGAACTACCCCAAAGACGGGGATGTTCTTGAAAGCCATTTCAGGCTGATCTTTAACCTTAACCTGCCTTCTGAGGATGACCCCAACGCTTTCGTGCTCAACTATATCCACACAACATACGCGGACCTCATACCCGGGGTCCCGGAAATAAACGACATGAATTGGCTTCCCGGCAATCTCAGGTTCAAGACGCCGGGAAGGCCTTCTTTAAGCGGGCTTTTTCACACGGTCGGGGAAAAAGACCCGTTTATGAAGCCGGGTACTATTTTTAGTGACGGCGTAAGCTACATTGACCCTGGCATAGAATTCGCTTACGACACAGGGAAAAGCACAGCGACCCTTAACTCCTTCAAGAAAAAAATGGAATTCCTTATGGAAAAAGCGAAAAAATGGAAGGTGGGCGAGGATGAATGCGTTTTCTGGCAGCTGCCCATAGAGGGAGAATGGTGGCCTAATTTCGGCAAGGGCGTGGAAACCATGCACAACGTGTGGGGAGTGCAGGAAGCAAGGGCGTTCCTCGAGGTTTATAAATGCGAGAAAGACCCGAAATACCTGCCGTACGTTGACGGCACGACCAGGTGGCTGAAACACATGCTCTACACCAGGAACTGCTATCCTGACGTTACCGCGGCAATGTTCGCGTGGTCAGGCGGGCCCATAGTTTCATACCTTCTGCGCTATTATTACGTTTTCAGGGACGCGCCTGACGTTGAGCACAAGGCTCTTGCAGATCTGGCTTATAAGCTTGCCCGCTCTTACGCGTACAGGTACCTTCCGATCTGGACCACTGACAACGATAAGGCGGATAACCTGGATTCCGCGTTTTTCTGCGAGCCCAATGCAGGCGTGCCGTGGCTGGGCGCCGCGTGTTCCAACGAGGTCTGGATAAATGCGTACATGGCAGCGGTTGCCTATGTTGCCACAGGCGACCCGCTTTTCGGGTATTATTTGCGCGGCATGCTTGAAAGGTGGCACGACCTGTACAAGGACCTGGCCAAGCCAAAACCCCAGGCATACGGTTCGGCTGACCTTACGGAAAGGTTCGGGCTGTATGACGGAGCTCCGCAGGTAAAAGGGACAAGAGCGAATTACGGCGGGCTCTGGGGCGGGTTTGAAGCGATCTGCTACCCGCTTGCGGGATCAAAAATGAGGGTGCTGTGCGGGGAAAAGGCAGCCATGGCGTTTGACCAGGGCGGAGTTGAGACGAATTTCAGGGATTACAGGTATTACGGCAGCGGCAATTTTTCTTTTACAGTGGCAAGCACGCTTTCAGAGCCCTGCGCTGTCTCGATAACGTTTCCCTATTTCAAGCTCTCGGGAAAACCGGTGTATGTTATAAACAAGGGGCAGAAAAAAGCCCTTGTTGAGGACACGGATTTTAAGGTATACAAATTTTCTCCGGACTCAATGTTTGTAGGGGGAGTTTCAAACGGGGACATTGTGGCTGTGGGAGACTGGAACCCGGATGTTAAGCCGCTCTCCTGTTCCGTGGGCAAGACGCACAAGGTGGAAAAGCAGATAACTATCGAAAGGGACGGGTATTCAGCGGCTAACATCGCGAAGTCCTGCAACACGGGCATCAAGGAAGACTGGGGCGATCCAGGGACAATGGCAGGATACGTGCCCGGCATTACTTTCCTGTGGGGAGTGCCGTTTTACCTTGTGCCCGGCTCTGATAACGCGGGCAAGGTCGCTGTAAGGAATGCTGTCGCAAAAGTGGATATTTCCTGCCAGCGGCTCTTCTTCCTTGTTTCAAACCCCGGGCCTAAGGCTTTGCTTTCACTGACATTTGCTGACGGTTCCAAACAGGACCTATCGGTCAAGGATTCGATCTGCGCGATAACCGGCTGGCCCCCTTGTTTCAAGTGGCGCATTGACCTGATAACGGTTGCGGCAAAAGGCAAAGCGCTCAAGGAGGTAAAGGCAACTGATGTCAGCCTTTTCTCGGTTACAGGCACCCAGAGATCCGACAAGGATATCGCGGAAGCCCTTTCGCTCATAGCCGCAGAGGCAAAAAAGCAGGACATCGAGGCTAAATTCGTGAAAAAACTTGAAGGTCTTGCAGGAGAGTTCAAAAGGCTTTCAAAGCGCATAGCGGTCATTCCCGTGCCCCAGTTCTCAATAGAGCAGGTGCCTGCCGGAGCGCTTATGCGCAAGGCAGGGGTGCTGGGCGATGTGGTAGTGCTCACGCCTGAACAGCTTATCTCAAAAGCCTTTAACGGCCAGAGGTATCCTGTGGCTGTTTACCTTGGCGGGGAACAGTATTACCAGACAGTCAAGGATGACGGAGATGCGGACCAGGCTATCATCAACTACCTGAAAACCGGGGGCCTGCTTGTCGTGATACCCAGCCCCAGCCAGCCTTTCCCGTTCTATTATAATGAAAAAGGAAAGCCTGTTGTGTCAGCCCCGAAGTTCGGCATGACGATATCCGGAAGCGGGGCTCTTGACAGGCAGGATACATTAAAATACAGCCGGGTAACAGGATGGGAAAAACCCCCTGTTTCAAATCTTACGTTCAGGGTTAACCCGAAGCAGGACATAATAAAAGGTCTGCTGCCAGAAACATTTGCCTGGATGGAAGATGGGGACCAGAGATGGAGGCCTATGATAGGCGCGGTGCCTGCGCCCGGCGTTTACACGCCTGTGGTAAGCCTTTACGATGCCGATAACAACTGCTACGGTGAAGGGATAGCTTATCTGGAATATAAGTCTGACCCGGTTGCAGGCGGAAAGATCATTTACGCCTGGCCCAGCCTTGCGAACCACGAAAAATATTCCGGCACAATAATCCCGGCGCTTCTTGAATACGCGCTTAAGAGCATTAAGCTGGGCAACTGATAAATAACGTTCATCGTGCGTCGTTCTTCGTTCATCGTTTGAACATATGGCTGTTTCTGCGATGCACGACCCGAAAGGGCGAGGTACGATGCACGAATAATGGGAGGCATGTATGGATGACATGGATAAATTAAGCTTCATAAGCGGGCTGCCGATGATGTCAAACGCGAAAACAAGGTCGATCTCAGCTGAGAACCCCGACGGAAAGCCCGGAAGCGGGGCCCAGGCAGAGCCGAATATGAACGGCGCTGAAGCGATGCTGGGGAAGGGATGGAAGGTGCGGCCGTGCATAAGCCTTTTGAAGGGAATGACCACGACCCTCGCGGACATAGAAGGGCCCGGGATTATCCAGCACATATGGATCACGGTCTCAGAGCCCGCTTACAGGGACTGCGTCCTGCGTTTTTACTGGGACGGAGAAAAAGAGCCTTCGGTTGAAGTCCCGCTCGGGGATTTCTTCTGCAACGGCCACGCCCTGCGCTGTAAAATTAATTCGCTTATGGTGTGCGTCAACCCCTCAGGCGGGTTCAATTCATACTGGCCTATGCCTTTCAGGAAACACTGCAAAATAACCATTGAGAACCAGCGCTGGGAGGACATCCACGGGTTTTTCTACCAGGTGAATTTTTGCCTTGCTGATAAGATACCTGACGACGCGGCTTATTTCCACGCCCAGTGGAGGAGATGCGCCCGGCTTGATATGAAGAACCCTGACCACGTGATACTCGAGGGAATAAAAGGCAGAGGCCATTATGTCGGGACTTTCCTGGCGTGGACCCAGCTGACAAACGGGTGGTGGGGAGAAGGAGAAATAAAGTTTTTCATTGACGATGACAAAGAATATCCCACGATATGCGGCACAGGCACGGAAGATTATTTCTGCGGCGCCTGGGGTTTCGGCGGGGAAACCTATTCAACGCCTTTCCTGGGATATCCGCTTTTCCGCAAAGAACCGGGCGAGGTCCCAAAACACGGGCTTTACAGGTGGCACGTGCTTGACCCGATAAGGTTTGAGAAGAAACTGAAAGTGACTATACAGGCGCTCGGATGGTGGCTTAACGGCAAGTTCAAGCCGCTTGACGACGACATTGCGTCAGTCGGCTACTGGTACCAGGCAGAGCCGCACGCCCAGTTCCCGATACTTCCGGATGTGCCCGGACGCTGCCCAAGATAAAACAGTTAAAAGTTGAAAGTTGAACGTTGAAAGTTGAAAACGCTGAAGGCTGAATGCTGGATGCTAAATGTAAAATATAAAATCTGTGACAATCTGTGTTAATCTGTGTCTAATTTTATTTCGTGATTTCGTGGAAATCTTAATCCGTATGAATTCGCGTTATCTAATCCGTTTGCATCCGCAAAAGGAGTGGTATATGCTGAAAGTGGCTATGCTGAGTTTCTGGCACGTGCACGCTGAAGGCTACGCCAAGCAGTTAAGGGAAAGGAACGACAACAAGATCACCTGCATGTGGGACGAGATACCGCAGCGCGGCAAGGACTGGGCGGGAAAACTCGGTATTGATCTTGAGCCTGACCTGAGCAAGCTGCTGAAAAGGGATGACGTTGACGCGGTTGTAATAAATTCGCCTACAAACCTGCACGCGAAAATTATGATTGCCGCAGCGAAAGCCGGGAAGCACATTTTCACGGAAAAAGTAATGGCGCTTACCGTCAGGGAGTGCAAAGAGATCTCGGAAGCGGTCAAAAAAGCAGGCGTGAAATTCTGCGTTTCATTCCCCCAGCTTACAGTGCCTTACGTGCGGTTCGCGAAAAAGGCGATAGACGAAAAGATCATAGGTGACGTGACGCTTGCCAGGTTCAGGGCAGCGCACGCCGGAGCGTCCGCAGGATGGCTTCCGCCTCATTTCTTTGACCCTGTGCAGACAGGCGGAGGGGCGATGATGGACCTTGGCGCGCACCCGATGTATACGCTCAGGTACCTGCTGGGAAAGCCCAAAAGCATTAATTCCATATTCACTGTCCTGACAGGAAAGCAGGTTGAGGACAATTCCGTGTGCGCCATTGAATTTGAGAACAAGGCGATAGGCGTATCGGAAGCGTCATTCGTGTCAGGCGGGGGAATGATAGGCCTTGAAGTTTACGGCACAAAAGGCTGCCTGATAGTTGAATCATCCGCTTCAGGCCCTGTCATCAAAATGGTCCCTGCTGAGCTTGAAAAACAGATCTCCCTGCCCCCTGCCCTGCCAAGGCCGATCGATATCTGGGTGGACGGGATTCTAAAGGGAACCGAAATTCCGTTCGGCACAGAACAGGGCACCCAGCTAACCGAACTTATGGAAGCCGCTTATAAATCGTTCCGCGAAAAGCGCCAGGTCTCCATTAAATAACGCACATAGCACATGGCATATTGCATATGGCGAAAAAAATAAGATCATCGTGCGCCGCAAAAGACAAATTAACAGGGAACTTAAGAGAACTTAAAAAAGGTAC
>MNUP01000033.1 GCA_001871075.1 Candidatus Desantisbacteria bacterium CG1_02_49_89
TTTAATGGTAAGGTAGTCTGTTAGAATACTCGGTGTTTTCGCCGACGCTCCGGTTACGTAAACATTGCCTGAGCCGTCAACCGTAATACTGCGTCCATAATCATTCTTCCCGTTATCGTATCTTTTCTGCCAGACTGTATTGCCGTTTGAATCGTATTTGATCGTCAATTAATCAAAGTCCGCGCCGCTGTGAGAATACCCGGTCACGTAAACGTTTCCCAAGGCATCTACGGCGATTTTTTGGCCGGAATCAACGTTCCCGCTGTTGTATCTTCTCTCCCAGACGGTATTGCCGCCTGAATCGTATTTGATAGTTAAAAAGTCATTTGTGCTGGTGTTAGATTCCCCGGTTACATAGACATTGCCTGTATCGTCAACGGCAACACCTTGGCCGCGGTCAATTCCGCCGCTGTTATACCTTCTCTCCCAGATGCTGTCACCGCCAGGATTATATTTAATAGTGAGATAGTCCTCGCCTGCCTCCCAGGAACATCCCGTTACATAGACGTTCCCTGTGTCGTCTACCGCAATATTCCATGCCTGGTCATCGCTATTGTTGTCATATCTTCTCTGCCAGACTGTATTGCCGTTTGAATCGTATTTAATTGTAAGGTAGTCATCGTCTATACCGTTTGAGGAATATCCGGTTACGTAAATATTGCCTGAGTCATCAATGGCTATGCCGCCGTAGCCGAAATCGTGTTGTCCGCTGTCATACGCCTTCTGCCAAACTTCTTCTGCATTGCTATATTCTCCCGGGCTTGGCGTTGTTTCCCCGCTCGAAGCTTTCGGTATCACGCCCGCCTCCTGCCCTCCTGTTATTACCTGCTCAGCCCCGTCGGCGCTGCCGAAGCCGACGAAGAATGCTTCGCAGGTTAAAGGTTGAAGGTTAAAGGTTAAAAGGGTTAGAGCAATGACTGCTATTATCAGCTTTTTCATCAAATCTCCGTCCAGCGTGTCATTGCGAACCGAAGCCGCGAGCTGAAACCACGAGCAAAGCGTGGTGGGCAGCGTGGCGGGCGGTGAAGCAATCTAATGTTGCTTTATAGATTGCCGCGTCGCCAAAAGGCTCCTCGCAATGACAGATAAATCAAGAATTTGTGTTACAAACCACGAACAACCAGTCGAAGATCCCTGTGTTTAGTCCCGAAGGGTTTGCAGGGATCGGGACTGCAGGGATAACTACATTATGTCAACCACGACCTTAATGCATTCCCCCGGCTTATACGCGCACATCTTTATGCCTTCCGCGATCCCTTCAAGTTTTATATGGTGGGTTATCAGCGGCTTTATCTTCAGCCTGCCAAGGCTTACAAGCTTCTCGCCGAACGCCATAAGCTCCCTTATCCTGTCAAGGTAAGGCATTTTGAAGCCTATGATATCAATGCCGTGATAAAGGCAGTAGTTCGAGTCGAACGTGATCCCCTCGTCAACGCACCCGTACATTATCAGTTTGCCGCGGTCCTTTATTATTTCAAGTGGAAGGTTAAAAAGGTTCTTGCCTGTCGCGTGTATCACGTCATCCACCCGGCCGAATTTTTCATTTATTACTTTGGCAACGTTTTCTTTGCCCGCGTCAACAACAGCGTCAGCTCCGAGTTCCATTGCTTTGTCCAGGCGAAGCTTGCACATATCAACGCCTATTACTTTTGAAGCTCCGGATATCTTAGCTTCCTGGACAAGGAGCAGGCCAGCCGGGCCCAGGCCAAGGACCACAACGGTTTCTCCGAGTTCCACAAGCGTGCCCCTGCACATCGTGGAGCCCAGCATTTCCATTATCGACCCTTCATCATAAGAAATATTGCTGCTGAGCCTGGCAATGGCGTAATACTGCGGGTAGATATCGTTGTATTCGGTAAAAGCTCCTTCTGCCTTGCACCAGAACGCGATCCTATCGCCGATATTAAAACCCCCTTCAGCGTGTTTCCCCGCGTGCACTATCTCGCCTGAGCACTCGTGCCCGCCTATCATCGGGAATTTCAGTTCAGGATGCGCCTTTATTATATCCCTTTCCCCTTTAAGCACTGCGCTGTCAGAACCGTTGCAGATGGACGCTCTGTGTATCTTCAGGATCAGGTTCCTGTCATCCGGCTTCGGCTCAGGAACGTCTTTTACGACTATTTCCGAAGGACCTAAAAATATCGCCGCTTTCATTTTGTCTCCGTATCGGTGTCATTGCGAGGGTGAAACCCGTGGCAATCCCATACGAGATTGCTTCACCGCCCGCCACGCTGCCCACCACGCTTTGCTCGTGGTTTCAGCTCGCGGCTTCGGTTCGCAATGACATCTACAAATCTATTTTACGAAATTTAATAATTACGGTTTTTCTTTATGTTTTCCGAGTTCAGGGATATCAATCTTTTAAGTCTGGATTCCTTTTCTTCCTCGGATACCTTATCCTGCATGCCAAGCGCTTTCGTATTAGGGCGGTCAGAGTATTTGAACATAAAAGCGTTGTTGAAACGCGTTCCCTTTACTATTTCAAGGGTCTGCAGGAAATCTTCTTCGGTCTCACCCGGGAACCCCACTATTATATCCGTGCTGAAAACCGCGCCTGGTATCCTGTCTTTTATCGTCTTGATCAGGTCTAAGTAATGCTTCCTTGTGTATCCCCTGTTCATCGCCTCAAGGATCCTGTCTGACCCTGACTGCAAAGGCAGGTGGAATTCTTTTTCCATTTTATCCGATGCCGCTATTGCCTCTATCAGTTCCAGCGTCATGTCTTTCGGGTGCGCTGTCATATAACTTATTTTTTCAATTCCCTTTATCTTCTCTATTTCTTTCAGCAGTTCAACAAAATCATTACTTTTTGACGCACGACGCACGACGCACGACGCACGACTGTCTTTATAGGAGCACACATTCTGCCCCAGCAGCATTATCTCTTTAAAACCACCTGCGGCCACCCTCTCTGCTTCCGCGATGATCTCATCTGCCGGCCTGCTCTGTTCTCTTCCGCGCAAATGCGGCACAACGCAGTAGGAGCAGAAGTTGTCGCACCCCCTTATGATAGGCACGTATGCCATTTCCATATTTTTCCTCTCCACCGGAGGGAGAGGATTAAGGTGAGGGGGATTAAATTTCCCCGTCTCAACGATCCTTGACTTATTCTCTATCGCCTTTTTTACGAAATCGCCGGCTATACCGATGTTTCCGGGGCCAATAACAACCTGGACCCAGGGAAACCTGTTTAAAATGCCTGTTTTCTCCTGCTCAGCAAGGCACCCGCACACGCCTACCAGCAGGCCCGGTTTCTTTTCCTTGAGCTTCTTTGTTTCGGAAAGTATCGTGTAGAACCGCTGGACCGCGTGCTCTCTCACAGAACAGGTATTGAAAATTATAATATCTGCTTCATCCGCATCTTTTATCTGTCTGAATCCGTGTTCAACCAATTGCCCGGCAATGCATTGCGAATCGTATTCATTCATCTGGCATCCAAAGGTTTTTATGTAAAATTTCATTTTAAAAACCTCTGGATGATTTTACCGCAGGTTCCTATCAATTTAATTTTTCTTTTCTTTGACATAGTTTTTATTTTTCTCTCTGTCTTCATCGCATGCCTGCGGAATACGTATACCTTAGCATATACCAGCTTCACGGGCCCCCTGCCTTTTACATATTTAGCCCCTTTGCCCGTGTTGTGCAGGGCGATCCGTTTTTTCAGGTTATTGGTATAACCCGTATAGAATGTCCCGTCTTTGCATTTAAGGATATATACGAAAAACCTTTTTATGCTTTTCGCGCGTTTCATTGGGCTGTTTCGGATGCGGTTGCGCGCGTGAAGATCGTTTCCTTAAAAACCTCTTTTATTGGCTTGCCTGTCCAGGTATCAGGAATAACCAGGCCAAGCGCGTAGATCGCTGCGCCTGAAACGTCGCAGATAGAGACCGGAGCCTGGATCTCGTAATCGGATTTTACGGATGCCCCTGAGCAGATAAAGGGAACACACATATCGCGCGGGTCTGTTGTCCCGTGCCCTTTCCCGTGCCCTCCGTGGTCAGCGCTTATTATAATAAAAGCCTGGTCCAGGATGCCCGCGGAACGGAGCCCGTCTAATAAAACACCTATAGCTTTGTCGCAATCCTCTACAGATTTAACCTGGTTAGCTGAACCCCAGCCCCAGCTATGCCCTGCTGAATCAGGATCAGGCAGGTGCACAAAACATAAATTAGGTTTTTCCTCAATAATATACTCGGCAGCCGCCCTGGCTATTACCCCGGCATTGCTGTTTACCCACCTGAACTTATCCACTGTTCCCGGCTTGGCTATATGCAGAAGTTTTTGTTTGCCGGTAAACATCGCGGTTTTCAGGCCGGCTGCTTTTGCCAGCTCGAATACCGTTGTCACCTGAACGTATCCTTTTTCCGGTTTGTAATCGTTCCATGTTATTTTATGCACGCTTGCCTTAACGCCTGTCAGCATTGAGGTATGGGCAGGCAGCGTCACGCTGGGCACGATACTTTGCGCCCAGAAGGTATAAGCGCCTCCGGAAGACAAAGCGCGGATATTCCTGGACTCCGCCCTGCAAAAAACTATGTCAGAACGGGCGCCGTCAATGCTTATTATAAGCACGTAGTTGAACGGTGTTAACGCAACGGAAACCTGCGCTGCCGTGAAAACCAGCACAAAAACAAATAATCCGGCTAAAACTCTTTTGATCCGTTGCTTCATTTTTATTTTTTCCTTTCTTCTTCAAGTTTCTTACAGGGAAGGCAGGGGCATTTCCCGTATTTCAGCGTTGTCTTGCAGACCCAGGGGTAGTCCTTTCCCCTCACTCACTATTTTTTCGCAGAATTTGATCTCTTCCCCAGTTAAAGGTTTCGCGTTCTGAGCGAACAGGTTCCTGATCAGCGTTTTCTCGATGAACGGCCAGGCAATGGCAAAACCCGCCGCGATACAAAGGATAACAATAAGGAAAATTTTCATACAGCCTTCCCCCTATGGGGTAATGAACGGCGAGTTCTTCCCGAAGCAAAGTAGATCGCAGATGACATATAAAAAAGAAACTTAAATAACGAACAGGTTGGCGGAAGAGAAGTTGGCGTCCGTGGTAAGGTTTACTCCCAGTCTTTTCAGGCCGGCTTCATCGCCGGGAGTGGGTATATGGGTCATATGGACTTCGCAGCCACGGAGTTTCTCCAGTTCCTTCAGCGCGATCTCGGCAGTGTGGTTGGTGGCAGCGCTTATCGAAAGGGCCGTAAGCGCTTCATCAAGGCTAAGGCTCTCGGATTCAGCTCCGAGTATGCCTTCTTTCATTTTCGCTATGCAGCTGAGCAGGTTCGGGGAAAGAAGAAGTATTCCGTCAGGTATGTTCGAAAGCGCTTTTATAGCGTTTATAACAAGGCTTGACGCCGCGTGCATCAAGGGCGAGTTCTTACCCGTGATCATACGGCCGTCAGGCAGCTGTATTGCCGCCCCGCAGAACACGCCTTTGTTTCCCTTGCCTTTTTTCTCAGCGTCATCCGCGGCTTTGCGCGCGGGCAGGACAACGCCGCGGCCCTCCGGCTTTAACCCGAGTTCCTCCATGATCTTTTTCGCCTTCTCCACTGTTTTTTCGTTCTCTATGCCCTGGAAATATTCGCAGTTGTAACGCAGGAACCTGCGTATGATCTCCTGTTTCGCTGCTTCCTGCACGATTTCGTCGTCTATTATCCCGAAACCGACCCTGTTCACTCCCATATCGGTCGGGGACTTGTACGCGGACTCCCCGAGGATCTTCTGCAGTATTTTCGCGAGTATCGGGAAACTCTCAACATCCCTGTTGTAATTAACGGAAACCTTGTTATAGGCGCTGAGGTGGAATGGGTCAACCAGGTTGAAGTCAAGTATATCCGCGGTTGCAGCTTCATACGCGATATTGACCGGGTGCTTCAGAGGCAGGTTCCAGATCGGGAAGGTCTCGAATTTCGCGTATCCCGAATGCATGCCTTTCTTGTGATCGTGGTACATCTGCGAAAAACAGGTTGCCAGCTTGCCGCTGCCCGGGCCGGGCGCCGTGATTATCACTATAGGTTTTTTGGTGGGTATGTATTCGTTTTTACCCAGGCCTTCGTCGCTGACAATAGCGTCCGTGTCAACGGGATAACCTTTTATGACCCCGTGGGTATATACCTTTATTCCCCTGCGCTCCAGCTTGTTTTTGAACTTCACAGAAAGAGGCTGGGAATCGAACCTGGTGATAAGCACAGCGGTTACGTCCAGGTTCCATTTGCGAAGGTCGTCCATAAGCTTCAGGGTCGCTATGTCATACGTAATGCCGAAATCACCCCTTATCCTCCCCTTCTCTATGTCACCCGCAAAAATGCACAGGATTATCTCAACCTTTTCCTTAAGTTCCTGCAGGAGCTTTATCTTAACGTTGGGGTCGTATCCGGGCAGGACCCTTGCGGCGTGATAATCGTAGCACAGCTTTCCGCCGAATTCAAGGTAAAGCTTGTTGTTGAACTTCCTGACCCGGTCAAGTATCTCCGCCGTTTGCTCTTTCAGGTATTTTTCGTTGTCAAACCCGGTCTTCATTGACCTTTACTCCTATTCTTTGAGTTCTCCCTCGAACTTACCGACAAACTCCTCTATTTTTATAGCGCCCGCGTTGCCGCCTTTCTGGGAACGGACCGAAACAGTGTTTTCAGAGACTTCCTTGTCCCCTATTACCAGCATATACGGGACCTTTTCCATCTGCGCGAGCCGTATTTTCGCCTGCAGGGTCTGGTTGTCCTCATCGATAGCAACTCTTGCGCCCTTTTCTGCCAGAGTTTCCTTTACTTTTCTTGAGTATTCGTTATGCCTGTCAGCTATGGGTATCAGTTTTACCTGGACAGGGGCAAGCCAGAGCGGGAAAGCCCCGTTGTAGAATTCGATCAGGATCGCCATGAACCGCTCAAAAGAACCCAGTATGGCGCGGTGTATCATTATCGGCTCGTGCTCTTTGCTGTCCTCGCCCACATAGGAAAGCTTGAAAGCCGCGGGAAGGTTGAAATCCACCTGTATCGTGGTGCACTGCCATTCCCTGTTAAGCGCGTCCTTGATCTTAATGTCTATTTTAGGCCCGTAGAAAACGCCTTCGCCCGGGTCGATCTGGTATTTTGTCTCGTTTTTTTCAAGCGCTGTCTTCAAAGCGGAAGTGGCAACCTCCCAGTTCTCAAGTGTCCCCACGTATTTCTCAGGCCTGGTGCTGACATACATCACGTAATCCTTGAAACCGAACTTTCCCAGGAAAAACGAAGTGAGCTTGAGCACGCCTGATACTTCGTCCTCTATCTGGTCTTTCCTGCAGAAGATATGCGCGTCGTCCTGCGTGAAGCCGCGCACCCTGAGCAGGCCGTGCAGGACGCCCGGTTTTTCGTAGCGGTACACCGTACCCATTTCAGCCCAGCGTAAAGGCAGATCCCTGTAGCTGCGGGTCTGTGTCTTGTACACCATAATATGGCCGGGGCAGTTCATGGGCTTGAGCATGTAACTTTCATTCTCGAACTCCATCGGCGGGTACATGTTTTCCTTATAGAAATTAAGGTGGCCGCTTGTTTTCCACAAACCGGTCCTTGCTATGTGCGGTGAGTAGATCAGATCGTAGCCGTTCTTTAAATGCGTTTCAACCCAGAAATTCTCTATTATCCTGCGTATCAGCGCGCCCTTAGGATGCCAGTAGATCAGGCCGGGCCCAGCTTCCTCCTGATGTATGCTGAAAAGGTCAAGTTCCTTACCGAGCTTCCTGTGGTCCCTTTTTTTGATCTCTTCCAGCCTCTGGATGTATTCGTCCAGTTCCTTCTGGGAGTAGAACGCGGTCCCGTATATGCGCTGCAGCATCGGGTTCTTCTCGCTTCCCCTCCAGTACGCTCCTGCAACGCTGAGCAGTTTGAACGCCTTGATCTCGCCCGTTGACGGAACATGGGGTCCCCTGCACATATCCGAAAAATCCCCGCATTTATAAAATGTCACCTTCTGGCCGGGTATTTCGGCCAGCAGGTCAAGCTTGTACGCCGCGCCGGCGTCTTTAAGGTTTTTTTCCGCTTCCTTGCGGTCAACCTCGATCTTCTCAAAAATGCTGTCCGCGTTGATGATCTCGCGCATTTTTTCTTCTATTTTTACCAGGTCTTCTGTCGCAAAAGGGTCCTGCCGGTCAAAATCGTAGTAGAAACCGTCTTCTATGGAAGGGCCTATCCCGAATTTCACGCCAGGGAAAAGCTCTTTTACCGCGTATGCCAGTATGTGGCTCGCGCTGTGCCTGTAAACGTCAAGAGGATATCTTTCCTTGCTCATATGGCCTCTTTAATAAATAGATTAAATATATAATATAAAACCTGAAAATAGAGAATTGAAAATTGACCACAATCTCGCAATCTCCTTTATCTATTGCTCTATTTTCTATTGCTCCAGTTTTCCGCAGTGCATATCAAAAAGACAGAAAATAGAAAATTGAGCAATAGACCGTCCGCCAATCATGCTGGGCGGACTCTGATTTTTCGCAGAGCGAAAAATCTGGGCGGTACCCGGCTCGAACGGGTGACCTCCACGATGTCAACGTGGCACTCTAACCAACTGAGCTAACCGCCCGCACATTCAAACACTCTTAGCGAAGTTGAAAACTGCGACCACAGGGAGTCCCGCATCTCCGATGGTACATCGGAGCATCGGGGAGCTAACCGCCCGTTTTAATACAGTTAAAAGTTGCCCGCCCCGACAACCATCGGGGCGAGGTCTCGCCCTGATTGAAATCAGGGCGGAAAAGCTGAAAGTTAAAAACTAAAATAGCCTGATAGAAAATAGAAAATTGAGAATAGACCGTCCCGATGTAACATCGGGACTCCACCACTTTTCCCTTGTTGGGAAAAGTGGTGCCAAGGGGCGGAATTGAACCGCCGACGCACGGATTTTCAGTCCGTCGCTCTACCAGACTGAGCTACCTTGGCACATCCTGGTTAATGATAAAGAAAAGATTGATGAACCTTTCAGTCCGTCGCTCTTCCTGGGTGATCTGCATAAAAGAATGCGCGTCGCTTTGCTCTTCCACCCGTCGAAGACATAAGTGATGTCTTCGACCCAGACTGAGCTACCTTGGCACGTTAAATACAGTGATGAGTGAAAAGTGTCGCCCCTTCGGCGACCCGCCGTTGAGGCGGGAAAAGTCAAAAGATCATACAACAGACTGCCTGTCCGTAATTACTGATATTCGCTTAATTGATTGACGCTTTTTATTGTCATTGCGAGCCCGAAGGGCGCGGCAATCTCGTCGTTAAAAGCGAGATTGCTTCGCTGTCGCTCGCAAAGACAGTTGTCAAGGTATTATACGATTCTCAGTAGATAACTGGATAACTTGACGATTGGATAACTGGTTACTGCTAATCGTCCGATAATCTAATAGTCTAATTGACTAAAATATTATACCATATATTTAATCTATGTCAAGTTTTTAGATAATTTTAACAGGTTCAAAATAAAATAGGCAGACTTTTTAAGGTCTGCCTATTTCTTTTGCCCTTTTATTCTTTTTCCCGGCCCGGTCCTACATCGCGGGAAGATAAACATGGAATGCCGCGCCGTCGCCAAGCGCAGATTCGGCTGAAATATGCCCGCCGTGCTTCTTGACTATGGCGAAAGCGACTGAAAGGCCCAGGCCGCTGCCTTTCGGCCTGGTAGTGAAAAACGGGTCAAATATCTTCGCGAGGTTCTCCTTCGGTATTCCTTCGCCCTGGTCTTTTACTGTTGTTTTCACGTATTTTCCGCTGCTTATTGGCAGCCCGTGCCCCTGGCCGAGTTCAACGTTCTCAGCGGTTATCCTGACTGTACCTCCTTCAGGCATTGCCTGTTCAGCGTTAATAACCAGGTTGTTTATGGCCTGGCTTATCTGTCCCTTGTCCGCGGATACGGAATACAGGTCATCCGGGATCGAGAAATCGCATTTGACGCCTGAACCGTTCAGCGCGGATACCGCTGAATCCCTTATCAGTACTGCTATGTCAATTGGTTCTGCAATCGTAGAGTCGCCTTTTGAGAAAGTAAGCAGCTGCTGGGTCAGGCCCCTTGCGCGCAGGCACGCCTTCTCAGCCGTCGATAGCGTCTCGTATGCCTCCTCCCCTGCCCGCATGTTCATTTTAGCAAGGCTGATATTCCCGACAACCACTGTCAGTATGTTGTTGAAATTGTGCGCGATGCCGCCGGCAAGTATGCCCAGCGATTCCAGTTTCTGGGCCTTTTTAAGCTCTTCTTCCATCGTTTTCCTTTCCGTTATGTCCCTTATCACGGCTAAGTGGCCTATGGGATTGCCGTTTTTATCCTTCAGCAGGGTAAATGACATAAGAGCGGTGAAGGTTGTCTTGTCTTTTCTGTAATGCGTTGTTTCCTCTCCCCAGCACCTTTGCAATTCATTGAAACCGCCCCTGCCTGCCGCGTTTTTTGTCTGTTCTTCTGAGTATATATCCGTGGCTTTCATCCCTATCATCTCATCAGGGGAATACCCGTGTATGCCCGCAAACGCGTTATTCACATAGGTCAGCGCGCATTCCATATCGCATATGGCTATACCGTCTATGGACTGTTCAACCGCGGCGCTCAGCTTCCTTATTTCAGCGTCCGCTTTCTCCTGTTCGACCCGCTGAGAAGCGGATTCAAGCGCGAACGAGATATACGCGGCTAAGTTCTTTACTGACGGTACGGCCAGTTCTGCCAGGACCGGGGCAGTCATCGCGAATACGCCGCCAACACTCCCGCGGACCCAGATGGGCGTCAGGATCGTAACTTCTTTTTCGTAACCGAGTGTCACTGATATGAGCTTCGCTATCGGCCCGGGGTACAATTCATCGATTATATCGCTTACCTTTACGTGAAGCGTCTGCGCTTCCCTGACCACTTTGCCGTAGATCTTGGATTTATCCAGGGATATCTTGTATTTTGAAAGGCTATTCCCGGTCATTTTTTCAAGAAAACCCTTTTTGTCTGAGGAGCTTACCGAGGATACTGCAATTTCAAGATTGTCCCTGTCTTCAGCCAGGAGCAGAACCGAGCCTGTATATTTCCCTGACCCGGTAAACTCCTTTTCGACCGCGCCCAGCACTTCAGCCCTGTCCATTTTGCGGCACAAAGCTGTAGCCACTTTCTCAGAAAACTGTATTATGTTTATCAGCTCAGTATTCAGCTTGTCCTGATCCTGCCCCGGTCCTGCCGCCCCGCCCTTCCCTTTTTCATCGTAACTCATTTTTAGCCTCCTTTATCACGCTGTCCAGCACCCTGCTTAATTTCGTAATAGTATAAGGTTTTGGGATCCCTCCGATGAAGCCGTATTCCCGGTAATGCACCATTACAGGATCGTTTGAGCCGCCGCTTGACACGATCGCCTTCGCGCCCGGGTCCGTCTTCAGGATCTCGCCGATCGCTTCTCTGCCGCCCATCCTGCCCGGCACTATAAGGTCCATTATAACAACGCCGAATTTACTGCCTGACTCCATAGCCTGCCTGTATGTTTCCGCTGCTTCCTTCCCGTCCCTTGCGGATGTTACCTTATAGCCGATCCTTTCCAGCATCAAGGCCGCGGTATTTAATACTTCTTCCTCGTCATCCATCAGAAGGACCCTGCCCTTACCCTGCAGGATCGTTTTTTTCTGCGCGGCCGCGGTTTCCGGTTTCCCCTCTGACGCCGGAATATATATATGGAAAGAAGCGCCCATGCCTGGCCCTGACTCAGCTGTTATGTGCCCGTTGTGCTCTTTGAAGATCTCAGACGCGATATTAAGGCCTATGCCGCTGCCTTCATGTTTGGTAGTAAAAAAAGGCTCAAAGATCCTGGACAGGTTCTCGCCGGGTATCCCTATACCGGTGTCTTTCACGGTTATTTTCACGTATTTGCCGTTTTTCAGGGGGAAAGGGTGGCCCTGCTCCAGCACCGCGTTCTCCGCGCTGACCTTTATCGTGCTCCCTTTTGTTACTGACTGCTCGGCGTTTATCACAACGTTGTTTATGGCAAGCGTGATGCGGCCGGGATCTATTTCAGCGTCCCACAGATCTTTTGGTATTGAGAACCTGCAGCCAACGCCTGAACCGTGAAGCGCCAGCATCGCTGAGCTTTTTATCAGGCCTTCCATGGATATCGTTTCATTAACAGGAGCTCCGCGGCTTGAGAAGGCAAAAAGCCGCCTGACCAGGTCTCTTGCGCGCAGGCATGCTTTCTCCGCTCCGCCTAATACCCTGTAAGCCGCGCCTGACGCGCCAGAATCCATTTTCGCGAGTTCTATATTACCCAGTATTATTGTCAGCGCGTTATTCAGGTCATGGGCCGTGCCCGCGGTAAATTTAATGAAGGAAACCGATTCATCCAGTTTCTCCCGCAAGCCCCGCGAATGCATTCCTTGTTTAAGTTTCATCTGTTCCTCCCCTGGCGCCTAATTTCTATTTTCCGTGCAGCATGTTCTTCAAAAGGCCGGGATTGCTTGACCTGGAGATCGCCTCTTCATAATCGATCAGCCCCTTTTCATGCAGTTCCTTCAAAGACTGCTCCATGGTCGTCATCCCCTGTTCCCTTCCCAGCTGGATAGCGCTGGGTATCTGGTGGGTCTTGCCCTCGCGTATCAGGTTCGCTATGGCAGCCGTAAAAAGCATTATCTCCCTTGCCGCGACCCTGCCCCCGCCTATACGGCTGAGCAGCTGCTGGGAAATGATCCCCTTAAGGGCCATTGAAAGCTGCGCCCTTATCTGCTGCTGCTGGCCGACGGGAAAAACGTCTATGATGCGGTCCACGGTCTGGGCCGCGTCGATTGTATGGAGCGTGGAAAACACAAGATGCCCTGTCTCCGCGAGAGTTATCGCGGCAACAATGGTCTCCAGATCCCTCATCTCGCCCACCAGGAGCACGTCCGGGTCCTCGCGCAGGGCGTCCTTCATGGCGCCCGCGAAGGAACCCATGTGGACGCTGAGCCCCCGTTGATGCACTACTGCTTTTTTCTTCGGGTATATGAACTCGATGGGGTCTTCGACCGTGATAATGTGGCATTTCTTCTCGCTGTTTATCAGGTCTATCATGGCTGCAAGGGTCGTGGATTTCCCGCTGCCCGTAGGGCCGGTCACAAGCACCAGGCCCCTGGGAAGCCTTGCAAGGTCATAAGCGATCTTCGGCATATCAAGGCTTTCCATTGACGGAATCTTCGTGGGTATCGGCCTGAGCGCTACCGCTATGCCGCCCAGTTCCTGGAATACGTTAACACGGAACCTGCCTTCAGTGATCCCGTATGAAAAATCCAGAGAGTAGTTCTCCTCGAACATTTTTGCCTGGTTTGTGCTCATCATGCTGTAAGCCAGGTTTTTTGCGTCAGCTGTGGTGAGATCCGTTTCGTTCATGGGGATAAGCTCACCTGCCAAACGGACCATCGCGGGCATGCCCGCGCTCAAATGGATGTCTGAAACTCCCTTTCTAACGCTCTCCTTCAGAATATCGTTGATGTCCATGCTTCCTCCTTATTCCCTTATATATTACTCCGATTTCTTTTCCGGATCAGGCAAAATATCTCCGTTGTCACCGCCCGGGGAGCCTGACGGTCCCTGCCGGGTGTCTTTGAATTCCTCAGCGGTCTTTCTTACTTTTTCTATCGAACCGAGAAAGACCTTAAGGATCAACGGGTCGAAATGCCTGCCTGCCTCGCTGCCCATTATTTCAACCGCTTTTTCAATAGTGTAAGACGGTTTGTAGACCCTTCTGGAAGTAAGCGCGTCAAATACATCCGCGATGGCCGCTATCCTGCCGAAAACAGGGATGTCCTCGCCGGATATGCGCCTGGGGTAACCGGTCCCGTCGAATTTTTCGTGATGCACGAGCGCGATATCCCTTGCCGGCTCCAGGATCTCGTTGCCTGAACCCGAGAGGATCTGCGCGCCTATGAGCGGGTGCCTTTTCACTTCCTCATACTCCTCCGCGGTGAGCTTGCCCGGTTTCAGCAGAGTTGATTTGCATATCCCTATCTTGCCTATATCGTGCAAAGGAGAAGCGTATTTTATAAGCTCCGCCTGTTTCTCGGTAAGCCCCAGGCTTCTCGCGATAATAACGCAGTAATCTCTCATCCTCAGCAGGTGGCCGCCTACCAACCCGCTCGGGTATTCGGCGATCGCGCAGAGCTTCAGGATGGTCTCTGAGATCGCGTCCTTGTTCTCCCTGGCAAGCTTGCTGGTTTCCACATCGGAACATACCAGTTTTTTCATAAGGGATCTTTCCCATTCGATATCGCCCCTCTGCTCTCTCTGCTCAAGATGGCTGTCCACGGTCATGCGCAGCGACTGCGCGTCAAAAGGTTTCACGATATAATCACAGGCTCCGGACTTGAAGATCCTTATCGTGGAATCAAGCGCAGGAAAGCCGGTCATCACTATAACGTCTGTTGAGGGCGAGACCGCCTTTGTTCTTTTCAGCAGTTCTTCCCCGCCCAGCCCCGGCATTTTTATATCCGTCAGCATTAAGGCAAACTTAACCCTCTGGATGTATTCAAGCGCTTCCATCCCGCCTGACGCGGCGTAGGTGCTGATCGAAGGTTTCTCAAGGGCGCGCCTGCAGAAATTCCTTATATCCTCCTCGTCTTCAACTATCAGTACGTTCTCGTTTTTTTTATGCCCTGCCATTTTAAGCCTCCTTATGCCATATTGTTAATTTTCACTCGGCTGAACCCTTTTATCTCCGGGTTGTCTTTTGTAATTCACAAGCACCTCGTTTATCAGTTCCCCGAAATTCATTGGTTTAAAGATAAAATCGCAGGCGCCCAGCCTGAACGCTTCCTCGGCAAGGTCTATGTTGTCATACGCCGTCATCATAATAACAGGCGCCTCGCATCCGGCATCCTTTATCAGGCCCAGAGTTTCCACCCCGTTCATCTCAGGCATCCTGATATCCAGCAATATAAGGTCTATCGGCAGGTTTTTTATCATCCTTAATGCTTCGCGGCCTGAATTCGCGGTTTCCGCGTCAAATCCCGCTTTATCCAGCATCTCCTTTAAAATAACCGCCACATCCGCGTCGTCGTCCACTACAAGGATCTTCATATCGATCTTTTCCTTATTATTCACAGGCGCAACCGTTTGCCCCTTATCCGTTCCGTCATTCAAAAGCCTGTTGCGGCCTGCGTAAACATTATTTCCGCCGAGTTCTTTTGCCTTGTACATAGCCTTGTCCGCCGTTGCCGCAGGGTCGCATCCTTCAATATACTGAACTGTTCCAATGCTGATGGTAACGCCGCTTGAAGGAAAGATCTGTTCCTTTACTATTACCCTCAGTTTCTCGGCCAGCGCTATCGCGCTTTTGACGTCTGATCCGGGCAGCAGAACAAGGAACTCATCCCCGCCGCGCCTGAACGCCTTATCAACGCCCGCCCTGATCTCCTCATTCAGCATTCTGCCGAACCTTTGAAGGACCCTGTCGCCTGCCTCATGCCCGTAACGGTCATTGCACTTCTTGAACCCGTCCATGTCAATAGAGAGCATCGAGAATGGCTTTCCTGTCCCGGCGCTCCCGGCTTTCTCGGATTCAAGCGAGATGAAGAACTGCCTTGAGTTATATAACCCGGTAAGATAATCAACCCTGCTCAGCCTCTGGACCGCGTCCATCATCTTCCTCTGGCTCGTAACGTCCACCAGGACTATTTCCACAGCCGGCTCGCCCTGGAAAGAGATAAGCTTGTTATTTATGATCATGTCTATAAATGTTCCATCTTTCCTTATTAAGCTCAGGTTATACCTGGGCACTTCCGCGCCTTCAAGGGTTTCCCTTACCTTCTCCGAGAACATTTCTTTGTCTTCGCGCTTTATTATCTCCCTGATATCGAACTTTCCGGGAACCAGGTCTCCGTCTTTATATCCCAGCAGCCTTTGCACGGCCCCGTTGATGTAACTGACGGTCGACCGCCGGAGGATCGCTATAATGTTCGGTGATGTTTCCACAAGCATCCTGAATTTTTCCTCGGATTTCTTCAGATCGTCCTCTACCCCGCCTATCTTGACGCCCTCACCCCACATCATATATGAAGTGAAGCCAAGGTAGGGAAGCCCTATTGCCACAAGGAACATCATCGCGCCTTTTTCGTTCATCACGATCCAGCCGGGGATGAAATCAAAACGCTGGCCGAGGAACAGAATAAGGAAAAGAAAGGCGCTCAGGCCTGCAAGGAAAGGTATGTTCTTCCTTCCGGTGAGCCTGGTAGCGATGATGATGGGCCATATGTAGGCGATGAAAAAGGCGGTGCGGATGCTGCCCATAAGATAAAGGAACAGCGAGACAAAAAGCACGTCCAGGACAAAAGGCACGTAATTCACCCTGTGTATGATCCTGCTTGAAGCCATATACCTGTAAACAAGGCTTTCCGCGAATTCCACTATGCCCAGCACAAGCAAAGGAAGAAGCATCTCGGCATGCATTACCAGGCGCAGTATTATAATAAGGATAAGGAAAGAACCCGTGACCGCAAGGCGCACGCGGATGAATTTTTTCCAGGAATCAGGCGTATTCAGTGTTTCGTTCCTCATTTTGAACCTCCCGCGATTTTCTTCCTTGGAACCACATAGATGCGGAGCCCGGTCTCAAAAGTAACATTACCCAGCCCGAACGTGACATCTGAACCCGCTATGTCCGTGCTCATCATTGTGTAACCGTACCCAAGGCCGCAGTACACACAAAGCGCCTCATCAATGCCGATCTCGATCCCTGCTTTTGCTTCCACACCCCACAGCACTGTCTTGCCGGCGCCAAGCCCGTATGACTCAAGTATTGTTATCGCTTCTTTACCGCTGCCGATAAGGAACGGCAGAACATCATTGAATAGTTCATCTTTTGTATTAGTTTCCTTATAATACTTAAGGTCAATGCCGATGAACGGGCTTATGAACTTCTGCTTGATCCTCGTCTGGAATCCCACTGTTACCGGAGTCATCTTGATACGCCCTTCGCTATCCACGCACCATCCCGGCACTATCCTTAGTGAACCCATCAGGATCTCGATCTGCCACATACCGGTCATAGAACCGATCCCTCCCGCGCTTCCCAAAACAGCGTGACTTGCGCCGAGCGCAAAACCGGACACATTTCCGCTGAACCCCAATCCGAGAACACCCGCGACTGCCACTGCCGCCAACAATCTTTTCATAACTCCTCCTGCTTTAAACGTTTGTTCTATCCGCATTCAGGATCATTTCTTCACGCCGGGCACCGCGGGATTATTCCCGTGCTCATCCTTAGGCCTGCCGATAAGATAAAGACGGAACCCTGTTTCCCATGTCACGCTGCCTATACCGAAGGTTACGTTGCCTGAACCAAAGTTTGCACTTATCATTGTGTAGCCGAAGCCTATGCCGGTGTAGATCCTGACCGCTTTATCCAGGCCGAATTCCACGCCTGCCTTTGCCTCAATTCCCCACAGAGTGGTGTAGCCGTCTCCAAACCCGTATTTCTGGATCTCTGCCATCAGGTCCGTGCTGCAGCCGATTATCTTCGGAAGAACCTTATTGAACAGTTCATCTTTTGAACTGGTTTCCGCGTAATACGTAAGGTCCAGCCCGATATAAGGGCTGATGAAAGGCAGGGGCGCTTTCGCGATAAAACCAAACGTGAACGGGGTCATCATTACTCTTCCCTCGTTGTCTGTAAGCCAGCCCGGGGTAATGCACAAGGGCCCGACCAAGACCTCGATCTGCCACATACCGTTCATGGAGCCTACCCCTGAAATGTTTCCCAGCCCGGCATGCCTTGCGCCGATGCTGACATCCAGAGCTTCCGCCGCCATACCGAAACCTGCTACCGCTGCTAAAACCAGCATAACCGTTAACACCTTCTTCATAAAACCTCCTTAAAAATTTTGTTTTTGTCTGCGACGCAACCTTCTTGTGTAACAATAAAAGACAACAAACGTGCCAACATCGTCCGTTAAGGAGCGGTTTTCTGGGTATTTTAATGTTTTCCCGTCGGTAAAACAAAAATAGAAGTTTAATTTTGGTTCATGGAAGGCGGGCTGACGCAGGGCGGAAGTGAATACCGGAAATATGCGGCAATAAGCGGAAAAAACAGGGAATCAGGTATTCTGTGTATGAAAAAAATGAATATATTTTTTGTTCACTGAATATCGGCTTTAAAATAAAAAATCCCCCTTTTCTAAAAGAGGATTTGGAGTAGGGGCTTTAGCCCCGTTTTTTACGACCGTAAAGGGTCTATTCCAAAAGAATGAGGGCTGTCAAAATAAAAAACCGCCCTTATTCAGAGCGGTTAGTTCCTATGTTCCCATGGTTCACGTTTAACAATTTACATTTTGAATTTTGCATTTTGCATTTTTAATTATATTCCTCCCTCCTCCTTATCCCGTGTTTCCTCATAAGCGAATGGAAATTCTGCCTTTTCATTTTCACTTCCAACGCGGTCCTGCTGACGTTCCCGTTGTTCCTCTCCAGGGCGCTGGAAACAAACAGCTTTTCCAGTTCTTCAACAGCCTTTGCCCTCAGGTCTCTTTTTGCCTCTTTCAGCTTGTCGCTGCTCCTGGGGACCTCAGCCGATAACCGGACTTCATCTTTCCGGAATTCATTGGGAAGGTGGTTAGGCAGCACGGATTCATCCGCGACTGTAACTGCAAGCCTCTCAACAAGATTCTCAAGCTCGCGCACGTTGCCCGGCCAGTTATATTCCATCATCAGGTTCATTGCCTCAGGGGAAAATGACCTGACTTTTGAGCCTTTCCCGCGTATCGAAAGGAAATTCTCTATGAAGAGCGGTATGTCCTCTTTCCTTTCTCTAAGGGGAGGGATGTGCACCGGCACCACGTTCAAGCGGTAGAAAAGGTCTTCCCTGAAACTGCTGTCCTTCACCATTTTTTTAAGGTTTTTATTCGTCGCGGCGATGATACGCACGTCCGCCTTCTTATTTACCACGTCCCCGACCCTCTTGAACTCCTTTTCCTGGAGCACCCTCAGCAGCTTTGCCTGGACACCGAGTGTGATGTTGCCTATCTCATCCATGAAAAGAGTGCCGCCTTCGGCTGTTTCAAAAAGGCCTGGTTTATCCGCAGCTGCCCCGGTAAAAGAACCCTTCATATGGCCGAACAGCTCGCTTTCCATCAGGTTCTCGGAAAGGCTGCTGCAGTCAACGGATACGAAAGGCCTGCCTTTCCTTGGGCTGTTATGGTGTATGGCGTGCGCCACAAGCTCCTTTCCTGTCCCGCTTTCTCCGGTTATCAGTATGGTGCTGTCAGTGCAGGACACCTTTTCAAGCAGGTCGTATATTTTTTGCATGGCCTGGCATTTTCCCATTGCTTTTCCGAACGCGTATCTGTCTCCCAGTTCTTTTTTAAGCCTCTTGTTCTCTTTGATCATACCTTTGGATTCCAGCATCTTGGATACCTTTACGCGCAATTCCTCAGGCATGAACGGCTTGGGTATGTAGTCTGAAGCCCCAAGTTTCATTGCCTCCACCGCGTCGCCTACAGTGGAATAGCCTGTGATCAGCAGTATGCTTATTTCCGGATACGCCTTCTTCGTCCGCCTGAGCAGTTCCATGCCGTTCATTCCCGGCATATTCACGTCCGCGATCACGATATCCGGGACTTTTTCGCCTATTTTCCTGAATGCTTCCGCCCCGTTCAGAGCTGTCTCGATAATGTAATCGCAGCTCTTCAGGATCGAAGCGCAGGCATCGCATATTTCCTTCTCATCATCCACGATCAGGATCCTGTATTTCTCCATATATTCCTTTATTTCATTACCTTAAGGATCGCGTTGCTCAGTTCTTCCCCTGTGTATGGCTTTGCTACCACTCCCTTAAAACCGTATTTCCCGTATTCTGACATTATCGGGTCATTGGAATACCCGCTGGATGCTATTGCCCTGACTTCCGCTTCGATCTTGATCAATTCCTTGATCGCGTCCCTGCCTCCCATGCCTCCGGGTATTGTCAGGTCCATAATGACCGCGTCAAAAGGATTGCCTGATCTTTTCGCCCGGCTGTATAATTCAACGGCTTCCAGGCCGTCAGCCGCAAGTTCCGCCTCATATCCCAGACTCCTCAGGATGCAGCCGGTAGCTTGCCTGATCTGCTCTTCGTCATCCATCAGCAGGATCCTGATCTTCCCGGCGCTATTCTTCTTAGGCGCGTAACTGCCCGGATCAACCGGCCTGTTTTCCATCGCCGGAATGTATATATAAAAAGTTGTCCCTGTCCCTTCCTTAGACTCAACCCTGATATACCCGTTGTGCTTCTTTATGATCGAATAGGCGGCGGACAGCCCCATTCCGCTTCCCTTTTCTTTTGTCGTGAAAAAAGGATCAAATATCCTGGACAGGTTTTCTTCGGGTATTCCCTTTCCGTTGTCATTCACGGATAATTTCACGTATTTTCCTTCCTTCAGCGCGATCTCCCGGCAGGTACCTGCATCCACGTTCTCCGCACTCAGGTTTATTACACCCCCTTTCGGCATTGACTGCTCAGCGTTGATAATAAGGTTGTTCATCACCTGCTGCATCTGTCCCTTATCCACCTCCGCATCCCACAGGTTGCCGGGAATGCGGAATTTGCATTTGACATTTGAACCGCTCAACGCGAAATCCGCTGACTCTTTAATCAGCGCGGCTATTGATGCCGATTCCTTGATGGGCACGCCTGCCTTAGAAAAAGTAAGCAGCTGCTGGGTCAGGCCCTTAGCGCGCAGAGCTGCTTTCTCGATCCTGCCCAGCGCTTCAAAAGCATCTCCTTCGGGTTTGATCTCCGTTTTCATTGAAAAAACGCTGGTAATGATGACTGTCAGCATATTGTTAAAATCGTGTGCAATGCCCCCGGTGAGTATGCCCAGTGATTCAAGTTTCTGGGCCTTCAAAATTTCCTCATTCATTTTTTTACGGTCTGTAACATCCCGGAAAAATCCTACGTTCAGCAGCCTTCCTCCCATCCTTATGGGCCTTGACCCTATATCGGCAAAAATAACTTTCCCGTTTTTCCTTAAACAGGGCATGTCCTCGGCGATCGCGATCTCGCCTTTAACCTGTTTTTTGAACGCTTCCGTCACATGTTTCAAGCTGCCTTTGGGATGTATGTCGTTCACTCCCATATTCACCAGTTCTTTTTCTTCATAACCCAGGAAACGGCATATTGCGGGATTGGCGAATTTTATCTTCATTGTCTCCGCGTCTGCCGCGAGTATCCCGTCCACAGCCCCTTCAAATACCGATCTGAACTTTCCCTCGGATTCCCTGAGCTGTTCTTCCACGGCTCTGCGCTCCATAACCTGTCTTATCAGGGACAGGATCGAGTTCATGTCAACCGGCTTGGTTTCGTAACTTACTATATCCTTTTTTCTTACAGCCTCAACCGCGCTTTCTATTGAGGCATAACCCGTAATAACTATATATTCCGTTCCCTGAGCTTGCAGGGAAAGCCTTTCGATCAGCTCAAGCCCTGTCATGTCAGGCAGTTTTATATCGACAAGAATAAGGTCAAACAATTTTTCGCCGCAAAGTTTAACCGCGGCCTGCCCGTTATCCGCGGTATCCGCCGTATAACCCTCTTCCTGCAGGATATCCCTCATATTATAAACGAAATCTTTATCGTCATCTATGATCAGTATATTGGGCTTTTTCCTCATATTATCCTTTTTCTGCGTTTAATTTCTATCACGTTTCCCGAGTCCGCCCCTGGTTCTTTGCTCTCTTATGCCGTCAAGCAAAGAAATGAGGTATTCCATATTTACCGGCTTCTCAAGACAGATATAAGCGCTTTCCTCCAGCGCCTGCTTTACAGGCCCTGACATCTCTTTCGGGTACCCGGTTACGAGGATAGCAACGATCTCTCTGCGGATATCCCTTACTGAAAGGTAGGTATACAGCCCGTTAAAGGGCGGAAGTTTCATGTCCAGGAGCAGGACATCAAAATCATTCTCTCTTGCCTTTTCCAGCGCTGTTTCGCCGTTGCAGGCCATAGTGACACTGTAACCCTTATCGCTAAGCACGTCCCTGATGTTTTTGCAGAATGCCTCGTCGTCATCAGCTACCAGCACGAGCATTCTTCCGGAAACTGCATTTTCAATGACATCAAACAGTCTGTCAAAATTCAACGGTTTTTTCAGGAAGCCGAATGCTCCCTCCTGCAGTGTTTCCTTGATAGACCTTTCCATCTCGTAAGCCGTGATCATTATCACCGCGGTATCCGGCGATATTTTTTTTATTTTCCTGAACGCCTCAACGCCGTTCAACAGCGGCATCTTTACATCCATCAATATAAAAGCATAGCTGTTCCTCCGCGCGGAATCAACCGCCTCTGATCCGTTATGGGCAATTTCCACCTCATAACCCTTCAATTCTATGATGTCTGCCACGTTCCTGCAGAATTCCTCGTTGTCATCCGCAACAAGAACTTTGTTTTTTTCATCCATTGCCCTTACCTCCGTTACCGGTATATTCCGGAGGTAATCGTATAAATACGGTAGTCCCCCTGCGCGGTTCAGATCTAACCTCTATCGTGCCACCGTGCCTTTCTATTATCATCTTGGAAATAGACGCGCCGAAACCTATGCCCTTTGCTTTTGTGCTGAAAAACGGCTCAAATACCCTGTTGATATCCTCAGGCGCGATGCCTGAGCCTGTATCGGTAAAGGATATTTCAATCCTTCTATCCGCAAGGCTGCGGACATCAACAGTCAGCGAGCCTTTCCAGTCCATTGCCTCCGCCGCGTTTGTTATTATATTTTTTAAAGCTATCTGCAGCTGCCCCTTATCGGCTTTGACCATTATTTTTTCAGACGGGAAGTTTCTTGCGATATTTATCGAAGGCGGTAATTTAGAAGCGTTTATTAAGCCTGACAAAAATAATGATATGTCCATCCTTTCAAAACGCGCTTCTTCGATCCTTGTCAGGTTAAGGATGCTCTGTATGATGGAAGCGGCATCTTCAGTGCTGGATTTGATCCGGTCAAGGTGCTGGCTTACCTTTTCTCCGGCGCTTTCCAATTTTGTTTTCAGGTAGAATGCTGAACTGTCTATCGTGGCAAGCGGATTTCTCAGTTCGTGCGCTATGCCGGCCGCAAACTGGCCGATAGCTACCAGCTTTTCTTTGCTCAACAGCTCTTCCTGGGCCGTCCTCAGGTCAACCGCCATCTTCTCGAACGAACGGGCCAGATCCCCGATTTCGTCCTTCTTTTTTGCCAATACCGCATCGATTTCCACGCGGGCATCGCCCTTGCCTATCTTATCCGCCATTTCGTGCAGTTTTTGTATAGGCCTGGTTATGCTCAAAGTTGAAAATATAATAATAAAACATAAAATAAGAAATGAAAAAACAGCGGTCAGTAAAGATACTTTCAGCCTGTTCTTTTCAGCTTTGTCGGATATATTTTTCGTTTCCTCAATGCTTCTCATGCACTCTTCGTAGATCATTGCCATGGCAAGGGATACCTTATCTTCCGCGGGGGTAACTTCGTTTCCTATCATATCAGCGGTCTTTCTAACCGCGTCCGGGTTCCAGACAGAAACAGCCATCCTTGATATTATTGCCGTATATAGAGTGTCTTCTGCCGATATTGCGTCCTTCAGATCCTTTGAAAGCTGAGTATTGAGTTTTATTTCGGACTGAGTAAACACTTCGCCCAGCTTCTGCAGTTCAGCCTGCCTTTGATCTCTCAGCAATGTGCTTTTCCGGATCAACTTTTGAAGCCCCTCTTTATCGCCTTTCTGCAGGGCTATAACCGCCTTTCTTATCAAGGCAGCAAGTTCTGTGTTAATGAACTGCAGACCGGAACTGACGCTTAACTTTTCTATTGCGGGCATTATAATAGAATTTCTTAAATACCTGCCTTTTTTTACGGAAATAAAAGAACTCAAGGTCTGATATACGCTCAGGATAAGCAGGGGCAGGATGATAAACAGCGCTATCCTATTTCTCAGGTTCACCTGGTCTCCTTTTTGCGTTGTATCATAAATTTATACCCGCTTGCCATTGTCCCCGGAGAAATATTCTTATTTCATCCAGGGAAAATCCTGGACGGCAGGCTTATAAGGAACTTCGCGCCTTTACCGGGCCTGCTGTGCACTTCTATCCTGCCGTTATGCGCCGTAACTATGTTATTGATAATGAACAATCCCAGGCCCACACCATTTTTCTTCGTGGTGGAGAATGGCTGGAATAACTTGTCCTTGTCCTCGTGCCTGATCCCTTCCCCTGTGTCGCTGAATTCTACGCAGACCATCCCGTTGCTGCTGAAGGTCGAGATATTCAGCTCCCCTCCGTCAGGCATTGCTTCGCTCGCGTTCGTGATCAGGTTAATAAAGGCCTGCTCAAGCATCGCGCTGTCGCCGCTGACAGGCGGCAGGGAACGCTCGAACTGGCCTATGGTCGCAATGCCTTTCATGAATTTCTGCTTTTCTGTCAGGCTGATCGCGCTCTTCAGCACTCCGTTTATATTTATCTTACCGAATTTCAGCTCAGACGGCTTTGAAAGCCTCAGAAGATTCTCGATTATTTTCGCGATATGCCCTGCCCCCTCATCGATCGCCTTCATATCTTCCAGGACCTCGGAGCTGAAGCCTTCTGTTTTCAGCAACAGCTGGATCCTGCCCGTGATCGCGGAAAGCGGGTTTCTTATGTCGTGCGCGATGCCTGCCGCAAGATGGCCTATGGAAGCCATCTTGTCTGACTGGACCAACTGCCTTATAAGCTCCTTCTGCGTCTGGAACAGCTCCGCATTCTCAACTGCTATCGCTATCTCATAACCCAGGGAAGACAAAATCCTGAAGTCTTCCTCGTTATACATCAGGCCTGAAGCTTTTCTGTCCAGCGTAAAAATTCCCGTAAGCCCTGCCTTGCCGATAATGGGGATACTTACGTAAGCTCCGATCGAATCAAGCAGTATCTTATTTTCCAATCTTTGTTCTGTCTTGTATAAACCGCTCCTGCTCTCGCCTTCCTCTCTTACAAGTATTTTGCCTGTTGACAGGAACTTTACTATTTCGTCCTCTTTCCTGAAAACAACGCTTCCCGCAAGCTCAGACAATAAACCCGCGCTGAACTTCATCACAAACCCATTTTTCACATTATTGAACAGTATCATGGAGCCTTTCTCGACGCCGATTATGCCTGCCAGACCCGTAACGACTTTCTCCGCAAGCTCATCCGGATCTATGGTTATGGCAAGTATCCTGCCGAAAGACTGAAGGGTTTTCTGGTAATCGTACCTGCCGGCGAAGATCAGCCTGTCAAAACCTTTTTCTATCCTTTCTTTTAAAGTAAAGATAATAAGAACAGTCAGGCCGGTTGCACCCATCATTAAGAGCGCCGCTTCAGGCAGAGTCATAGATTCCCCGATTAACTGCCTGTATATATATATTATGGGCAAATAAATTCCTATTATAATGGTAAACAAAGCCGTGTATGAAAGCGTCTTCTTCAGCACAATGGTAATGTCCAACAGTCTATACCTGAGTATAGCATAAGTGACAATTCCTGTATAAAGAACATTAAATAGATAGCCTATGGGATAAAAAGCTTTTCCGGCAACAGTAAATACATTTATCGTTCCTCCTATAATGCCTATCCCGATACCAAGGAGAACGTAAGCAAGCTGGTTATGTTTTACATCAAAGCTTTTCTTGTAACCGTTCCACAGAACATGAAGACTGTCATATCCAAAAAATAGCAGAAAAAAATTAAAAAAGACTCCGGCAGGGCCAATTTGCGGATACCAACCCCAGGAATGGTAATAAATATCCGAAAAGAAAAGTTTGGTAAACCAGATAAATGGAAGAAATGCGGCGCTTATCAACAGACCGGCTATTTTGAACCTCTGCCTTGCAGCTCCTTCGCTCTCTGTTATAGAAAGAGAAAAAAGATAAGTTAAGGAAGGTATAAAAACTAATCCAGTTCCGTTTATTCTGCATGCAAGCGCTGCTATTTTGGGGTTTGAAGCTAAAAATGATAAAAATGCCCCCATATTCCAGGTAAACACAGATAAACCGCCAAAAATAAAGGCAATGCGTGCGGCATCTTTCTTAGCCCTGAAATATACTAAAATAACCAGAAATAAATTTGTAAGGCTGGCAACCAATGGTATTAAACTGTATACTGTCATTTTTACCCCTGAAATTTTCTGAAAACTAAGGCGGCATTTAATCCTGAAAAACCGCAGCCATTTTGAAGAACGGCATCCACTCTGGCGCTGCGTGCTTCATTCGGAACGCAGTCAAGGTCACAGGCAGAATCAGGATGCTCATAATTTATTGTGGGCGGTATCAGGCCGTTTTCTATGGTTAAAACCGAAGCCACAGCCTGAATAGCCCCTGCCCCGCCGAGTGCGTGGCCTATCATTGATTTTATTGAATTAACAGGTATTCTGTATGCATTTTCACCGAAAACCTGCTTTATTGCCATAGTTTCAGCCACTTCATTCAACGGGGTTGAACTCCCATGGGCATTTATATTGTCGATCTCCCCGGGCTTTACCCCGGCGTCATCAAGCGCAAGTTTCATTGCCCTTGCCGTTTCTTTCGCATCCTCTGTAGGCGCGGTCATATGAAAAGCATTGCAGGTGGCGCCGAATCCTGCGATCTCGGCGTATATATGGGCATTTCTCCTTAATGCATGCTCGAGTTCTTCTAAGAGAAGAATGCCGCATCCCTCTGCCAGAACAAACCCATCTCTTTCCTTGTCAAAAGGCCTGGATGCCTTTTCTGGTTCGTCATTTCTGGTTGAAACAGCATGGATCACGCAAAAAGATTGCAGGACAAAAGGAATAAGAGGGGATTCGGTGCCTCCGGCTATTGCCATATCGGATTTTCCTAAGCGGATATCATTCAGGGCAGTGCCGACGGCAGTATGCCCTGACGTGCAGCCGGTTGAAAGAGTGGCGCTTGAACCCTTGATGCCGAATTCAATGGAAATAAAACCCAGGTGCGAACAGGGGAAAAAAGCGATCCCCATAAAGGGACTGATGCTTTTAATTCCCTTTTCATAAAAAGACATGATCTGTTTTTCAAGAAAAACAGGGCTGCCTACCGCTGAGCCGACAAAGAGGCCTATGCGTTCAGGATCTTCACGGGAAAGGTCAATACCGCTGTCCTCTACGGACATCTTTGTAGCGGCTATGGCATACTGGCTGGAAACATCCATCCTGCGTATGTTTTTCGGATTTTTAATATATTCCCCGGGTTCAAAACCTTCCACTTCGCCTGCGATCTGAGAAGACAGTTCCGAAGCATCGAATTTCGTGATTTTGCGAATGCAGGATCTCCCCCCTGTCATTGACTTCCAGAAATCGTCTTTTCCAATGCCGGCAGGACTAACCACTCCAATACCAGTGATTACAACGCGCCGCATTAGGATACCCCATAAATATTATAACACAAACAATCGAATTTTATTTTATGCTCCAGAAAATTTACCTGCCTTTCTGAAAAAAGGAATAAAAGCAGGAACTAATTTTTTATATTTCAGATATTCTTCTCCTATCTCTTTGCTTAATATTTTCTCCTCATAAGACATTCTCATGAGGAGCACGGGAATATAGCACAGGAACAAAAAAACGAGGGAAAGATATGAATTCGGAACCAGGCACAGACCTGTGCTTTTTATAATCATTGAAAGGTATGCGGGATGCCTTACGTAAGCATAAGGACCTTTCCTGATAATGCTGTGCCCCTGCCTGATTTCGATATCCCCGCTCCAATATTTCTGAAGAGTTTTAACAGCATAGCTCCTGCCCCACAAGCCAAGCAGAAACAGAGCAAGGCCTGCAAACGATACCCAGATATTGATTTTTCTTTTAATAATAAAGTATTCGGCAACCGCCAGCATGTTCAGCGTGTAATATGTCAGCGTAATCAGCATATGCGTCCATTCAAAATAGGTTTTACCCCTATTTTGCGAAGAAGCTTTATCCACCCTTCTTTCCGCAAACAGCTGATAAAATACAGCAAACCCAAGAAAAAAGAGATAAAAAACTGTGTATATTTTCATTTTTCTTTTTCTATATTCTCCTTAAGGCTTCTCAGCGTGTTTTTTGCTGATTTTGACACATAATTCCCGGCAGCATACAGTTCCAGCAGCTTCCCTATCACAGGCACCTTAAAAACCACGTTGTGCGTTATGGTAAGCTTCGTGCCCTCAGGCACCTGCTCAAAGATCCACTCGCCGGTCATGCCTTTCAAAGGCCCGTCAACCTGCTGAAACCAAAAAAGCGAGTTTTTCTCTTCAAAAACGATGGAGCCCAGCCAGGAAAATACCTTTCCGTTAATTTCGGCTGTGCGCTCCACGAAAATATGGGTGCCGTCTCTTGCCAGGACCCTGCACTTCTTGAAATACGGGATATATTTCGGGTGGTTTGCCACATCGCTGGCAATGCGGTAAACCTCCTCCACCGGCCTGTTTATAATTACGGAATCACTTAAATGAACCATTTGTCTCTCCGAAAGTTTGCCCTACTTTCAAGCGCGATGAATCGCGCCGCTACATAAACATAGCAGTAACTTGACACTTGATACTTGACTCTTGATACTAATTTAACCACGGATTCTCACGAATTTCCACGGATTTTCAAATTGAATTAACTTGTAAACTACACTTAAACCTTAGGTTAACACTGTTTTAGATAAAATCTTTGTCGTTGATTCATAACTCATAATTCATAATTAGTCTTCTAGTATTGCGACCGGCCTGACCCAGCCGGCGCTTGCCCCCTTGATTTTTACCGGAAAACACATTACACTGAAACCGTGAGATTTCGGTATCCTGTCAAGGTTCGCCATTTTCTCGATGTGGCAGTATTCCTTCTTTCTCCCGGCGAAATGCGCGGGCCAGAGGAAACTTTTGTCCTTTGTGCGGGTATAGTCATCCATCATGTTCCTGAAAGGCCGGTCAAGCCCGTACCCGTCAGTGCCGATTATTTTAACTCCCCGGTCTAACAGCCACAGGACCGCGTCCCCGCTTAATCCGGGGTGGGAAAAAAAATAATCTTTCCTGCCCCAGTGCTTGTCAGCGCCGGTCATTATAAGGACGATATCGCCTGCGCTTATTTTATAATCTATTTTATCCAGCGCGGACCGAAGGTCGTCCGCGGTAATAAAATCCCCCTGCTTTTTTGCCCTGAAATCAAGCACGACGCCGTTTCCCGAGCACCATTCAAGCGGGACCTCATCTATAGTTTTGGATGGCCTGCCTTCCGATAACGGCCCGAAATGATAAGGAGCGTCTAAGTGGGTTCCCGTATGGGTATCCCCGTTTATGGTTTCCCAGGCAAGGCCCATTCCGTCAGGAAAGTCCCTGTGTGTCACCTTCTTTATCCCGGTTAAATGCAATAAAAGGTTCTTAAGGGTGATAAATACCGAATGCCCGGAAATAAGAGCGGCAAGCCCAAGCAGGTCCGCTCCCTGTTTATGGTTAAGGTATTTTATCCTGGCAGGTTCCGGCTCAACCGGGGAATCATCAAGCGCAACGCTCAGATCAATGAATTTCAAGCAAATCCTCCCCATAACCCACGCTTTAAAACGTGTCAGCGTGTCAACGTATCAACGGGTCAGAGCCCCGCCAGCTCCTAAGGAGCTTAACGGCGGGACCTGCGCCCGCCAATAATCGTGGCGGGCTACGGACGAAAACACTAAAGAAATTATTTACAGGGAACTTAAGAGAACTTAAAAGGCTATAAGATATTTTTCACAGGGATTTAAAGAGATTTAAAAAAATCAGCCACGGATGTCCACGTATAATACTCACTTGTCAACTATATAAACTGCATTTGCAACCACGGATTCCCACGGATTTTCACAGATTACAACTTTGCAAACTCTGTAAACCATGTAAACTGTATTTGCAACTACGCGATTTCACTCGATTTTCACAAGATTAGTCTTTCACTGGACACTGGCCACTTAAAGTGAGTCCCCCTTCTTGCTTTTCTGAGAAAGCAGGGGGGCAACTGGACACTGAATTAATCACGTCTGCCTTTAACTACCCCGTGCATTACACTGCTGATCACATCCACAGAACAGGGTTTTGGTATGGCGGCCGCGAAACCGTATTTTTTATAATCGGAAATAACCGGGTCATCGGAATAACCGGTGGTCACCACTATCCTCGCGCCCGGGCTGATCTTGAGCAGTTCCACGGCAGTTTCTTTGCCGCCAAGCCCTCCTGGGATGATCATATCAACGATAACCGCGTCAAACGGATCTTTTGAATTCAGGGCTTTACTGTACAGATCGATCGCTTCTCTTCCTTCCCGCGCAAAGCTGACGCTGTATCCGAAATGCATAAGCACGCGCCCCATCGTATTCCTTACCTGCTCCTCATCGTCCATCAGCAGTATATTCCCTTTCCCTTCATAGAAAGCCTTCGCGGTTTCTTCTGTTTTAGTTCCGTTACTCGACGCGGGTATGTATATATTAAAAGTTGTGCCCCTGCCTGTTTCTGATTCAACAGTGACGGCGCCGTCATGCCTTTTTATTATTGAATACGCGATCGAAAGGCCCAGCCCGATCCCGCCTTTTTTGGTCGTGAAAAACGGGTTAAAGATCTTCCCGATATGCTCTTCGGATATTCCGGGGCCTTTGTCCTGGATCCCTATTTTTACGTACCTGCCTTCCTTCAGCCCGTTCTCTCCCTGTCTGACAACCGCATTATCGGCTCTTATTGTTATGAGCCCTCCCCCTTTCACTGCCTGCCTTGCGTTGAGTATAATATTGCTTATTGCCTGGTTTATCTGCCCGGAGTCTACTTCTGTCTGCCAGAGGTCTTTCTGTATTAAAAATTCGGGTTTCAGGTCTGAGCCGTGAAGGGCAAAATTCACAGAGTCTTTTATCAGTTTTACTGTCTTGGCCGGTTTCTTTACCGGCTCCCCTCCTCTCGCAAAAGTAAGAAGATGATGCGTAAGTTCTTTCGCGCGCCTGCCCGCGTTTTCGGCTTCTTCCAGCAGCTCTTTTTCCTCTTTTCTGCTGGAATGCCTGATCTTAAGAAGCCCGATGTTCCCGAGTATCGGTGTGAGCATATTGTTGAAATCGTGCGCTATCCCCCCGGCGAAAATCCCCAGCATTTCAAGCCTTTCTGTTTTTTCGAGTTCCGCTTCGATCCTCCTGCGCTCCGTGATGTCGCGTATGACCCCTACCATATACGCGGTTTTTCCCTCGCTGCCCGCAATAAACCTGCTTATTGCCTCCATAAACGCGATATTCCCGTCTTTTTTTAGAACACGGAAAATATACCTGGGTCTGAGCTCGTTCTCCGCCACATTACTTAAATTATTTCTTATTGACTCCCTTTCGTCCGGATGGATGAGCTGCAGCCAGTCCCCTCCCGTAACATCTTCCTGTTTATACCCGAGCAGCTGATAAATGTTGGGGCTTATAAAATCCACCTTGCCGCTTGTGTCGAAAGAGAAAATAATGTCGCTGCTGTTGTCAACGACCATCCTGTATTTTTTCTCGGCTTCATCAAGCTTTCTTTCTTCTTTCTTAAATAAGCGGCTTCCCAGAACTTTCCACTCATTATCCTGCCTGATAACGGTAAACTCGTGGTTTTGAATAACGTCCAGCACTTCAGATGCTTCGCATTTTTTAAAAGGATACGCGCAGAAAGCTATCATCCTGTATTTTTCGATAACGCCGTTGATCGCTTCCTCGTATTTCCTGAAGCTTTCCCAGTGCTTTTTTTGAAGCCATGCCGTATCCCCCGCAGCCCTTATTCCTTCATAGCCGTCTGCAAGCGCCTGGCCCAGCACCTTATCCCATAACGCCATAACTCTTTCGGCATCAAACTCATTGTTTATCAGATACCATTCATCATAGGGAATTATCTTGAACCGGCCCTTTTTTATATACTCATCAAGATCAGGCATAACCTTTTGCATTGCCCCGCTGATCTCGTTCTCTTCCGGTGTTCCGGAAGCGATCCACATGCAGAGCTCATTATTCTCAAGCCCTGCCCTGAAATAGGGGGCGAGTATCTCAAGAAGGTCATCTTTGCCTGAATAAAGCTGGCAGATATGGGTCCCCCACGGTATATCACCCAGGAAAACAATGCCTGATCTCCTATTATTACCTTTCATACCTGTCCTTTCCTTTAATATATAAACCACACCTATTCTTTTTTAATGGTTCTTTTTGATTCCTGTTCAACCCATTTTTCAAGCAGATCCCTGCTTATACGCCACTGCTTGCCTATTTTGGAAAAGGGTATCTTTCCCTGCTGGGCAAGGCGGTATACCGTAAAATGATGCAGTTTAAGATACTCTGCGACTTCCCTTATATTCATAATTTTGCCTATGTCATCAAAGGGTTTTGGTATGAATTCCTGCGCCCCCATTTCAAGCGCTTTATCAATATCCTTGCCTACATCATACCCGCTCATCATAACCACTATAGCATCCGGGTTTAGTTTTTTGATATCCCGGAGCAGCTCTACCCCTTCGATTTTGGGCAGTTTTACGTCAAGGAATATAAGATTATATCGCAGATGGTGCAGCATACGCAGAGCCTCGATCGCATCAAGGGCAACACTCAAAGAGCTCTGTGTCCCGAACAACCTCGCAAAAAAAGCAAGGATAGAAGGGTCGTCATCCACTACCATTATAGAAAGTTTTTCCTTTTGGTCAGGCATACATACCTCTCTTTCTTTCTTTAAGTATGCTATTATATACTATTTTATCAAAAAGTCAAGAAAAAACAACAAACGATAATAGAATTTAATAAAATTAACAATATTCCATATTCAGCCTAAAATAACAAAAGGCGCTGTGTCTGTATGAATTCAGACTTTCAGCGCCTTATATTTATTGCTTAAATCCCGCTTATTTTTTTAATCCTTTCTTTTGCCGGCTTTATGCCCTATCCTTCCCGCCTCCTGCTTTACCCACTTGTCAAGCATATCTTTCTTTATGCGCCAGGACCTGCCGATCTTGGAAAAGGGGATCTTTCCCTTCTGCGCAAGGCGGTATACCGTCAGATGGTGGAGTTTTAAGTATTCAGCTACTTCCTTAATATTCATTATCTTATCCACGTCAACAGGTTTTGGCAGGAATTCCTGGGCTCCCTTGCTAAAAGCCTTCTTGATCTCCCGTGATATATCATACCCGCTTATAAGAATAACTATTGCTTCAGGATTTGTCTTTTTCAGATCTTCAAGCACGCTTACGCCGTCTTTATCCGGAAGCATATAATCAAGGAATATAAGGTTGTAGAGCTGGAATCCTGCCATGCGCAGCGCTTCATCAGCGGACATAGCAATGCTTAAGGAATGCTGGTTCCCGAATATCCTTTTGAAAATACCGAACACGGACGGGTCGTCATCAACAACCAGTATGTTCAACCTGCTTTTTTCTTCCTGCATATTTATCCTCCTGAAAACCAAGATATAGACGGAATCTTGTTGACATTATCGGGAATTATGGTATTATATAGTTGTAATTTAGCGGCAAAAGCGTGATCGCAGCGATCAAGGGAATAAAATGCTTTCGGATATTGAAAAAATAATCTGCCTGAAAAAAGTGTCCCTGTTCGAGAACCTGACCGAAGAGGAGCTGTTCGCGCTGGAAAAGGTTTCTTTCGAAAAAATCTTTAAGCCGGGCGAGGCTGTCCTGACAGAAAACGAGTCCGGGCATGAGCTCTACATCGTTGTTTCAGGCGAGGTCGAGATCAGTAAGAACCGCGAAGGCAGAAAGTTCTCGCTCGCGAAAATGGGGCCTTTCAATGCCATAGGTGAAATGTCTCTTTTCGACGACCTGCCGCATTCGGCAACCGCTGTTGCCTTAAAAGAAACGAACGTTCTGATACTTCCCGAAGAAGCCGTGCGCGACGTGGTCCTTGAATTCCCCGAGATCGGCCTTGCCATAATAAAAGCGCTTTCAAAAAAATTGCGAAGCGCCGATGAAAAAATCGGGGATCTGTCTAAGAACCCTTAGAGCCCTTCCAGCAGATATGCGGCGCACAGCCTCAAGCCCTGTAATTCACCCTCCCCTTCGCCAAACGCATGTCGAAGACCCATCTTTATAATAATGTCCGTATCTGTCATTTCAGCAAAATCCCACAACCTTTTTGCTTCAGCCGCTTTTTCATGAAGTGTTGTGTCGTCTATAAGCGGAAGGAGAAGGTTTACGATCTTGCTGCCCGCTATGCCTTCTATTATCTCAATGGCATTCGCCCTCGCCTCATGGTTGCGGTAGTCCCTCAGCCTCCTGACCGCGACTGTGAACGCATGCGATTTCTCGAACGCGCTCATGAGCCTGAGCACCTTGAACAATTTTCTTTCGTTCCTCATGTTAATGGAATGCAGGATAAGGCTGAATACCTCTGCCCTTGTTCCGGAACCGCCGCGCGCCAGTTCTTCAGATCTGCTCAAAATGTTAAGGTAAAAAATATTTTCGTAGATCAGTCTGATCTCATGGGTGCAGTAATCGATTATAGCCGGCAATGTACCGCTGTCGTTCCTCTTTATAAGTATAAAAGACAACTCTTTCCTGGCAAGGCTGCTTCCGCCCTTCATTGAATCCAGCAGGAGCCTGGAAACGGTCACGTCCATCTTTTCCAGCGCCCTGGAAGCTTCCCGCCTTACCACCCTGTTTTTGTCGCCCAGGATCCTTATTAGCAGCTGCGCCGATTTTAACCCCCCTATTTTTTCAAACGCTCTCACCGTATAAAGCCTTACCTCGTCATCCGGATCGTCAACCATCTGTTCCATCAGAGGCAGTATCTCTGTGCCGCCTAATTCGCTCAGGGCGTAAAGGGTCCTGACCCGGTTTTCAGGGTCCGCGTCTTTCATCATTTTAGAAAGCACGCTCAGGCCCTTTTCCCTGTTCCCGTATTTCCAGAAGATAACAGCCGCGTTCGTTCTTACCCTGGGATTTTCATCAACAAGCAGGGGCTCAGCGATATCCCTGGCGATCGTGGGGTCAAACCGCCCTATCGCCTCAACGGCGTTTGCCCTTATCCTCGGGTCCCGGCTGTTCACAAAAGGAATGATGTCAAAAACACCCGTGAAATCAGCGGTATTGCCCAGCGCAAGTATGGCGCTTGCCCTGCGCCTCGGGTCACTGTTTTCATCCTTCAGGAAATCCAGGATTATGTCCGTGGACTGCTTTTTCCTTATCTTGCAGAGCATTTCCATGGCGAACAAGCTAACTTTTTCATTTTCGTCATAAAGAGCGGTTTTGAGGACATCCATACTTCTTCCCGTGCCCAGGTGTGAAATTTCATTCAGATAATCAGTCCGCTCGAAATAGCTCCTGTCCTCTATGCTCTGTATGAAGCTTTTCATGTAATTTTCTTTGACCCTGAACGAATAGTATATCCATCCGGCGCATAAAATTGTCCCTGTAATGATCAGGCCGGAAGTGCCGGCCGATCTTCCGAAGAAAAATATAAAAACGCCTGCCGCGAGCATTCCCGCCGGAACTATGAAACCTTCGTTGAACGTCAGGGCTTCTCTCCTGGCTTCTTCGGCAAGCGGAAGGAATATCAGCGGGTAAGCCGATTCGAATAGAGAGCCGCCGATCGCGTCCCTGAGGAACCTGACCGCGACAACAGGCATGAATCCCCGGTGAAAATTGAGCAACAGGAAACCCGCCCCTATCGTAACGGGCATCACAAGCATTGCGTTACCCACCCCCATGGTCTTTATAAGCTTTGAAACCACCAAAAGGACCAGGACAAGCGTTGCCGCGTAAAAATAACCGTAATAAGAACCGTAATAGACGGCCAGCCCGGTTTCCGACGGGAAAGCCCTGTTCAACTCTGTGTTGAACTGGAAATCAAGTATTGTAGTTGCCGCGATAAAAAACAGGAAGCTCAAGCCTATGGCAACAAGCAGGCGGGACCTGCGGAACTGCGCTAACATCCTGCCGAAGGACCCAAGAACAGTTTCGGCGCGTGCCTGCCGCGCTGTTTTTTCCTCTGTCCCGGCTATCAGGAACCCCTGGGTGTATTTCATGACAAAAGCAATGGCAAAAAAGGAAAAAGACCAGAGCAGGACCAGGTTATTGGGGCTTGTAAGCGGGGCGATCGCCCTGGTCAGCACTCCACCCGTGCCTCCGCCTATCAGGCCCGCGCTTACCACAAAGGCGAAAACACGTTTCCCTTCCCTTATATTGCAGATCCTCGTTGCCAGGGTCCAGAACTGCGTGTAATAGATCCATACAAAAAAAATGGCAGCCAGGTACAGTACCGTATAAAACCATTTGAAATGCAGCGCGATGCCCAGGCGGGCAACGAGTATGGAGAAAGCGAGGACCAGGAATGTGTTCTTAAGGATCGTGGTCTGCTTGAAGCGCGATATGAAAGGGAAATAAAGGAAGGAACCTGCCGCGATGAGCAAACCGTTCATTATGTAGATAGAGGGCAGGGATGACACACCGACGTTCTTAAGGAAAAGGGATGTGGCGACGCTCATCCCGACCGTGCTGCCGAGCATCATTATGAAATTGAGTATGGAAAGATAAAAAAGCTTTTTCCAGTCCCTTTCGTGTATCTGGAAAACCCGGAGCGGGTAGTCCTTTAAGAATCCCAGCCCTTTTTTCAGGAAGTTCATTTCTGCCTGCGGCAACCGGCGCTAAAAGCGCTATTTTTATTTTACCGGCGGGCAATAAAGACCCGAGAACCACTTGGTATACAGTTCGTCGTATTTGCCGCTCAATTTCAGGTCTGAAATGAAATAATTGAGCCATACCAGGAACTCCATATCCCCTTTGGGGACCGCTATCGAATAAACCTCATAGCTGAGCTGCTGCTGTAAAACTTTCCAGTTTGGGTGGGTCATGCACAGAGACTCAATGAAAGGCTTGTCGTAGATGAACGCGTCAACGTCCTTCCTGGTCAGCATCTGCACGGCTTCCGCGTCGCTTGCCGCCCTTATGATCTTCGCTTTGTCGAATTTCTTATCCGCGACATCCTGGCCGGTTGTTCCTTCCACTGATACAATTTTCTTGCCCGGAGCGTTAAGCTGTCTCCAGTTGTCGATCTTCGTGTTCTTCTCGTTGACTATAACCATCAATCCTGTCGTGAAGTAAGGGTCGGTGAAGTTCACAAGGAACGCGCGGTCAAGCGTCCTTGTCATGCCCGAGATTACCAGGTCAATTTCCCCTCCCAGCGCGGAAACAAGGTCCTCGTATTTCCCGTAATCCTTGATGACCAGTTCAACCTTAAGTGCGTTCGCGAGCTCCTTCGCGATATCCACGTCAAATCCGATGATCTCGCCGCTTTCATTTTTATACTCAAACGGCTTGAACCCGGAGCTCAAACCCACCCTGATCTTTCCCATGCTGCGTATATTGGAAAGGAGCTGGGGCACTGTCTGCGAAGTCTGCGACCGTGAGGTCCCGCACCATCCCGCGGCAATCACCGTAAGCAGTAAAACTACCGCGATCTTCATGTTTTTTCTCATCCTGTCCCTCCTTTAAACTTTACCTGGTTCTGCTTCATTTGTGAAAAAATGAGCCTTTTATTTATCGCAGTAGCGGATATCACCTCCCCGTTATTTTATTTTTTTCAGTTCCACATTAACCCACACGCCGCATTTCTGGCATTTAAATTTACCCCATACCGCTCCTTCATGTTCGTATTGCTCGACAGGCAGCAGCCTTCCCCCGCAGTCAGTTTTATAAAAAGCGCCGCTGCTTGCATCCTGCATCCTGCCCGTGTGGTAGTGTATATACTGTATCTGGTCTTTTTCAGGGACTTTCATAATTTTCTCCGCCCGAAAAAATGATTACACCGATTACGCAAGATGATTACGCGGATTCGATCTTGGTACTAAACACAACTATGGATTTATACTTTGTAAACTTTGAAAACTCTATAAACTATGTAAACTTGTTATCGTGGTTTTCCGTGCGAGCCTGCTTACGTCGGCAGGGCGGCAAAGCGCTGTTCCCTTGCGGATCGACGAAGCTGTCCCGCAGGCAATGCCCTGCCGCAGGCTTTCCTCGATCCCCTTATTATTCATATATGCGTGCGTGAAACCCGCTACAACCGCATCACCGGACCCCACTCCGCTTCTTTTCAGCCTTACGGGCGGCCGAAGGCGCCACAACCTGCCTTTTGACGCTGCCATTATGCCCCTTGCTCCCCAGGAAATTATCGCTATTTCGCTGTGGCATGCAAGAATGCATGCGGCTTCCGCAAGTTCTTCTTCAGAACATATCCTGAAAACTCTGCCTGTGATCCTTTTAAGGAGCCTTTCGGCTTCGAATATGTTCGGTTTGATCAAAAAGGGTTTTTCTTTTACCCCTCTGAAAAATGGCTCACCGTCGCTGTCAAGGACCGTTTTTGTACCCGTCCGGCGCATCAGCCTGATGATGCGGGCGTAAATATCTTCGTCTGTCCCCGCGGGTATGCTGCCTGATATTATAAGGCAGTCCCTTCGGGTAAGCGCTGATAGTTTTGAAAACAGCTTCCTGAAATCGCCTGCCTTGACAGAAGGCCCGTCTTCGTTTATTTTTATCTGCCCGCGTTTCCCGGTTATTTCTATGCTGATGTTGGAGCGGTTATCGCCTGCTATCCTGACAAAATCAGTCCGGACGCCTTCTTTTTTCAACAGTTCGCAGATCTTGGTTCCCGTGTACCCGCCTATAAATCCGTATGCAACCGTGCTTCCTTTAAGCCTGCGGATAATGCGGGAAATATTAATTCCCTTTCCTCCGGGATCCCTCTGTATCTCAGGTACCCTGTTTATATCCCTGAGATCGACTTTTTTCAAAGAAGCTGTCAGGTCCAAAGATGGGTTGAGCGTTAAGGTCGCTATCATAACTTCAGATCCTGGATACTGGATGCAAGATGCTGGATAAAATCAATTTGAAGGTTGTGTGGGAATAAAAACCGAAAATAGAACAATGGAAAATAGACCGTCCCGACCGTAGCCCGCCACGGTTATTGGCGGGCGCAGGTCCCTGTGTTAAGTTCCGGATTTATAGGAACTACAGGGATCGGGACTCCAGATTCTTCGCGGAGCGAATGCAAGTAAGCAAACACTGAGAATAGAGAATTGAAAATAGACCGCAATGTCGCTTTGTCTTTTCTATTCTCGATTTTCTATTGCTCCATTGCTCTAGTCCCGATCTTATATCGGGACTGCCGAGGGCGGGATTTGAACCCGCAAGGGTTACCCCATACGCCCCTTAAACGTACGTGTCTGCCAGTTCCACCACCTCGGCTAATAATCTATTGCTCTATTTTCTATTGCTCTGCTTGAAGGGGTTTATCTAATAATTAATACATCTTACGAAGTGTCCTTTACTAACTTCTTTAAAGTCAATACTATTGCTTTTGCATTTATCCGAAGATTTTTGGCATCTCCCGTAGTACTTACAGCAGCAGTCTTCGAAGGTCTTGTCCGTATCTCCGGTATCCGTATTTATTCCTACTCCTTTTTCTTCTGCCAACCCCCCGGCGCTGGCAAGCAGGAGTTTTGTATAAGGATGGAGCGGGTTATCGTACATTTCGGAAGCAGGCGCTGTTTCCATTATCCTGCCTGCATACATGACCGCGATCCTGTCGCTTATATACCTTACAACCCCCAGGTCGTGCGATATGAAAAGGTAAGTCAGAGAAAATTTCCTCTGCAGTTCGACCATCAGGTTTATTATCTGCGCCTGAATGGATACGTCCAGAGAGGAAACAGGTTCGTCAGCCACAATAAATTCGGGGTTTATAGCAAGGGCTCTTGCTATACCGATCCTCTGGCGCTGGCCGCCGGAGAACTCGTGGGGATACTTATTCATGTCGTTCCTGTCAAGCCCCACAAGGTCCAGCAGTCCGCAGGCCCTATTCTTGATATCCGCCGGCGGAATGCCGTGAACGCGCAGTATCTCATTCAGAACCGATTTCAGGGTGAGCCTTGGGTTCAGAGAGGCGTAAGGGTCCTGAAAAATGATCTGCATCCTGCCGCGGATCTTTCTCAGATCTTTCTTGCTCAACTCTCTGAGATTAACGCCATCAAAATAAATATCCCCCTCATCAGGCTCAATGAGCCGCAGGATCAGCCTTGCAAGCGTTGATTTCCCGCAGCCTGACTCCCCTACCAGTCCCAGGGTTTCGCCCCTGGAAATATTGAGCGTTACCTTGTTAACAGCCCTGACAAACCCTCTGTTCCCGCGGAGGTTTTTTTCAACAGGAAAAAATTTGCTGAGATCCCTTGTTTCTAACAGAAAACCATTGTTGCCGGAACCGTTGTTCTGCATAATTGCCGTAAGGCTCAGCCGTTACCAAGCGTTTTTAAAAGGGCTTTTCGCATAATATCGACAGGCGCCTGCCGGCCTGTCCAGATCTCAAATGCGAGAGCGCCCTGGTATAAAAGCATGCCCAGACCGTTGGAAGTTTGTATCCCGCATGAAGCCGCTGTCCTGAGAAGCCTGGTTTTCGCGGGGCTGTAAATAACGTCATAGACCAACTGCAAAGAACCGGCTTTTTTAAAAAATTCGCACGGGAGAAGAACAGGATCGTCTGCGTGCATTCCTACCGGAGTGGTATTGACCAGAAGGTGGATCCGGCCTGCTTCCGCGACAGGCACTGATCTGCCGAGAAGGAAAGTTCTTATATTTATTCCCAGGCGTTTTTTTACATCGCCTGCCAGCTGTTTTAACTCCTGTTTTATGGGGCTTGTGACAGTGATCTCACCGGCTCCGCATGATGCCAGTTTTATTACAACCGCCCTTGCTGCCCCTCCTGCCCCGAGTATCAGGACATTCTTTTTGCGGGGGTTGAAATTACAGTCTTTCTTCAGGGAAAGGATAAAGCCTTTCCCGTCCGTGTTATACCCGAAAAGACCGCCCGCATTTACCTTTACCGTATTTACCGCGCCGATCAATTTTACCTCTCTGTCCCGCCAGCTGAGGTATTTTAAGGCATCCACTTTATGCGGGATCGTCAGGTTCACTCCCTTTATATCCAGCGCAAACAGACCCTTAAGGGCTATCCCGAGGCCTGATCTGCTCACGTGGAACGGAACATAGGCATAATCGAGGCCCAGGCTGCGGAATGCGGCATTGTGCATAGAAGGAGACAGGCTGTGCTCAACCGGGTCCCCGAAAATCCCTACAATTCTGGTCCTGCCGCTTATATCCATTCTATTGATGTTCCTTTTCTTCTGATCTTAACTCGCACTTGCCGGTGAAATAGGCACCTTCCCTGATCGTGGAACTGCTTGCCCTGATGTCCCCCCTCAGTTCGCCGCCCGGCTGTATCTCAACGCCCTGTTTCGCTTCGACATTGCCGTCAAGCTTTCCGTAGATTATAAGGTTAGAGCATTTGACATCGGCTTTTATGACAGCGGTTTTCCCTATGATTATAGTGCTTCCTATGATATTCCCCGCAAATTTCCCGTCCAGGCGTATCATGCCGTCGCATATAAGCTCGCCGTTCAGGGTTGTTCCTTCGCCCAGGATCGTTTCGAATTTCTCTCCGTTCATTTTAGTAGAGGTATTTAAACGGGTTCACGTGTTTGCCGTTCACCCGTATTTCATAATGCACGTGCGGACCTGTAGTGTGCCCGCTTGTCCCGACTTTTGCTATAATTTCGCCTTTTTTTACGAACTGCCCGGCTCTAACGGTGTTTGCGGAATTGTGGCCGTACCAGGTCTGTATGCCTCTTCCGTGGTCGATCACAACCAGCCTTCCATAGCTGGCTTTCCACCCGCTGAACTCCACCATGCCGTCAGCCGCCGACCTTATGGAAGAGCCGTATAATGTAGCTATATCTATTCCCGAATGGAACTCCCTGTTGCCCTTGAATGTCCTCCAGCCATACCTGGAAGTTATCCATCCCCTTATCGGCCAGCGGTTGGGCGTTACCTTTATGAAAGAGACTTGAGATTTCAGGAATTCGGTAAGGTCTGTGAGGACGTTCCTGCTGCCACGCAGCTCTTTTTTCAGCTTGTTGATGTCCTCGTCCAGTCTTTTTACAAGTTCGGGGTCGGGAGCGTCTGTTCCGCCGGTATAGGCGCCGATGCCCATTTTTTCCGCGCTTCTGGAATCCGCGTATGGAAGCGGCGGGGAAGGAGCTTTGCTGCGCTTCAGCACTCCTTTAAGGTCGCTTGCTTTTCTGTCCAGGTTCTTCAGCTCTCCCATCTGTTTCTTCAGACTTTCCACCTCTCTTGCGAATTCAAGGGTTTTCTGGACCTGGTCCTTGTAGATCTCCTCCCTTACGCGCAACTCGGTAACCTCGTTTTTAATGATCTTGTAATTTCTGGCAAAGAAATACGTGCCGAACGCCAGGCCTATCAAAACGTAAAGGAATATCCTGCCTGTGCTGGTGGGAAGCTTCAGGTTGAATATCTTTTTGTTGTCATGCGGAACAATAAGTATCGAAAAAAATTTCTTCTCTGCCATCCAATCTCCTTTATGTAACCTTATCAATTAATATAGTATTCTTATATTATATATGCTTTTTTCTGTCTGTCAAGAGAAAAAATCATCCAGCGATTGTTCAGCCCAGCCTTACGCTCTTGCCGGTCTCCATGGATCTGTTCGCTGCCAGGGTCACTTCAAGGGTTTTTGCAGCATCCTCATAAGGAGACCTGATCTTTGAACCATCCCTTGTCCTTACCGCCTCAATGAAGGTACTGTCGATCGCAACACCCGTGTTGTTCCCCAGCGGGAATGATTCATCGCGCCCCTGCCCGACTATCCTCAGCGAATTCCTTTCCTTGTATTCAATATAAAGGTCCTCTGTGTAAATATCAAGCCCGACCTTTGATGCCGGATAATCGAAGAAATCCGCGGAGAAGATGGTAACCACCGGGCCGCTTTTCATCTTAAGCGTGACCGCTGACGCGTCTTCAATATCGCACTTCTCTACCTTAGGCGCCATTATGCCCTTTGATCCTGCCGCGTAAACTTCCGAAACTTCGCCGAACAGGTACCTTGCCAGGTCGAAAGTATGTATTGTCTGCTCTACTGCCTGGCCTCCTGAAAGTTTCTTTTCCCTCCACCAGTATACCATGGGAAACCCGCCCATAAAATACCCCATCACAAGGCCTACTTTCTTGTTCTTAAGCAAACCTTTTATCCTGTCCACGTTGTCTTCGTACCTGTCCTGGTGGCCTACAGCCGAAAGCACCTTGTTCTTTTTTATCGCCGCTATGACCTTTTTTGCCTTATCCATGCTCAGGGCCGTGGGTTTTTCCACGAAGATATTAATGCCTTTTTCGCATACCGCTATTTCCTGGTCTTCATGCGCGAAAGGAGGCAGGCATACGTAGCAGGCGTCCATCTTTTCTTTATTCAGCATGTCCTTGTAGTTTGTATAATGGGGGCATTTGAACTCTTCCGCCATTTTCTTCGCCTTTTGTTCATCCACGTCGCAGAAAGAAACAAACTGCACGTCTTTCACCTGCTTCAGGTTACTCACATGGAACTGCGCGATCCCGCCGGACCCTATAAAACCTACCCTTGTCATTTCTCTCTCCTTTTATTTGATGTCAGCGATAAAAATAGATTTCAGCGATTTAAACCCATTTTAATTCATCGCTGCCATCGTTTCTGCTATCGCTGTAATCAATATTTCAGTCGCAGACGCCTTTCCCAGCGTCTATGCAGCTTTGCAGCGCTTCTTTTGAAGGCTTCAAAGGCAAGAACTCAAGCCCGATGTAGCCGCTGAAGCCAGTTTCCTTTATCTTTTGGATTATGTTCCTGTAGTTAAGCTCCCCTGTTCCGAACTCGTGCCTGCCCGGGACATCCGCCGAATGGAAATGCCCTATAAGGCCTATGTTCTCCGCTACGTTCTGTATTATGTTCCCTTCCGTTATCTGCTGGTGGTAAATGTCATAAAGCAATTTCACGCTTTTGCTTCCGGTTTCTTTTATAACCTGGAACCCTTCAAGTGAAGTGCTCAGGTAATATCCCTTGTGGTCCACCAGGATGTTAAGCGGCTCCAGCACAAGCGTTACCCCCGCGCTTTCCGCTGCCGGTGCGGCTGCTTTCAGCGAATTGACGATGCTTTCATGCTGCGCCTGCCTCGGAACTCCGGCCATTTCTTTGCCGGTCGTCACGATCAGGGTTGTCACGGATAATTTCTTTGCGGCAGTAATTGTTTCTTCAACTGCTTTCACGAACGCACCCTTGTTTTTCGGATCTACTATCTGCAGGAACGGGTCAATGCCGAAACTGGAGATCTTCATCCTGTTTTTTTCAATTTTCCGCAGGATCCCTTCCATATCCTTGTTCTTCCAACCCCAGAACTCGCATGCGGAAAAACCCATTTTGGCATAAGCGTCTATCCTGTCCGTAAACTCCAGTTCCCTGAAAATTATTTCAGCGCACGGCGAAAGCCTGAGCATAACACTCTCCTTTTTACACACCTTCGGCTGTTTTTAATATTATCCCGGCCAGCCTTGCGGCTGCACCGCCCTCTCCCATTACTTCCTTTAACCTGGCAGACATACCGGCCCTGAGCTCACTGTTCCTGATCAATTCCGATGCCTTCTCCAGCACCATACCAGGATCTACAAAATCCTTTATTTCGGGCACGACTTCCTGTCCGGCTTTCTGATTTGGTATGGCGGTATATTTCAGCCGCATGCCGAAATCCAGCACGAGTTTTTTCTTAAGGATCCTGCCTATCAGGGGTATATACTGGACGTATCCTGCGATCCCATCAAGCGGTATTTCTTCGGGTTTGTTTAAAGGCACCACTACGATCATGGGGCAGCCTGCTGCCGCGATCTGCGCCGTATTTGTGCCCGGTATGGTCAATATAAGGTCGCAGGCGTTCATTACGTCATACGGCATTTCCTGGGCCCGGATGACCCTTGTTCCGTCTTCCGTTGTTATCAGGCCGTCCGCGAATTCCGCTTTTATCCCTTCAAGCGCGCCGTTCTGTCCCCCGGCCTTAACGGCTTCTGACAGCTGGCTGTCAGTTACAAAGGAAGCGCGGCTCAGGACAAACCTGCTTTCCGGGAATTTTCCGCGGATCAGGCTGCAGCATTTAAGAAAAAAAGATGTCATGTGTTTTATCTGGTAAGGCCTGCTTCCCGGAAATATCCCTACCAGGATCTCGTTTTTTGCAGCACCGCACCTGCTTCTTGATTCTTCTCTGGAAAGACCGGGTTTCACGGCTTCAACGAAAAGATCTCCCGCAATTTCTATCTTTCCCGCATCAATACCCTTTTCAGAAAGCCTCTTTTTGCTGTTTTCGTCAGTGACAATGAATTTTCTAAAAAACGCGTTATAGAACCTGCCGGCGTCATGGGTGTATGCCACGGCCGGGTAACCGAGGCGCCCGGAGATCAGGACCGAGTGCATGTAATCGCTTCCGAGGTGGACAAGAACGCCCTTCTTTGCGAACCCGCCCTTTACCCCTTTGTTAAGGAAAAGGAATTTTAGGTATTCACCCGGGCTGAAGACATGATCGACCCCGGGAATATTTTTCGCTATCTCTGTTTCTGTCCCGCTCGCATACTGGCAATACGGTATAAATATAATTATCCTGTCACGTTCGACGTCCGACGTTCGACGTTCGACGATTTCTTTAACAACAGGCGTCACCCACCCTTTGATCTCGCCGGGGCTGTTCGTCACGATCACTATATCCATTTTAGTTAGTTGGTTAGTTGGTTAGTTGGTTAGTTGGTTAGATTATAATTATTTCATAATTTCTATTTCTAACAAACTATAAAACGAACCAACTAACAAACTCTATTAGTCCTGGACCCCGATCACCCATTGCCTGGCAAGCCAGGAACGGTCTATCCTGTATGCTTTTTCCGGGCACAGTTCATGGCAGCAGTAACAGCTGATACATTTCTTGTAGTTTATGCTTGCCTTTCCTTCAACCATTGTGATGGCCTTGACCGGGCAGTTCAGGAAACAAACCTTGCATCCGGTGCATTTTTCCCTGATGACAGCCGGATGCACCCACAGTAATTTTGTGGTAAGGAACTGGAAAAAGGGATAAACGAACCTTGGGACTCTTTTTAGTATCTTATTGGCGTTGTCGACGCGCTCGAAATCAGGCACTTTACAATCCCGCAGGTTCTCGCCTTTTATTTCTATCTTTTCCAGCCTTCCCTCCCCTATCCCTTTCTGGTGGGCTATGCGGGTGGTGTCTATGTCCAGCGGGTTATAACCTATGATCTCCGAGGAAACAGCGTCAAGCGAAACGCAGTCATAGCTCGCCATGATAAGCCCTATTTTTTTCGGTTTCCCGCCGGACGGACCATGGCCTTCCATCCCATATACCGCATCCATTACACCAAGCACGGGTTTTTTAATGGAAAAAATTTCAACCATTCTTTCAGCGAAATCCTCGGGGTGCGGGTTTTTACAATGTATCTCGCCTTTGTAAAAACCCGGAAGTATGCCGAACATGTTCTTTATGCATCCCGTGAACAACGTCAGGTTGTGGGTTTTGAGCTTCGGCAGGTCTATGATCGCGTCCATGCCGAAGATCGTATCTGCTACGTAGAAATCTCCGTGCTTTACGGGTTTCGCAAGGCTCAGCAGCTCAGCTCCCTCTTCGAGCGCGACGTTCCTGAATCCCGCCACTTCCAGGGCTTTTGAAACGTTGGCGTAGGCGTTGCCGCAGTTGTCGCCGATAAAAGGCCTGGCGCCGCATTCCTTCACTATCCTTGTCACCGCGCGCAGCACCGACGGGTGCGTGGTTATGGCGCTGTCCGGCTTGCCTGCCAGAAGCAGGTTCGGCTTGAGAAGGACCTTCATGCCGGGCTTTATTTTTTCTTTAAGGTCGCCTATAAGAGAAAGAGCGTTTCTTACTGCCTTCTCGATCCTTTCGTTCTCATAAGTGTCACACCTGATGATCGATACAGTGCTCATAGCGGGATCCTTTGCGTCATGTCCAGCCGTCTATTACCCTCTTGACCACCCTCTTAGAAAGCTTCTGGATAACCTCTTCTATTGCGTCATTTTCCAGTTCTACCTCCAGACCGCCTGTTAAGGATGAAACCGTGGTGAAATTCTCCAAGTTATCCTCACGCCACAGGACATTGTTTTCTTTTACGTCCTTCAGCCAGAAAGACAGCACCATGCGGACCTTATATTCCTGCACCTTCATCTGCTCCGTGTAAGACAGGGGCTGCAGGTCATACCGGGAAATTTCCCCGTAAAGAACTGCGTCCGCTTCCTTTTCGCCGGCAACGGTCAGCCTTCCGTCAATAATGAACTCCCTGGTAACTGACTGCAGTATTTTTTCCGGGAGGTCGGGCCTGTAGCTCTTATTTTCAAACCCCGTTATGCAGATCTTTTTTATATAAACAGGAAGAGGGAAAAACGTATCATAGGTGCAACCGTTTAAAAACAGCGCCAGGCAACAACTGACAAGTAACAAGTAGATACCGCGGGATTTCGTACTCATTACTCCCTCCTGTTATATTTATTCATCGCTTTTTCAACACCATCGCTGATCATCGAAGCAACGGATCCGGATGCCGTTGAAACGGCTTTACTTATTTTCTCGCTGTCGTCCGCCCGCGCGCTTCCCAGCACGTAACCGACGGCGGTTTCCCGCCCCGGAGGAGGTTTGCCTATTCCCACGCGGACCCTCACGAAATCCGGGGTACCTACGCATGCTATTATAGATTCGATCCCCTTGTGTCCTGCGCTGCTGCCGCCCTGGCTTATCCTTATCCTTCCGGGCTCAAGGTCCATGTCATCGTGGATCACTATCAGGTCTGAGGCCGGTATCCGGTAATAACCGAGAAGGTATGCTACCGGGCCTCCGCTGTTGTTCATAAAAGCCGACGGCTTGGCAAGTATTACGTCCTCTTCCCCTATTTTTCCCTTTCCCGCAAAACCCCGGGCTTTTTTTGACTCGGAAAAAGTGACCGAATACTCAGACGCAAGCCTGTCCGCGACCATGAAACCGATGTTGTGAAGGGTATTTTCGTATTTCTTGCCAGGATTTCCCAGACCGACAATAAGCTTCATAGGCTGTGTATTCTATTCCTTTTTCTTTTCTTCCTTGCCTGTTCCGGTTTGCTTTTCCGCTCCCTCTTTCTTTTCACCCGCAGCCGCTGAAGAAGCTTTTTCGCCTTCCTCGCCCTTTTCTCCTTCCTCGCCTTCTTCTTTTTCCTTGCCGATAAGCTCGGGTTCCGCGACAACCTCTTCGACAGGCTTCTCTTCCTTCAGGATCGTAGGCGCTATAACAACCACGACCAGCGAATCCGGCGGCGTAAGTATCTCGACCCCGGTGGGAACTTTCAGGGCGCCCGCAAGCACTGAATCTCCGATATCCAGCTGGGTTACTTCAATAAGCAAGGTCTTCGGTATGTCTTTTGGGAGGCACCTTACTTCGATCTCGCGCAGTATTTCATCCAGCACCCCTCCCTTTTCCGTCACTCCTTTCGGCACCCCGGTTATCTCTATGGGAACGTTTATGTTGATCTTTTCCTGAAGCGAAACGCGGTAGAAATCCGCGTGTACTATCACGTCCTCAACGGGATCGTATTGCAATTCTTTCACCATGGCGGTTTTTCCCTTACCGTCAAACTTGATGCTGAGTATGACGTTTTCGCCCTTGGAAATAACCTTGCACAGATCGAGGAGCGATACTTTCAGGTGCACCGGCTTCTCACTCCTTCCGTACAGCACGGCCGGTATGAAACCGTGCATGCGCATTTTCCTGGATTCCGAAGAACCCAGGTTCTCTCTTACAGATGCATCCAGTTCAATCTGTTCCATTTTATTTCTCCTTACTTATTGTCTTTTTATCTTTAGACCGTAATTCGTCGTTTATCTGCAATAATCACCGTAATCTCAGTTTAAATCACTGTAATCATTTTTAAACGAAGAGTGATGAGACCGATTCTTCCTCATGGATGCGCTTTATGGCTTCCGCGAGCAGGGGCGCTATCGAAAGGACCGTTACTTTCTTTGACTTCCTGCTCCTGGTAAGGCATATAGTATTTGTAACTATAACTTTTTTGATCTTGGATTTTTCAAGTTTGCTGATGGCTTCACCCGAGAATACGGGATGGGTGCATACCGCGTACACGGTTTTTGCGCCCTTGTGCATAAGCACTTCCGCCGCCTTTACTATACTCCCGCCGGTATCTATCATGTCATCCAGAAGTATCGCGTTCTTGTTGTGGACGTTCCCGACAACGTGGTGTATTTCCGCGATATTAGGGCCGGGGCGCCTTTTGTCTATTATTGCCATTGTCGCGTCCAGTCTTTTTGCGAACGCCCTTACCCTTTCCGCGCCGCCGGTGTCCGGGGAAACAAATACAAGGTCTGAAAGCTTCATTTTTCTGATGTAATCTATGATAACGGGAGCCGCGAAAAGGTTGTCCACGGGTATATCGAAGAATCCTTGTATCTGCCCGGCGTGCAGGTCCATGACAAGGACCCTGTTCACGCCCGATATTGTGATCAGGTTTGCTACAAGCTTGGCAGTTATGGGCACTCTGGGCTGGGATTTCCTGTCCTGGCGCGCGTAACCGTAATAAGGTATCACCGCGGTTATCTTATCTGCCGAGGCACGCCTGATCGCATCCACCATAATAAGCAGTTCCATAAGGTTCCTGTCAACCGGCGGGGATGTGGGCTGGACCACGAAAGTATCAGCTCCCCTTACGTTGTCGTTGATCTTGATCTGGATCTCCCCGTCGCTGAAAGTTTTGACGTCCGCGCTGCCAAGCTGTATGCCAAGGCAGTCGCATATTTCCCTTGCAAGCGCGGGATTCGCGTTTCCTGTAAAAACCTTCAACTCTTTATGCATTTTTTCTCCTTTCCAATGAATAAGCAATAACTTTCAGCATGGCTGTAAGCTTTTTCCTGGTCGTTTCCTCGTTCTCTTCTATTTTTGCCTCAGCGAAGATCCTGGTAATGGGTTCTGTGTTTGACGGCCTGAGCTGGACCCATGAGCGGTCGCCGAAGATCACCTTGCACCCGTCCCTGGTATCAATTTTTGCGCCTTTCAGGTCCAGCATGCGGATAGCGGATCCCATACTTTCCTTGGTAGCCAGAGCCGGTATTTTATCCTTTATTAACATGTATTCCGGGATCTCTTTTTCGAGCTCTGCCAGAGTTTTTCCTGACCACGCAAGGTATGACAGAATAAGCGCCATGCCTGTTGCCGAATTCCTTCCGTAGTTCACATCCGATAGTATGACGCCCCCGTTTCCTTCAGCCCCAAACATGGACCCGTGCTCCAGCATCGCTTCGATAACGTTTACCTCGCCTATTTTGGTGCGGATGATGTTTATCCCGTATCTCTCCGCTGTTTCCTCCCAGGCCGATGTCGAAGACAGGTTGACCGGTATCTGTTTCAGGGGTTTTGAGGGATTGCCAGCCTGCAGCTCCATCAGGAACCTGCCGCACAGCAGAGGTGTAAGCTCCTCGGTCTTCAGCGGCATTATGACCAGCCTGTCCTGGTCAGGGTCAAACGCAAAGCCGATGTCGGCTTTTTTTTCGATTACCGCCTTCCTGAGATTTTCAAGGTTCTGCGGCGCGGGTTCCAGGCTGCGCCTGGACCTTTCTATTTTTCCTTTATTTATGACCGTGATCCTGCTTCTTTTAACACCCAGCTCCAGAAGGAACCGGACGGGTATTTCCGCGCTTTTTCCGCTGCAGGCGTCAACAACTATCCTGAAATTGCGTTTCCTGATCTTTTCCAGGATCCTGCTGCCGGCGCCTTTCGCCCCGGTTACGCGGTCAAGGGCGCGCGAAACCCCCGCCCTTACGTGCACGCAGAACTGCTCCAGGTATTTCTTTGCAGGCGGGCTGTGCGGCGGAACGTTTTTTGCCGGAGCGCGCGGGCCGGAGCTGGATGCCAGCCGCCTTCCGATCTCCCTCATTTCTTTTTCCCTTAAGAGTATGCCGTCATTACCAAAGAGCTTTATGCCGTTCCATCCAACCGGATTGTGGCTTGCCGTGATATTGATCCCTCCGGCTGTTCTATAATGTTTTACCGCCCATTCTGTCGCAGGCGTAGATGCTAAACCGAGGTATATTACGTTTATTTTTCTGCCTTCAGCTACGGAGATCTCTTTTGCGGCAAGCACTACGCCCGGCACAAGGCCTTCACCCGAGGCCTTATCGTCCCTGGAAAGCACTATATCCATTTTCCGCTTGCGTGCCGCCGCAGCGTCAGGGATTTTTTTTAAGTACACGTCATAAAAAATGCGGGTGATCCTGCATACTTCAGAAAAAGTCAGGGTCTTCCCGACCTTTCCCCTTATCCCTGAAACCGAGCATATAAGCCTCTCCATCATTATCGAAGATCCTCTATGGAATCCAGTCCTTCAGGAAACGGCAGTATGTATCTGACAGGCTTGACGGTTCCGTCCTTGTTCCTGGCGCATTTGATGCGCTTGTTCTTCAGGACCGAATGCTCGATCCAGACGTTATCCTCCACGATCGAACCGAAAATGTAACTGGTGCCTTTTATAAGGACGCCGTTCCCTATGCGGACAGGGTTTTCATCGCTCCCGGTCATATTCACGGATGATTCTATGCGCGAGTTCCTTCCTATCTCAAGGTTTCCCTTGATGATGTCCCCCTGCAGGACCTCGCTCCCGCTGCCCACCTTGAGCGTCTGGCCGGGGTAGGCTGAAAGATGCGCCCTTTCCCCTATGCTCACGTTTTCCGCAAGCCTGACGTTCCCTTCAATCCTGGCGTTATCCTTGATCACAACGCCTGCGCCCAGGCTGACACCCTTACCAACATAAGCGCCCTTTCCGATCTGTATGTCCAGCATTTTGCCTTTTTTGTCAAGCTCAATTATTTCGCTGACAACTTCGTCCGCGATAAAAAAGTCCTCTCGGTTCTTGAGCGTGACTATATTTTTCAATTTTTCATAAACCCTGTCACGCGCTATTTCCTCCATCCTTTTTAGAGCTGATTTGTCATTGAAGGCGAATACAACGTCATTCACGTTGGCCGTCACCACGCCCACAGGCAAGCGCTTGCCGTTCAGTATCTGGACCATATCAGTAAGGTAAACTTCCTTTTGGACATTGTCCGGTTTTATGCTGCCTATGAAACTGAGAGCTTTTCCCTTGAGCGCGTAAACGCCGGAATTGAATTCTTGTATGTCCAGCAGGTATTCCCTGGCAAAAGAATATTCTTTTTTCCCGAACTTTGTTTTATAAGGTTTTCTGAGGCTGAGAATATCCTTGAACTCTTTTATCTCTATTATCCTCCCGAAAGCCTTCCTATCTTTTGACGGGACCCTAAGCATCCTGCCATACACATTCTCGAGCGGGTTCCCGCTGTAGATCCCTGAAAGTACCATCATATCGTATTTTGACTTTTCGAATTCATCATGAAAATCCCGGGTTGCTTCCGTTGTTATGAGGCCCATATCGCCGGGAAACACGTATATATTTTCAGGGCTGAACTGCTCTTTCTGCATATATTTTATGGCAATCTGGACAGCGTGGCCCGTGCCTTTCTGCTCTTCCTGGTAAACAAACGCCCTGCCCCTGCCCTTGCCTATGGTAGCGGCGATCTCCAGGGCATTTATCCCTACTACTACTATCTGGTTTACCGATCGCAGGCCCGTTCTTGTCGCGTCGGAAACACGCACAACGGTCGGCACGCCCCATATTTCATGCAGCATTTTCGGGGTATGGGATTTGATCCTTTTGCCGTGGCCTGCCGCAAGGATTATCGACAGATCCCTGCAGCCGCGGTCAAAACCGGATGACAGTTTCGCAAGTTCTGTTTCAATGCCGCTCATTTCATCCTTCCTTTACCTTGAACTTGAACAAAATAAAAAAGACAACCGCGGAAATAGCCATCGCTGAACCGAACAAAAACGCTATCCGGGGACCCATTCGGTCCCATAACATCCCCATTATAAGGCTTGAAGGCAGCGCCAGGAACCCAACTGTTGAGTGGTACATTCCGAAAGCGGTAGCCCTCTGTTCAGGCGGGACCAGTTTGGAAACAAACGCCCTGCTCACGCCGTCAGTAAGACCGTAATAGAATCCGTATATGATAAAAAGCAGCCAGGTCAGCCATGCTGACGAAACAAACGCAAATCCCGCGTAAACTATCGCGTATATCAGGAACCCGCAGGTTATAACGCGCTTTGAGCCTATCCTGTCCGAAAGAACTCCTGCCGGGAAAGCCGAAAGCGCGTATGCCAGGTTGAACGCAACCCACAGCAAAGGCACGAATGCCGCATTTATGCCCGTGCTGCCCGCCCTGAGGATAAGGAACGCGTCGCTTGAATTTCCCAGGGTAAAAATCACTATGACAAAAAGGAACTTTTTAAGATCTGAAGATAACGACAGATCTTTTTCTTTATGCTGCCCCTTAGCGGCCGGTTCGGCCGAAGGAGAAAACTGGGGTTTCTGCTCTCTGGTAAACAGAACCAGCACAACAGCCAATACCGCAGGTATAACCGATATTAAAAATATATTACGGTAACTGAATTTACAAAAATAAAGGAACAGAAATGCCAGGAGCGGCCCTACTACAGCACCTGCGGTATCCATAGACCTGTGGAAACCGAAGGCTTTTCCCCTGGTGCGCTCTTCGCACGAATCAGCTATAAGCGCATCCCTGGGCGAGGTTCTTGTTCCCTTTCCGATCCTGTCCAGAAACCTTAAGCCTAAGACGTGCCAGCCTTTTACGGCAATAGAAAGAAAGGGTTTACTGAATGCTCCTATGCTGTAGCCTGCAACAACGAAGATCTTCCGTTTCTTAAGCCTGTCTGACAACCATCCGAAAAAAACTTTTAAAAAACTCGCTGTTGTCTCGGCTATTCCTTCAACCAGGCCTATGAATGCCTTGTTGACCCCGAGTATATTTGCAAGAAAAAGGGGCAAGATCGAATAATTCATCTGACTGGACACGTCCTCAGAGAAACTCGTCCAGCCAAGCAGTTTAATATTTTTGTTCAGCTCTTTTTTGTTTTCATCCATTTAATATAGTCAGATATATAAATAGAATTGAGAATTTAAAAACGGGTCGGCTTCGAACCATATTTAAAAGCTGAAAATGGATAATAGAGCAATAGACCATCCCGATGTAACATCGGGACTCTATTTTTTCGCTCTGCGAATGCTCAATACTGAGAATGGAAAATAGAGCAATAGACCGCAATTTCGCAATTCCTTTCTCTATTTTCTATTGTTCTATTGCTCCATTGCTCTATTTTTTCGCTCTGCGAAAAAATGAGCGGGAGACGGGATTCGAACCCGCGACATCTACCTTGGCAAGGTAGCACTCTACCACTGAGCTACTCCCGCTTAAAATACAGTTGTCAGTTGTCGGTTCTCAGTTGTCAACTAAAAATCAAACTCTTTGATCTATTTTCAATTTTCCTTTGCTCGATTGCTCTGATCCCGATTTTATCGGGATTTGCGAGGGAGAGGACTTGGTCCTTTGTGAATCTTCGCCAGAACCGGGTGAAGTCTCAGATTCACCCGGAGCCGGGGAATTTTGCTGACGCCCCGATGGTAGTCATCGGGGCTTTACCAGTGGCGCAAAATTCCTTTCAAGTCTTTGTCAAAACTTGAAAATGGAAAATTGAACAATAGACCGCAATCTCCTTAAGTATTTATCTATTGCTCTATTCTCTATTTTCGATTGCTCCGATTTTTCGCCTCGCGAAAAATCTGCGAGGGAAGGGACTTGAACCCCTAAGCCTTTCGGCATACGGTCCTAAGCCGTACGCGTATACCAGTTCCGCCACCCTCGCTTACAATCTATTCTCCATTTTCTATTTTCGGACTCTGAAAATAGAACAATAGAGCAATTGACCGTCCCGACCGTAGCCCGCCACGGTTATTGGCGGGCGCAGGTCCCTGTGTTAAGTTCCGGTTTTATCGGAACTACAGGGATCGGGACTCTGATCTTTCACCTCGTGAAAGATCTGCGCTGCGCCGGATTTGAACCAGCAACCTTGTCCTTAAGAGGGACCTGCTCAACCGTTGAGCTAGCAGCGCATATTACTACGATGAAAGAAAATAGAAAATGGAAAATAGACCACAATCTCGCTATTCCTTAATCCATTGCTCTATTCTCTATTGCTCGATTGTTCTGTTTTTCCCGAAGGGAAAAACAGCGCCCGGGGCGGCTCGAACGCCCGACCTGCTGCTTCGAAGGCAGCCGCTCTATCCATCTGAGCTACGGGCGCACGCATTCGTCTACACCCAACGCCCGGAGCGAACTTCCATTAATACCCTCAGGGTCCATTAATAAATATATTAGTATATCATAAATAATAAAAAATGTCAAATAAAACCAGGAAGCTATTTATTTTTATAAAATAATGATGTAAGTGTTTTTTTCAGCGCCGCAACGCCCTTTTCGTCATCGATCTTGTAGCTGTTTATAAGGAATTCCGCTATGGATTGCGCCATTGCGCTCGCCTGGTTATTCTCAATAGACAGATAGTCAACCCCGGTCTGCATTTTACCGGGCTCTGTCTCTTCGGACCACACTACCCTTCCGATCGCCTTTATTTTGTGCTCGGGAAACGCCAGAATAATTTCCAGTATCGTATTGGGAGGTATTATCTCATTTGTAACTATGCACAGCCCGCTCGTGCTGAAATTCTTTGTGGAAGTATTATAAATTTTTTGCCCAAGGTTCTCAAAATCTTCTTTTGATATGTTAGAGAGCGCGCGGTATTTCACCGGGATTTTGCCGCTTATGCGGGGGAATGTTCTCCTTTCTTCGCCCTTCCAGTCTCCCATTTCGCCTCCAGCTTTCTAATACAGTAACAAGTAACAAGTGACAAGTAACAAGTTTACAGCTTTTAACTGGATACTGGTCGCCACTACGGTCACCACTTCGGCGACCTGCCGACGCGGCATGGCGACCCGCCGTAGTGTCAGCAAACTCTTTGCGAATAGCAAAGTTTTGAGTTTGCTGAGCATTCACGCAGGCGGGACACTGGCTACTGGTCACTGATTTGTTATTCGTAGGGCACGACTGCGGGTTCGCCGGTTTTTGAGGACTTTTCCGCGGCTTCTATCACCCCTATGACCCTGCGCGCCTTTTCTGCAGTTATCTCAAGTTTTTCACCGAGCATCAAATGATCGGCAACGTTAACATAATACTCGTTCCAGAAAGAAGGTTTGTACTTAATATCGGATTCAGAGCGAACTCCCTGGATCAACGAGCTCATATGGAAGGAACCCTTGCCCCATTCATCTGTTATTCCGCCTGTTTCTCCCAGTATCCTCCATCTTGGCTTGCCTATCGCGGCAATACTTGAAACCTGGATATCGGCATACGCGCCGTTCTCAAACCTGATAATGGCCTGCGTCTGGTCCTCGACGGTAACCGAGTGCCATACCCTCTTATGGAAAAATCCGGTTACGTTTTTTATCCCGGATGGTATCAAACCAAGGGTCCAAAATATAAGGTGGGCCCCCCAGTCATAAAGAGCGCCTCCCGAGATCTTCTTGTCGGACCTCCACCAGTATCCCGGATGCCCGTAGCCGCCTATGAATATTTCCGTGTGGAAAATATTTCCGATCATGCCTTTTTTCACCACTTCTTCTATTGCGAGGAAATCCCCGTCCCATCTCCTGTTGTGGAAAACTGACAGCATAACTCCGTTCTTTTTTGCCGCCCTTATCATTTCCGTTGCTTCTTTTGTCGTCAGGCACATTGGTTTTTCAAGAACAACGCTCTTACCCGCGGCCAGGCAGTCCATTGCTATCGGGGCATGAGTATTATGGGGCGTAATCACGCTGACCAGCCCTATTTCCTTATTCTTAAGCATTTTTTTGTAATCGGTATACGTGGTTATTGCGGGGAAATCTTTCTTTACCGCCTCCATTCTTCTGGCATTCAAATCGCACGCGCCAATGCCTTTTATCCCGGCTGCGTTCATCATATCAAGATGCGCCTTGCCCATATTGAATGCCCCGCCGTATCCTATAACCGCCCCGCTGACCGTTTTATCCTCCCTGAAACCGGTTACAAAACGCGCGGCCCTTCCGACTATTTTCCGGAACGACGGATGCAGAAGCGCTGCGCCATCGTGGCCCAGGGCAACATAACAAACCTTCCCCTTTCCGCATTCTTTTATATAAACCATTGGCTGGGATTTCCCCTGCCAGAACGCAGTTGCCAGGATATGGACCGCCGGGTCATGATCAACAAAATACAACTCGTCTGAAACGCTGAAATCCTGGAGCCTTTTTGTCACAAGGCTGTCTCGGTCTGCGATATTTACCTGAAACTCCTGGTAAGGCGCGTGGCCTTTGAATTCGCATCCGAGCATAGCCAGGTAATTCTTATTGCCTTTAAAGATTGAAGCGCAGTGGATTCCTACAAACCCGCCGCCCTTTTTAACGAAAGACATTAATAAGGATTCCTGCTCCGCTGTTAATTTACCCCGGCTGTATCCTTCCACCGGACCGTGCGCGTAGAAAATACACGCTTTAAAGGATCCCAGTTTTTCCGGAGTAATCGCGTCCATCCGCTCAACCAGCTCTGCGTCAAATCCCTCATCCTCTTTCAGGATATCCCTCAGGATAACTCCGGTTTTATGAAAATCGTGGCTCCTGGCATCCCCTTCAGCCACGATCAATATCCTTCCCCCTTCTGTCATTTATGCTCCTTTTTTGGTTCGTGCAGCCTTTCCATGTATTCTCCCGTGTGCGTGTCCACTATCACGGTTTCTCCGGAACTCAGGAATTGCGGCACTAATATTTCGGTTTTATTTTCCAGGACCGCCGGTTTCATCACGTTACCCGAAGCGTTTGTCACTGAAGGCAGCGTGCTTATTATTTTCATCTGAATGGTTGGAGGCATTTCCACACCCATCATTTCGTCCTTGAAATAAAGCGCGTCAACCTCCATGTCAGGTTTTAAGAACAAAGCCCCCTTGCCAAGCTGTCCTTTTGTGACGCTTAACTGCTCGTAAGTTTCCTTATCCATGAAAACATATTTTTCCCCGTCCGCGTAAAGGAACTGATTTTTTCTGCGGTCGATCTCGACGTCATTAAATTTGTCCGTTGGTTTGAAGGTGTGCTCCGTGATATTTCCTGTCCTGACGTTCCTCAATTTTACCTTTGTTATGACTCCGGCTTTTGGCCCAGAAGTCTGCTGCTGGATCCAGATTATTGAGTAGATCGCTCCCTCGAGTTCAAGAACAAGGCCTTTCCTGAGCTGAGACGTCGTAACCATTGCACACCCCCCTTTAAAAACGGTGTCAAGCGGCAAGTGTCAGAATGTCAGAGCAGAATTATGGCTCTTTGACTTATATCTTCAATACTTTTTAATCAAGCCGCGTTTTCCTTTCTATATTTTCAATTGCTCTGTTTTCAGCTCTGCGAAATAAAATCTGAAAATGGAAAATAGAGCAATAGACCGAAATGTCGCTTCTTTTTTCTCTATTTTCTATTGTTCTATTGCTCCATTGCTCTGATTTTCCCTGCGGGAAAATCTGGGGTGAGCGAGGGGATTTGAACCCCCGGCCACTTGGGCCACAGCCAAGTGCTCTAACCGGACTGAGCTACGCCCACCACCTAATAATCCATTTTCTATTTTCTATTATCGATTACTCGATTGCTCTGTTTTTCCCGCTGGTACTGCCTGAGAATAGAGAATGGAACATAAACCGTCCCGATGTTACATCGGGACTCTGATTTTTCGCTTCGCGAAAAATCTGCGCCTGGCCCGATTCGAACGGGCGGCCACCTACTTAGAAGGCAGGTGCTCTATCCAACTGAGCTACAGGCGCACACCCATAAAAACAGTGTCAAAGAGTCAGAGTGTCAGAGTGTCAAAGTAAAAGATAAGAATCCTTAGATATTTGGAGCGAAGGGAAACTGCCTGTCCGCCGACTTGCCCGCCGTAGCACCAACAAACCTTTTTCGAATAGAAAAATATTAGGTTTGTTGGGTATCTGCGCAGGCGGAAGCATATTGCGGCAAACCCACGACGTTTAGTTAATACACAAATACCCTTAAACAAAAAGAACTAGAGAATAGAAAATTGAGCAATAGACCGTCCCGATGTCACATCGGGGCTCCAAATTTTCGCGTTGCGAAATTTTATCGGGAAGGTGGGATTTGAACCCACGGCCTCCTGCTCCCAAAGCAGGCGCGCTAGCCAGGCTGCGCTACTCCCCGTCGCCTGCTTTGCTCGCCCAGGGCATTCTGCAGGCGAACAAAGCGTTTGTTCGTTCCACTCACTCCATGCCCGTGAACGACATAAGTGATGTCGTTCACCCCAAAGCAGGCGCGCTAATCCTGTGTGCTATGCAATAACGGAAGTGTGGCTCGTTCCACTCGCATCGCACCCGTAAACGACATAAGTGATGTCGTTTACCCAGGCTGCGCTACTCCCCGCGTCTAAACAGTTAAAAGTTGCCCGCCCCGATAGCCATCGGGGCGAGGTCTCGCCCTGATTGAAATCAGGGCGGAAAAGATAAAAATTAAATTAAAACAGTTTCGAAAGAACCTTTTTTACTTTCCGAAGGGCTTTTGCGCGGTGGCTGATCCTGTTCTTTGTTTTCATACCCAGCTCTGCGAAAGTTTTGCCGTATCCTTCCGGGATGAAGACCGTATCATAGCCAAAACCTTCCGTTCCCTTTATTTCCGCGGATATCCTGCCTTTGCATATCCCGGTAACTGTTTTTACCGGTCCTTTTGATCCGGCTAAAGCAACAATGCATGTAAATCTTGCTTTTCGTTTGCCCGGTCGCATGTCCTTCATTAACCTTAGCAGTTTCCTGTTATTATCAGCGTAAGTGCAATCCTCTCCAGCGAACCTTGAAGAGCGAACTCCCGGCTTGCCCTTAAGCGCCCCTACCACCAAACCTGAATCATCGGCAAGGGCCATTCTGCCGGTTTTCCGGGAGATCACAGTTGCTTTTTTAACCGCGTTAGCCCTGAAAGTCCTGCCGTTTTCCACAACTTCAGGCATCGGTGGAAAATCCTTCAGGGTCAATATTTTTATTTTAAGCCCCCTAAGGATCTTCTTAATTTCGCGAACTTTGTCAAAATTGTTTGTTGCCAGCACCAGTTCCATATTTAATTATGAATTATGAATGCTGAGTTATGAATCAACGGCAAGGATTTCAATTTAAATTAAATTCCTTGACTCATAATTCATAACTCATAACTCATAATTTACTGTTATTTCCCAACAATTTCACCGAGTATTGATCTCTGGATCTCGATAATTTCCTTTATGCCCTTTTCTCCGAGTAAGGTAAGCTTGTCCATTTGTTCTCTGCTGAATGGTTTTCCCTCGGCAGTGCCCTGTATCTCTACGATAGTGCCGGCTCCGGTCATGACAAGGTTCATATCCACTTCCGCCTTTGAATCTTCCTCGTATGAAAGGTCAAGCATCAGCGTTCCGCTGACTATCCCAATGCTGATACCTGCTACAAAATCCCGCACAGGCCAGCTTGAAAGCATCTGGCTTTTTTTCAGATAGGAAAAAGCGTCGCAGAGAGCTATGAACGCTCCGTTTATCGAGGCGACCCTTGTTCCGCCGTCAGCCTGGATAACGTCGCAATCTATAGTTATGGTCTTTTCTCCGAATGTTTTAAGATCGGTCACGGCCCTGAGCGACCTGCCGATAAGCCTTTGTATTTCATGGGTCCTGCCTCCTGTTCTGCCGCTGTGTCCTTCCCGGGGGATCCTTGTCGCGCTTGACCTCGGCAGCATGCCGTATTCCGCAGTGACCCAGCCCTGTCCCGAGTTCTTAAGGAAAAAAGGGACCTTTTCGTCAACCGTCGCGGTGCAGATCACCTTGGTATTCCCCGTTTCTATTAAAACCGAACCCTCAGCATATTTCATATAGGGTCTTGTGATCTTTATATTCCTCAGTTTATCGTTCATCCTTCCGTCTAAACGCATTAAACCTCCGTTTGATTTAATTATGAATTATGAATTATGAGTTATAAGTTATGAATCAACTGCAAGGAATCAAATTGTAACTCAGGGCTTTAGCCCTGATTCATAACTTTGCCCTTCGGGCAACATTCTCGTGTGGTTTTGCAGAATGTTTTCGAATTCCATAACTCATAATTCATAATTATTTGTAGATACTTTTACCGTATGAATTAATCCCGACCAAAACAGGGAAATCTTTCAGTTCAAGCTCATATATCGCTTCCGGACCCAGATCCCTGAAAGCGATCACTTTCGCTTTTGTTATTCTGCGGGAAAGCAGTGCCCCTGTTCCGCCAACAGCCACAAAATAAACCGCGCCGGATCTTATTATGGCCTTTTTTACGTCTTCTGAACGGTTACCCTTGCCTATCATTCCTTTAATACCGAGTTTAAGCAATAGCGGAGTGTAACGGTCCATCCTGGAGCTTGTTGTCGGGCCGCACGAGCCGATCGGCATGCCTTTCGGAGCCGGTGCCGGTCCCGCGTAATATATCGTCTGTCCCTTCCAATCTATCGGCAGTTTCCAAGCTTTGAGCTTTGAGCTTTGAGCTATTCTTTTATGCGCAGCGTCCCTTGCTGTGTATACTGGTCCCGTCAGCAGAACCTTTTCGCCTGCCCTTAATTTCTTTATGTCAATATTATTTAATGGAAGTATTATTTTTTTCATCTTTTAACTTGTTACTTGTTACTTGTTACTGGATATTAAAACTCAATATGCACTTCCATTCTGCCGCTTCCCTTATGGATAAAATCTACGTAGCTGCTTTTCTCGATCTTCTGCGTGGTAAATTGCGGGATCTTTCCCGCGCATACAACTTTCTTCGCCTTTTTACCTTCGGGGATCATCACGTGAAATTCTATCTCGCGCGTCTTGCTTCCTTCCACAACCATAGAAATTACTGAACCTTTCTGGGAATATTCGTAATTTACGGATTGTTCGGAAGCTCCGTATGCGGCGCTCACGCTTGCCTGTTCTTCTTTTACCGAGACCCACTTCGGAGAGAGCTTAATACGCTCAAAAAGGCACGACTGGTCTTTAATACCTGCCAGCCCTTCGATTATTGCTGAAATTATCGCGGCCGCCCCCCAGCCCCTCGGTCCTCCGCCCTGATCTTTTCCGTCAGGTGTATAGAGAAAATAAATGGTTCCGTCTTTTTTCCATAATGCCTGCAATCTGTCAAGTATGTCCAGCGCGTAACTTTCAAATCCGTGGTCAAGGGCTGCTTTTGCCAGCTCGCCCGCTACGAAACCCGCAGGTCCCCCGTTTATGTATTGTTCTGCTTTGTATCCGCTGAATTCCGGGTATGGCGGGTTGATGCTGAACCATTCCGCAAAATATTTTCCCTGAGTATCCTTCCGCCTCTTGATGTATTCGTTAATTATGCTCGCTGCCATTTTTTGGTCAGGCAGGCCGCGGTTAATATCATAGGTATTGCTGAGGCTGAGTATATCTTTTTCATTAACTCCTGTATCAAGCGGCGTTCCCATATGAACCTGGTGGGTATAGTATTTGCCGTTCCAGCACACTTTGTTCGTCCTTAACTTGAAATCCTCTGCTTTTTCCTGCCAGTATTTAACCCTGTCAAAACTTGCGAACTCGGCGAACATTTTTGCCAGCAATACGCACGCTTCGTAAATTCCGCTGTTGTCGCCGTGCATTATCGCCATGGGGGTTGAATCTTCGATCCTTCTGTTATTATTAGGCACGCCATATGTAAAATCCCATGTGTCTATTGTGAAGGCTCTCTTGACAAGAAGGTGGCCTTTGCAGAAACGCTTCTGGTCGTTCAGGCAATATTCAATCCCTTTTTCGACCCTGTCAACCTGTTCCCTGAGCCAGTCGGTGTCTCCGGTTGCCTGCCAGGCTGAATAAACGCCTTCAGCCATAAGATATTCAACGTCTGCCTCGATTTCAAGCCGCACGTACCCAAGGCTGTTTTTCTCATCGATCTGAACGCATTCAGGCGTTACCATCCTTGTGTGGATATCGTCTTTTCCTACTATCATTTCATAGAAAAACCCTTTGGGGGTCTGCCTTTGCAGGAAATGGTCAAGCCCTGATCTGACTTCTTTCTCCCAGTATTTGTAACCCTTCATTTCATGGACGTGGTCTCTCAGCCAGCATGGGTTCATGTTCACTGTTTTGCCGTCCACGGTAAATGACTGCCTGTCTCCAGCCACTATTTTTTTTAAACCTTCTAAAAAATCATCATACCTCTTGGTGCCTGTCGTGATCTTCGTCTCCATCTGTTCTCCTTTATATGATTACACCGATTACAAAACCGATTACACCGATTTAAAAATGATTACTGTGATTTCAAAAGAGATTACGGTGTTACTGCATTCAACTTTTAACGTTTAACTTTTAACGTTTAACTGGCTACAACGTAGTTGTAGCCTTACGCAGAGCCCAGCAGGATATATTGATCGCTACAGGCAGTCCTGCTATATGGGTCGGAAAGGTTTCTATATTTACTCCGAGGGCAGTTGTCTTACCCCCGAATCCTCCCGGCCCTATCCCCAGCGCATTTATTTTTCTTAATAGTCTATTTGCTAATTCTGACACTTGACATCCGCCCCGATCAATGTCGGGGCGAGACCTCGCCCTGCCTTTGCGCAGGGCGGGCTGGACTCTTGACACTGGTTTAAGGAGTGCTTCCTTCGCAATCACCATCGCTTTCTCGGAAGTTCCGCCTATTCCCACTCCAACGATCAGAGGCGGACAGGCATTCGGACCGAATTTCTTAACCGTTTCGACTATAAAATCTTCTATTGCGCCGGATTTTTCACCGGGCAGGAACATTCTGATCGTACTTGTATTTTCGCTTCCGAAACCCTTGGGCAGTACCGTAATTTTTATCCTGCTGCCCGGAACGACTTTTGTGTGGATCACGGCTGGAGTGTTGTCGCCTGTATTTACGCGTTTCCCGAAAGGATCTTCCACAACCGAAGCACGCAGGCAGCCTTTTCTATACCCGGAACGCACGCCTTCCTGTATTGCTTTTTCAAGATTTCCCTTGATATGAAGATCCTGCCCTATTTCCAAAAACACCACAGCCATCCCGGTATCCTGGCACATCGCGATGGATCCTTTTTCCGCTATCTCAATATTTTTGAGGATTGAATCCATAGCGTATCCGGCAAGACCTTTTTCTCTTTTTGCCGCTTTCTGTATGGCTTTTTTTACATCAGGCCGTAATGTATAATTCGCCCTCATGCACAGTTCCGCTACGGTATCGGTTATTTTAGAAGCATTTATGATTTTCATTTGTTTGTTTTATCTTTCAAATTTACATTTTGTCCCCGCAGGTTTCTTACCCTGTGAAATGCAAAGCATTTCCAGGACTTGAGTCCCTGAAATCGCATTCGCGATTTCTAGGGGTGAAATCTAGACGCTGGGATCCCTTAGGGACATTTTGACTTTTGCAATGTATTTTTAAGTATATTATTTCAAGCACCCCGGCTTCCCGCCTTTCTCCCTGTGATATTTGATGCATTCGCAGCAAATACCATGCCGCTCACAGTCAGTGTTGGTGCATGTGCAATTCTTTTCATTTTCCTTTTTATTCTGGCATTCTTTTCTCATATACTACCTCCCGTAACCACAGGTGAACACAGGTGCACACAGTAAATCAGATCTAAAGTCATTTAAGTTAATATCTGAAAATAGCATCTAACAGTGTTGACCTGTGTTAATCTGTGGTTAAAGTATCTGTATGCTGTGGTTTATTTCGAAAGTATTTTTTCAAGGGCGGCGACTGCCGCAAGCTTGGCCCAGGTATCCCTTTCTTCCATCATAGCTTTTTCAAGATACGGTATTGCTTTCGGGTCCCCTATCCTGCCCAGCGCTATGGCTGCCATTTGCCTGACATTTGGATCTTTATCCTTTAATGCTTTGGCTACATCAGGAATAATGCTAGTGTGGTGTTACATAAATCCCTTGACATTTGATTCTGCTTTGAGTTGTCATTGCGAGCGACCAAAGGGAGCGTGGCAATCTCGATTTTTAGGTCGAGATTGCTTCGTCGTTAACACTCCTCGCAATGACAGCCCAAATGTAAAGATCTGTTAGAGACACCACACTAGTGTGGTGTTACATAAATCCCTTGACATTTGATTCTGC
>MNUP01000063.1 GCA_001871075.1 Candidatus Desantisbacteria bacterium CG1_02_49_89
TGCCTCGGTATACCGTCCTTAAAAATAAAGACTTTTTTGATCACTCCCTGACCCACAGCGCATCTCGCGTGCAGGAAAAATTTATTTCCCAGGGTATTGTCAGCCGTGAAATTCCCCAGGCAGCATAGAAGGCTGTACCTGAATTTCTCGGTTTTTATTGGATTTTCGAAATAAACGGGATTTGACAGGGCGGATCTCCCGTATTCATCCGTTACGCGCACCGTATACCACGCGGAGCCCTTCTCTTTGAAATCATAAAACATCCTGAACCTGTAATTCTTCTGCTTCATCAGTGACTTGAATTCCTTCACTGTATTGCCGTTGCGTATAACCTCAATGCTGCTTATCCGGTTCAAAGCGAAAACCTGGACCCGCGCCGTGTATGTTTTTCCGAGTTCGGGGATCACTGTGCTTCCGGGCGCTGCGCCGTCAACGTCGAATATGACAAATACCGGGCCGTCTGTGACGAAATTATTCCCGTTCCTGATGCATTTCGCGGCGTTTTCAGGACCTGACAGCCCGTCGCTGCCGCAGGTATAGACCCTTTTGCTTCCCGGGCATACGGAGAATTTCCTCTCAAGGCACGCGTCTGTGCTCGCGGTTCCCGGTATTCTTGCGCCCATATTAAGCAGGAGGAAATACATAAGCTGTTCCGCCTCCTTTTTGTAGCAGAAAACGTCAAAACCTTCCGGAGTATTCCCGAGAACCACGTCGGAAAAGACCCTGACGGCTGTCAGCCAGTTCAGCGCCGGGATATTCCCGAACGGATGCGTCACTATTTTCATCCCGTCCATGACCGCGTAATGCCCGTCCAGCGCGTGTTTTATCTCTTTTTCAGCCGTTATAAAAGGATTTTTACTTTTTAATTTTGCAATTTGCAATTTGCAATTTGCAATGTTATTTAAAATACTTCCCTGTTCCGTCCCGTAGTCCAGCCCTTCAGCGCGCAGGACAAGCCGTGCGTATTTCCAGTCAGGCGGGTTTTCCAGCCCGGGAACCTTCGAAAGATCGTCGTGGCAAAGGTGCCAGTGGTTATCCCCGCAAAACCAGCCCAGCTTCCTCATATCCGCCCATTTTTTTAGAAGGAATTTTTTTATTATCGTCCTGCCTTCCGCGGCCTTTATAGACTCGCAGGCCGGCGCGTAATCAAAACCGCGCGATACTTCTATTTCTATCCTGCCCGGTTTGCACTCGACCCAGAATTTCCCGTCAGCGTAAAACCTGCTGCCGCTGCCGTAGGTCCTTCCGCTCGCGGACGTTCTTATGACATCGCCGGATCTTACGGTTATCCTGGCAGGGATCTTTTTTTTCGTCTGCGCGTCCAGTATATTTCCAACTATTCTGCATTTCATTTCTAATTCCTGATGACAGCGATTTTAAAATACGATGTCAGCGATTAAATGACGATTTTAAAGATAAAAGAAAGATATCAGCGATAAGGATTTTATCGCTGCAATCGGATCTTTTTATCGCTGCAATCTATAATACACAATTTGTAAAACAATAACACCCACAACAACGATAATGCAGGCAAGATACGGAGCCCGCAGGGTGTAGTTCTGGGCGAGTATGCCCGCGATCAGAGGGCCCAGCAGGCTGCCGCTTCCGACAATGGATTCATGGATCCCGGTCCCGGAGCCTTTGCTTGACGCATCGTTCAGACTGTAATACAGGCTTGAAAAATACGCGACCCCGGCTCCGATCCCGGCAAGCGCGAACCCAATGAAAAAAAGAACATTGTTTGAGGAAAAAATAAAGATCAGGGACCCGGCGGCAATAGCCGCTTCAATAGCCAAAAGGAATGCGATCTTGTAATGCCACCAGGAAGAGCAGCACAGGATATAGGACGTGACCGCCTGCGACGCGGTTATCGTGAAAAGCATGAATCCCAGTATTTCCGGGGTGATCCCTATGTCAACCGCGAGTTTCGGGAACAGGAACCTTATTGCGCCGACCACGAACCACACCATGAAATTCGACATCCAGGCGATCTTTAAAAAAACGTTGGTTAGTTTGTTAGTTGGTTTGCTGGTTGTCTGGTTATTTGTTTCGAGGTTTTGCGGTTTCGAGGTTTCGTGGTTCAAGGAATCATCTTTTGACTCTGACACGTTGACACGTTGATACGTTGACACTGCCTTATCTTCTTTCGCCATACTTGTAAAAACCGCTGCCAGCGCGCAGAACGCGGCGCCGATATACGGCGGGTAAGTAAGGCTTACCGCACTGACCATCCCTGATGCCAGGGTGCCGACGGAAATTCCCGCGCACCATGAAACGCTGAACAACCCCACAGCCCGCAGGACGTTGCCTTTTGAATTCTTCGCTATCCAGACCTCGATGCACGGCCAGAAAACAGCGGCGCACACGCCGTAGAAACTCACGAACGCGAAAAGCAGGAATATTGATCTCAGGGACGGCAGGACCAGGCATGCAGCGGCTGAAAGCAGCGCGGCAATAAAAACAAGCTTCTTGCTGCCCGTCCTGTCGCACATCCTGCCGAATAAAGGCGTTAAAAATGTATAAAAGATCCCGAAAAGAAAACCGAACATCCCCAGCGCTAAAGGGCCCGCGCCGAGTTTTATGGCGATCAGCGGCACAACGAAAAATACCATGCCTATCGACGCATCCATAAAAAAAGCCGCGAAATATAATGACATGAATCACTCCTAAAAGCGTGTCAACGTATCAAAGTGTCAACGTATCAAAGTAAAAAAGTTTATAGAGTTTATAAAGTTTACATAGTTTACAGAGTATAAATCTCAGTAACCTCAGTACCCTCAGTGGCAGAACAGGTATTTCTCTGTGTCTCCGTGCCTCTGTGGTGATATTCAAAATAAAAAAGGAGACGGTTAAATTGTTTTCGTAGGGCAAACCTTCAGGTTTGCGGTTTCGCAAGGCTCCCTCCTATCAAAATTGGCGGGTCTTCGAAAAGCCTTGCCCTACATAAACCATACCTGTCTCCTTGCTAAAATCAAATTTCCACGCCGTATTTGACAAAGAAATAATCGTCCTTCCAGTTCGCCTCATCGGTGAAATCGTGCGGCCCGACCCCGAAAAGCTCTCCCTGCTTATGGTGGGGGCCCAGAAGGTTGTGCAGGCTGTGCGCGAGCTCAAGCGTTATCTTGTTTTCGCCTTTTTTCAGGGCGTCCGTAATATCGAGCTTGAACGGCGGGAAGATCATCAGGCCTTCCGGCTTACCGTTTATCTTCACTGCCGTAACGATCGCGTTAAGCCTGCTGAATTCAAGGTTGTACCTGCGGCCCTTCTCCTTGTCGATATTAACGGTCTGGCTCAGGGAGATCGTCCCCGCGAAAAAAGGATATCCCTGGTCCACCAGATCCCCGGTCACCAGTGTTTTCCGTTCAGGCACAAGCCTGAATTCCTTCCTGTCCTTATGCTCCACCGCAAAATCACCGACGATATAGCAGGACTCGAGCTCCACGCCGTCTTTTGTGTATATCATCGTCCCGGGCTTTATGGGAAGCCTGAAATCGCAGGAAAGCGCAACAGTGTTCTCTCCCATTTTCACGAATTGCCTGATGTCTATTTTTTTGAACGAAGTATCCGTCCAGTATCCGGTATCCCGGTATTTCACGGTTTTCCCGTTCACTTTTACGCCGTATATTTCGGGTTTCTCCATAACGAAGAACAGCCTTGCGTCCTCCGGCATCTCATAATCCATGTTAAAGTCTAGTTCCATTTCAACGTTGATACTTTGACACGATGCCTGCCCGCCAACGCTTTCTGGGCGGGACACGTTGACACGTTTTTCCGCCTCCGCCTGCACCTTCCACACCGGCACCTTCGACTCGGTCCATCCCTGATCCCCAATCCTGTACCTTCGGCAGTAGTCAAGGGTGAGCGCGTTCATGTCCTTCCGTTCGAAGGTCCATTCATTCTTCAGCCTGACCTTCTCTTCCTTTATCTTTTTTTCATTTGCCGGCAGGATCTCGCTCAGGAAATGCTTGAGGGCTATGCCTTTCCTCTCCACCATGATAAGATGCGAGCCCGCGGGGCTGAAATCAAGCTCAATCTGTGTTTTGTTCCCTTTAACCCGGAACGGGATCTCGGCGATCTTGCCTGTAAAAAGGTCCCACTCCTCCGCTTTCCCGAGTGAATTCAGTGTTACAGTCGTGCTGAACTCCTTTTCCTGGTCAGTGTTGCACAGGAAAAATATATCAGCGTCTTCGGTTGTTCTGTGCTGGTAGTAGATAGCGGGAACGCCTGCTTTTTTCTTATCCGCAACAGTCACTTCAGGATCAAGCATCTCGTCCAGTAATACTTTCAAATTGTCTTTATTTGCAGGAATTACCTTTATACTACTAATAAACTCCTTTAATTCATCCGAAGCCTGGCAATCCACCATTGTTGGTGCGGGTTCTAACGCAATAACTTTACCCCCACTGTTCTTAAATTCCTTCAGTAGCTTGAATGTATTTTTTCTCAGTGTTATTGAAGACGGGATAATGACCAGCTCGTACCTGGATCCGCCCACCTGCAGGCGCGGCAGTCTTTTCATGAAAGCGCCGTCGTAATAACCTTTATTCCCGTCCATGCCCTTTGCAGGCTGTTCAACCCAGGAAAGCCGGGCGTATTTCTCCATCAGTTTTTCGTCCCCGTAATCATAATCCCTCTGCAGGGAGCAGAGGTCAATGCTCAGCCGCTCGAACGCGCTGCTCATTTCATTGCATTTTGCCGCGTCAAGCCTGCTGTACGCCACCCAGGCGCTGCCCATCGGATGCATCAGCAGGATATCGCATTTGTGCTTTCCCCTTGTAAGCATGTAAGTAAGGCGGGTGAAATAATCCTCGATCACCCTGTTGTATTTCCACCACGGCTGCTGAAAATAGATATTAGGCGGGAAGTCGCGCTTGCGGCATCCCTTCATTGAATAGAGCGAAAGGTGGTGGTTCAGGATATTTATGCCCAGGACGAATTCCCAGTCCCCTATCCATTTCCTCCCGGTGAACGAGAAATTCTGCCCGGAACAGCCGTACGTCTCGGAAAGCGTTCTCAGCCTGCCCAGCTGGTGGGCGGCGCTTGAACACTGTTTCGGGGTCATTACGTTTGAAATGTTGCGGCAGAGATGGTCTATGCCCGGCACGTGCATGTATTCGTAATGCGGCATTGCCGCCCCGATGCACAGGATCTGGCTTTCCAGCGTGTCCTCGCAAAGATAATGGCCGGCGTACCTTAAATTGCGCTCCTCGCACCAGTCATACATTTTCTTTGAATACGACTCAAGGAAAAGGTCTGTCGCAGCCTCCCAGTAATCATAACGCGCTTTCTCGCACCCCTCCCCCGGGAAGAAAAGAAGAGGCAGTTTTTCCATTATATCGTAGCCTTTCCTCTTCCTGAAATATTCCTGGAAGCCGCCTGTCCAGGGTATGACGCACACCTTTTTTGAAGGATCAGAAGGCGAAAAAGCCCCTCCCTGGAACGTGAAATAGTTCGGCTCATCCGTGAATATCCCCGGTATGCTTTTCCCGAACTCGCTGCCGAATTCCCTGTAATACGCTTCGTGGGTGACTTCAATGAAATCATCCACCGCTTCCGGGTTCATGGTGTCAAGGTAGGTCTGGTTATTGTACCAGGGGTTTGGCGGGCCTGTTATCACGCGCGTCGAAACGATGTTTTCTCCTTCAATAGTGCATTCAAGCCCCTTCATCTTGTTTTCGTCTTTGGCAGTTACAATACCGCCGGCAAACCCGGAAGGCCACCTGTCCTCATCATACAGCCAGGCACCCATCCCTCTTTTCTTCGCCTCGGAAACGCAGGTCCTTATCCTTTTCATCCATTCCTTGGTAAGATAAGGCGTGATAAGCCCGATGCGGGAATGCATAAAGAAACCGCCCCAGCCGTTTTCATCCATTTCCTTTATCTGCCTTGCGAGTTCCTTGTCCTCAAGGTCATCGTTCCAGGACCAGAACGGCGCTCCCCTGAATTCCTTTCCCGGCTCCTTAAAACCTTTTTTTATATCCTCCGCCACGTCTTCCCCCTTAAATATAGTCACGAGTCATGTGTCATGAGTCATGAGTTATAATCCACTAAAGACAAATGACTATTGACTAATGACTGCTCTTCTCTTCTTTCATGAGCTTGTATTCAATACTGTCAACAAGGGCCTGCCACGACGCTTCTATGATGTTCTCCGAAACCCCCACGGTGCCCCAGGTATCCTCATCGTCGCTTGATTCGATCAGCACGCGCGTTTTAGCCCCGGTCGCTGTCTCCGGATTTATGATCCTCACCTTGTAGTCAGTCAGGTGCATTTCCTTCAGGACCGGATAGAACTGCTCCAAAGCCTTGCGCAGGGCGTTGTCAAGCGCGTTTACAGGGCCGTCTCCCAGCGCGGCGGTATGTTCTTCCTTGCCTTTTACGGTCAGCCTTATAGTGGCTTCCGAAACCATCTTGCCGTCGTGCTTTTCAACAACAACCTTGAAGCCCTTCAGGTTGAACGCCTTTTTATGCTGCCCGATGATCTTTCTGACCATGAGCTCGAATGACGCTTCAGCGCCTTCGAACTGGTAACCTTCGTGCTCAAGGTCTTTTAATTTCTTTAAGATACTGCCGATCTTCTTGTCGTCCTTTTTCAGGTCAAGCCCGAATTCCTCCGCTTTGAATACAATGCTGCTTTTGCCTGAAAGCTCGGAAACCAGGATCCTGCGCTTGTTCCCGACCTTCTCAGGCTCAATGTGCTCATAGCTCCTGCTCTGTTTCTGGACGGCATCCGCGTGCACCCCGGCTTTGTGCACGAAAGCGCTTAGGCCCACATACGGCTGGTTTACCTGCGGCACAAGATTAGCTATCTCAGCCACAAAATGCGATACCTCGGTAAGCATTGCGAGGGACCTGTCGCTGACGCAGTCTATCCCGAGTTTAAGCTTAAGGTTGGGGATCACGGAACAGAGATTCGCGTTGCCGCTTCTTTCCCCGTACCCGTTTATCGTGCCCTGTACTTGTACAGCGCCTTCTTTTACCGCCACAATAGTGTTCGCTACAGCGGCATCAGAATCGTTATGCATATGCGCGCCCAGAGTGACTTTCACAGTTTTCCCGGCTTCCCTGAACGCGGCCCTGACCTCATCAGGCATCGCGCCGCCGTTCGTGTCGCACAGGACGATCACATCAGCTCCTGCTTCTTCCGCTGCTTTCAAAGTTTTAAGAGCGTATCCCGGGTCATCCCTGAACCCGTCGAAAAAGTGCTCAGCGTCGTAAAAAACTTCCTTTGTTTTTTCTTTCAGGAAGGCAATTGTGTCCCTTATCATTTCCATGTTCTCTTCAGGGGTAGTTTTCAGGACCTCCTTCACGTGCAGAAGCCAGGATTTCCCGAAAACTGTTATAACATCGGTTCCCGCCCTGACAAGCGTCTGAAGGTTTGTGTCTTCCCCGGCTTTCTTGTGCGGTTTTCTCGTGCTGCCGAAACTTGCTATTTTTGAATTTTTCAACCGCAGGGATCTTACTTTCTGGAAGAAGCCGATATCCTTCGGATTGGACCCGGGCCACCCGCCTTCGATATAATGCATGCCCAGCGCGTCAAGTTTTTTCGCGATCTTCAGTTTATCTTCGAGGGAGAAAGAAACCCCTTCTCCCTGCGCGCCGTCGCGCAAAGTCGTATCGTAGATTTTAACCATATTTACTCCTTATTATTCTTTGTTATTAATATATCTTATTCTTATTTAATTTTAATCATATCTATGAATTCTCTTAGTTGTGGAAATAAAGCATTTATTTTAACAATTTGATACGCACACTGCAATGCCATCAACTTTTCTCCCTGTTCCAAAAATAACAATCCTGCCTGATAAAAATCATCACATGCTGATTCTTTGTGATCAAGCGCTTTGTTAGCCATTCCTCGTCCATTATATGCAAGTGCATTTTTTGGATCAAGGTCTATAGTTAACGTATAATCATCTACGGCTTTTTTGTAATCTTTTTTATTTAAATAAGCAATTCCACGATTATAATAAACTATTGATCTACCGGGATCTAGTTCGATCGCTTTTGTATAATCTTCTATTGCCAGGTCCTGGAAACCTTTAATATCAAAAGCGCTTCCGCGGTTGCAGTATGCTGCCGTATCTTTTGGATTTGACGCAATTACTTTAGTAAAATCATTTATCGCCTTGTCTATCTCTCCCTTTCTGGCATAAACAACACCTCTTCGAGAATAAACATCTATAAGTCCAGTATCCAAATTTATAGCCTTACTCCAATCCTTTATTGCTTTTTCGTATTCACCTTTATCACTGTATGTATTGGCTCGGTTATAATATGCAAAAGCGTTCAGGGGATCTATTTCAATTTCTTTATCAAAATCTTCTAAAGCTTCAAAAATACGCCCTTCATTTAAATAAATTATTCCGCGATAACAATGAACCATAACGTGCTTTGGATCAAGCTTGATCGTCTTGTTGTAATCTTCTATGGCTCTTTTATAATCACCCTTTCTGTCATATGCTACCCCGCGGTTATAATGGGCATAAGTAAATGTATTTTCCAATTCAATCACTTTAGTATAGTCTAGAATGGCACTGTCATAATCAGAATTATATATATAGGCGTTTCCTCGATTGTAGTATGCCTCGTAACTTCCTGGTTCAAGTTGAATAAATTTAGTAAGATCTATAATTGCTTTACCATAATAACCTTTCTTGCCAAAAGATATACCCCGATTAAAATAAACAGATGTTTCTTTCGGATCCAATTCTATCGCTTTGGTGTAATCTTTAATCGCATCTTCTTCCTGACCTTTTATACTGAAAATATAACCACGGCAGATATAAATATATGCATCTTCTTTGTTTAATTCGATCGCTTTATTATAATCCTTTAAAGCTTCATCGAGATTTTCTATATCGGCAAAAGCACTACCCCGGTAGTAATATAATAAATAATTTGCATCCAGTTCAATTGCTTTAGTATAGTATTCGATTTTTATAGAAGGTGTGTCTGTTTCTTCAGCTTTCTTGAGCCATTCTCTGGATTTATTTTGATTTAAAGATAAAGTTTCTTCTGCAAAACAAATTGTATAAATAACAGAATGTAACAATACTATTAAAACTAATCTCTTTCTCATTACATACCCCAAAAATAATCAGGTATTTAGATTTAAATAGGGACAGCCCCCATTTTTTAAAACCCTTATTTTACAGCCTTTTTCTGCTACCCTTGACATTAGAAAAAACAGCCTGTCCCTTTTTATACGTCCCGCAATGTCGTATCGTATATTTTTACCATAATCCACCCTATTTCTTGATTTCCTTTCTTTTTTGAATCTTATATGCAGCTTTCGGTTCCTCAATCCCTATTCCTGTTCTGTGATTTTTTTTCGAAGCCTCTAATATGGTTATGCCAACGAGTTGATTCTCTTTATACCGCATAAGCAATCCCTTGTCCTTAAGCATAACTGATTCGGTCGCTTTCTGAGGACGCCTGAAACTAATATAAAGCGCATCTGCTTCCTTATCATAATCTATCCACATTCTTGTTTCAGGAAACTTTAATAAATGAGGGGTCGCCTCATAGATTTCAGATATAATATTTTCTGCTATCACTGTTTTTGCCATATGATTACCTCCTTTTCAATCTTTATCCTGCTGGTGAAGTATGCAGTTATGATAAGACCGTTGTTTTCAGATTCCTTGTATACAACAGCCAGAAACTTGTTCTTTAGCATTTGAGTTAAAGCAATCAGCGCTCCCCCATAACCTTCTATAATACAATCCGGCTCTTCAACTGTTTTAAGAACATCTTCGTAATAACCGGCTAAGTCATCGTGGTTTTCTATTATATGGAACCACCTTTCTTCCGTCAGTCTTACGGTAACATTATTTTTTGACTTAACAACGTCCATCGTTATTCCCCGATGCTGCTCAAGTCTATCGTTTCACTGCGACCCATTTTGCGGATTTGCTGGATTCCAGAACCGCGTCGCATATCAGGAGCTCGTCGTTACCGTCCACGAATGTGGAAAAATCCGGCTTGTCCCTAACGGGATCCTTGCCTTCCGCGATGAAAGAATACACCCTTAAAAGGAAATTCTTCAGCCCGTCAGGATAGGCTTCCGGATGCCCGCCCGGGTAAAAAGCGTATGCCTTTGCCTCCGGGCTTAAAAGAGACGGGTCCTTGACAAGGATCTCATTCGCTTTCTCCCTGTACCCTATCCACATCTCGTTCGGCGTTTCCTGGTCCCACACGACCGCGGACTTCGAGCCGTAGACCTCGAAGAAAAGCCGGTTCTTCCTTCCAGCGCAGCACTGGCATACCGTGAGCACGCCTTTCGAGCCGTTGTCAAAATTGAGAAGGAGCGTGGCGTAATCCTCTGTTAACACCTTCTTACTCTCATAATCCGCCGGCTTCAGCTCTTTGCCCGCGTAAGTCTCTATCGCTTTTTTCGGCTTTTTTCTGTACTCGTGTATGATCTTCATATCCGCAAATATGGAATCTATTTTCGAGCCGGTGATAAACTGGATCAGGTCGCACCAGTGTGAACCCACGTCTCCGACAGCCCTGGGATTGCCGCCCAGCTCAGGCTCAACGCGCCAGTTGTAGTCGGTATCCAGGTAGAGCCAGTCCTGCAGGTATGAGCCCATCACTGTGTAGATCGTACCGAGTTTGCCCTTTTTTATCATTGCCTTTGCTTCCTGCACAAGAGGGTAATACCGGTAGTTGAAATCAACCGCGTTAACCACGCCTTTTTCTTTCGCAAGGCTTACAAGCCTGGTCCCCTCTTCCGAGTTCATGGCGAGCGGCTTCTCGGAAATAACGTGCTTGCCCGCTTTTATTATATCGCTTGAGATCCGGACGTGCAGAGAATTGGGAGTGCAGTTGTGCACCACCTGTATCTCTTTGTCCGCGAGCATCTCTTTGTAATCGCCGTATGCCTTAGGGATGCACAGCTTCTCCGCCTTCTGCTTCGCAATCTCATCCCCTGCCTCCGCAAGCGCGACCATGTCAACGAACCCCAGCCGCCTCGCGGCCTCAACGTGCGCGGGCCCTATGAACCCGGTCCCGATTATTCCCGCTTTTATCTTTTTCATTAATAACTCCTTATTTCTGATTACAACGATGAGAAGATCCGATTACAGCGATAAAATCCTTATCGCTGATATCTTTCTTTTATCTTTGAAATCATCATTTAATCGCTGATATCGTCTTTTAAAAATCGCTGCCATCAATTATTATTTGCGATCACACGGGTCCACTTGCCGTCCTTCACCGAACGCTCAACCGCGTCCAGCACAACCTGGCACCTGTACCCGTCCTCGAAATTAGGGTGCGGCTCTTTATTCTTCGCTATGCAGTCCATCAGGTCCACGACTTCGTGCACGAATGTGTGCTCCCAGCCGATCGTGTGCCCCGGAGGCCACCAGCCCGCGATATAAGGGTGGTTCGGCTCTGTTACCAGGATCGTCCTGAACCCCCTGGCGTAATCCGGGTCTTTGCGGGAGTAGAATTGCAGTTCGTTTATCCTTTCCAGGTTGAATATGACGCTGCCCTCGCTGCCGTTGATCTCTATGCAGTTCATGTTCTTGTGGCCTGCCGCGAACCTGGTAGCCTCAAAAGTCGCGAGTGTGTCGGCCTTTGTGAACCTTGCGAGGAAGATCGCTGCGTCATCCACCGTGACCTTCCCAATCCCTTCGGACTTGACCGTGCTTGTGATACCGTCGCTGGAAGTTGACCTTGGCCTTTCTTTTACGAATGTTTCGGTTGTCCCGACAACGCTGTCTATCTCGCCGACCCCGTCGCAGATAAGGAACCTGCAAAGGTCTATGAGATGCGCGCCGAGGTCACCCAGGGCTCCTGAGCCCGCTGATTCCTTCTCAAGCCTCCAGTTCAAAGGAAAAGCCGGGTCAACTATCCAGTCCTGCAGATAAACCGCGCGGAAATGGTGGATCCTGCCGATCTTCCCTTCGTCTATCAGTTTCTTAGCAAGGACTATGGCGGGAACCCTGCGGTAATTGAAACCTATCATATGCTTGACCTTCGCCTTATTCGCCGCGTCCAGCATTTCTCTTCCGTCTTTAAGGGTAAGGGCAAGGGGTTTCTCGCAGAAAATATGCTTTCCAGCCTTCGCTGCCGCTATCGCTATGTTGGCGTGCATCGCGGGCGGGGTTACAATATCTATCAGGTCAATATCATCCCTTTCCACAACCTTTTCCCAGGAAGTGCTGTATTCAGGCCAGCCGAACCTGGCGGCAGCGGCCTTCACGTCAGCCTCAGTCCTGCCGCACAGCACCTTCATTACCGGCTGTGCCGCGGGGCTGAAAAACATAGCCGCGTCCCTGTACGCCCGGCTGTGAGCCTTACCCATGAACTTGTAACCGATCAACGCCACGTTTACCTTCTTAGCCATCTCTCCCCTCCTAGATATAATTATGAGTGCTGAATTATGAATTATGAATCAACAACAAGGATTTTTCTATTTAAAATAAATTCCTTGACTCATAATTCATAACTCATAATTCATAATTGTTATTTCAAGCCGCATAGAACTTTGCGGCGCTCAATGTAGTATTTGTAGTTGTCAAACGAAACGTCTTCAGGGATCGCGTGGTCAACCAGGGGTATGAACCCGCCTTCGGCAGTGATCCCCGCAAGCCTGTTGATCTCCGCGTCGATCTCTTTTCTTCCCTTTGCCAGCGCCCTCTTGTCCACGTTGCCCCACATTATTATGTTCTTCCCGTAGATCTTGCGCAGTTTTACCGCGTCCATCCCCGCGGCTACTTCGAGCGGGTAAAAACCCGTGACCCCGCCTTCGATCCACAGGGGAATAAGCTCCTCGATGTTCCCGTCGCAGTCCACCCAGGAATGCCTGACCCCGTGCTCCCTCAGGAGCGCGGTGATCTTCTTGTAATGCGGCAGCATGAACTCCCTGAACATTTTCGGCGATATCAGAGGGCCGGTCTTGTAACACATATCCTCCCAGAAACAGGCGTAGTCTATGTCCTTTACTTCGTCAAGCGCCCTGTGCAGGACCTTCATTGCGAAGTCAAGTATGAACTCGTTCATCTCGTGTATAAGGCCGGGGTCGTCGAAGAACATCACGCTAAGGTTCTCAACGCCCACCCAGTTGCGGATCCAGCCGTAGAAACTGCACGCACCTATCGTCAGCGGGTAATCCCTTTTCTTCATAGTCTCTTTCCACTCTTTCCAGTCTGTTTCAGGCGGGTACCTGCACGGAGAACTAACGTTCATCCTTTTCCTATAATCCTCCCAGTCTTTCCTGGTTTTTATGGGATATTCTATCCACTGGGGCATCCCGAACCCCGAATATTCCTTGAACTGCTTCTTTATTGAATTATCGCCGTCCCTGAAAACCCGGTACTTGTCGGTTTCTTCAAGCGTCTCGTATTTAAAACCGGGGATTATACCCAGGTTCACAGGGACCCCGGCTGTCCGTTCAAAACCGAAATATTCCGAGATATGCACGTCCTGCGGCAGGCCTTCTTTATACCAGCGCTCCAAACCTGTAGGCGAGTACCAGTCCATCCAGAACGGAACATGGTCCTGCTTCTTGAATTCAACCATTTTCCAATATCTTTCTCTTTCAGTCATTTTGCAACCCCTTAAATGCCGCATATGGCATATGGCTTATTTCTGCAAATCCTCTCTCATCGTTAAAATTAATTTATTAAATGTATTCGTCCAGTTTGTAGCCAAATTCTGTATTGAACTATTTTTTTCTTTTTCTGTTTGGAGGTTCTCTATTTTTATTATTTCTATTGCTAAAGTTTTCCGGGTTTTTTCAACTAAATTAGCATATCCTAATAATGATTTAGTGACTTTTTCCGAAGCATATAAATGAAGAATATCAATTGCAATTTTCATAGAATCAATTTTTTCATTAATTTCTTCGGATTTTTTAGGATTATCATCATAACTAAACAAGAGAGTTGTGAAGTCTTCTATTGTTCCAAATGCTTTAATGAATTCTTCATATACTCTTTTTTTATTTTCGTGAATTACCGACCACCTTTGAGTGCAAAAAGTTATTAACCCACCTACCAATACGCCTAAAAAACCAAAAAGCACAGTTTGCCAACCTTCCATAAATTACCCTTTTCACTTCTCTGTTTCTTCGTAGATTTTGTCCATAAGTTTTTTGATTAAAGGAGAAGATGGATCTACATTTTTCATAGAATCAATACATTTTAAGGATTCAGTTTTTTTATTTTGTTTCAGATCCAATAATCCTGCTTTGTAAAGATCATCACAGGCTACCGTTGGAAGTTTTAAAGTAGCATAAATAACTCCGCGCTTGAAATAAATGACAGGATCTTCGGGTTCCAGTTCTATTGCTTTGGTGTAGTCATCTATTGCTTTTTGGTATTGGTTTAAAAGAAAATAAGCATTCCCACGGCTGTTGTAGATACCGGCTCTGTAAACGGAGATTTCCCTTTCAGCAAAACTCTTGTAATCAGCACCTGCAAGGACGTTGGTGTAGTCATCTATTGCTTTTTGGTATTGGCCTAAATTAAAATAAGCACCCCCACGATATTCATAAAGAACACAAGACATATAAGTATCCTCAAGATTTACTTCTATTACTTTAGTGTAGTATTTAATTTTTAAGTTTAAGGTTTCTGATTGTTCCGCTTTAATAACCCATTTAAAAAATTCATTAACTTGTTGAGTGGTTAAAGTTTCATTTGCGAAACAGTAAATACTTATACAAAGAAAAAATGTAGTAAACAAAATCCGTTTGAGCATTTTAACCTCATTCTCATCGGAAAAATATTTATCAAAGGGAATATTAAGCCCTTGGTTCCCGCGAATAAATGCATTTTAAAACGTTTACGTGATTCGTTTTTACTGTTTTCTTATAGCCCATTCTATGCGAATACCAAACGCCCTTTTGGTTTAGGAATTGCCCTTTTTAATTCTTTGGCGGTTTCTATCCATTCCTGAATTACCGTTTCTGCGTTATCCAGAGCTTCCTGATAGGTTTTCCCATCAGCCATACAGCCGGGTAATTCAGGCACATCCGCGATAAACGCTTCGTCTTCATAGCTCCAATAGATAATAACTTCATACCTAAACATTTTTACCTCCGAGTTTATGCTTTAGAATTATATTTCGAACCTGCTTAACTTGATACGGCTTTGCTTTTGCGCCTTTAGGCTGTAAGTTCAAAATCTCCGCAATATCATCTCTCGTAAAAATATGATGACTGCCACGAATACGCTCGTCAAAATTCATTCTATCCAGTAATAAACACATTTCCATAAAAGAAATATTCGAATCAGAATTACCCTGCAAAATGCGAATCAAAAATTTTTTATATTGAATCATGGCCTTTCCTTTATGGAATGTTAATAAACAAAATATGAATCAGGGCTGAAGCCCTGAGTTACATAAAAATATTGCTTTTGATTCATAATGCCCCTCGGGGCATAACTCATAATTCATAATTAAATACCAAGCTGCATTTTAGTGACTTCAACGGTGTTCCTGAGCAGAATGGCGGTTGTGACCGGGCCCACACCGCCTTTCACAGGCGTGATCCAGGACGCTTTCGCGGACGCAGGCTCAAAATCCACATCCCCGAGCGCGGTCCCGTCCGGCAGCCTCTTTATGCCCACCAGCACAATTATAGCGCCTTCTTTCACCCATTCGGGTTTGATAAGACCAGGTTTTCCCACTGCTGAGATTATTATGTCAGCCCGCCTTATATGGCTTTCAAGGTCTTTTGTGGCAATGTGGCATACTGTTACGGTCGGAGAATCTGTGAGCCACTGCAGCAGCAATATTGCGACCGGCTTCCCCACTATTTCGCTGTGCCCGACCACGACCGCTTCTCTGCCTTTAAGGTTTTCGCCGGTTGATCTCAGGAGCTCCATGACAGAAAGTGCTGTGCAGGGTCCGATTTTAGGATTTCCATACAGGAGCATGCCGAGATTTGAAGGATTCATTCCCTCAACGTCTTTCGCAGGCGAAAGCGCTTTCTGGGCAGAGCGCGGGTTTATTCCCTGCGGTAAAGGCATCTGCAGGATGATCCCGTTGACGGATCTATCGCTGTTCAGCTTCTCTATGTATCGGACCAGCGCGGTTTCAGACGTATCAGCGGGAAGCGTGTGAAGGTTATAAACCAGGCCGATTGCTTCACAGTTCTTCTTCTGCATCCCGACATACATCTTTGACTCCGGGTTGTCTCCGACCTGGACCGCTGCCAGGCTGGGTATAATCCCCTTTACCTTTAATGCCTCCATGTCCCTTGCAACCTCATCCTTGATTCTCTTCGCAACAACATTTCCATCCATTAATTGTGCAGCCATTTTCTACCTCCCCCTTAATACAATTATGAATGATGCTTCTTCAATATTTGCCCCGATTGATCTTCTTAACGACTTCATACTTTATCGCTCCGCCCTTCACCATCAGCGGCTTCAGTGCAATCCTGGTCTTTTCCGTAAATTCTTTATCGGTTATGCTTGAAAGGTTAATTTCAACGTTAAGCAACGCGCTCTCCATTGCCGCGCAAGAAAGAACCGCGGCCATTCCCGTATCCGTTATGAGACCTGGATTACCCGCTTCCAGAAGTTTTTCGGCAAGCTCAAGCAGCTGATAGGAAAGTTTTAAAATTTGCTCCGGAACCTGCATTGCTTCTTTTAACACCTCCTGGATCACGATAGCTCTTTTTGCCTTTTGCTCCTCGGTATCTTTGGGAAGCTTATAAGCGATGCTCACCTTCCCGTATACCCTCACATCTTCGTCAATCAACCTGCAGAGTTCTTCCCTTACGCTGCCTGCAGAAGAAAGTATCCCCATACATTCATTTTGTTGCAAATCCGGAAATTTTGGGTTGCCGATCGTAAAATTGCAAACCATGGAAATGAGCCCGCCCGCGAGCGCGCCTGTGAGAGCGGCAACGCTTCCGCCGCCGGGAGCCGGCAGTTTCGCCGAAAGATCTTCCAGGTACTTTTTAATTGACTGTTCGATGTATAGCATTTTACCTCGCTTTTTGCATATGGCAAATGGCATATAGCTTATGGCAACTGCTTAAGGAATTTATTTAAAGCCATGTGCGATGTGCCACATGCTATGTGCGATACTTAAAAAAGACCAACAACCCTACCCTCGCTGTCAATGTCCACTTTCACGCCGGCGGGAACCGAAGGAAGCCCCGGCATAGTGCGCATATCTCCGCATAGCGGATAGAGGAACCCCGCCCCCACGGACGCCCTTATATCCCTTATCGGAAGAGTGTAGCCGCCTGGCGCTCCCTTCCATGACGGCTCGTGTGAAATGGAAAGGTGCGTCTTTGCCATGCATACGGGCAGCCTGTCGTAGCCGAATTTCGTGTAGAGTTTTATTTTTTCCTCTGCGGCGGGCGAATACGAAACGTCCTTTGCGCCGTATATTTTTACCGCTATCGCCCCGATCTTTTCTTTTATCGGAACGTCCAGCGGGTAGAGGAATTTGAAATCCGTTTTTTTCTCGCAGGCCCTGACGACCGCCTGCGCAAGCTCCCTGCCGCCTTCCCCGCCCTTCGCCCAGACCTCGCTGAGGACAGCGTCTTCAGCGCCTGCCTCAACCGCGCGCTTGCGTATAAGGCTGATTTCGTTGTCCGTATCCGTTGTAAATCTGTTGACGGCCACCACCACCGGGACCCCGAACAGCTTTGCGTTCTCAATATGCTTTCTGAGATTGCACATGCCCTCTTCAAGCGCCTGCAGGTTTTCCCTTACCAGCCCTTCGTCCAGGGGTTTTCCGGCTACCATCGTAAATTTACCGCTATGCATCTTCAGCGCGCGAACTGTGCAAACTATGACAACACAGTTGGGGACCAGCCCGCTGCACCTGCACTTTATGTTCATGAATTTTTCCATTCCCATGTCCGCGCCGAACCCGCTTTCGGTTACCACGTAATCCGCAAGTTTCAACGCAATGTTATCCGCAATTATGGATGAATTGCCGTGCGCTATATTCGCGAAAGGTCCCGCGTGAACAAAGCAGGCGGTATTTTCCGTTGTCTGCAATAAATTGGGTTTTATTGCATCTTTCATAAGCACTGCCATTGCGCCCGCAACCTGCAGGTCCTCGGCTGTCACCGGTCTTCCATCATAAGTTGTGCCAACGCAGATCATTCCCAGGCGTTTGCGGAGGTCAGGCAAACCCGAGGTTAATGCAAGAATAGCCATTAGTTCGGAGGCTACCGAGATATCAAAACCAGTCTGTCTGGGAATTCCGTCATCCTTAGTTCCAAGTCCGATTACAATATTCCTCAAAGCCCTGTCACTCACATCCACAACCCTTCTCCAGGTGATGCTGGCCGGGTCTATGTTCAGTTTGTTGCCTCTCAGCAGGGCGTTATCCAGAAAGGCCGCGCACAGGTTATGCGCTATGCTGACGGCATGCACGTCCCCTGTCAGGTGCAGGTTAAAATCTTCCATCGGAAGAACCTGGGAATAACCGCCGCCCGCGGCGCCGCCCTTTATCCCGAATACAGGCCCCAGTGAAGGCTGCCTTATGACCGTAACTACCTTTTTTTCGATTTTATTCAACCCTAACGATAGGCCTATAGTTGTGACGGTTTTTCCTTCTCCCAGCGGAGTCGGCGTAATCGCCGTAACATCAATGTACTTACCCTGCGGCTTACCATCAAGCCTTTTCAGAACATCAAGCGTTATCTTTGCCTTGTATTTACCGTACATCTCAAGCTCGTCTTCCAGGATACCGATACCTTTTGCTACGTCCAGCACGGGTTTCATTTTAGCCTGTTGCGCAATTTCCAAATCACTCAGCATATAAATCCTCCTTATTATCGTATCTTGGAGCCCCAGGCCTTATCGGGCTTCTGCATCCTGTTTATCTCGATCTCCGCGTATTCAATAAGGCCGCCCACGGGAGGCCGGGGTTTTCTTACCTTCACGGTTATATCGTGTATTTCCTTAAATTTATCAAGCAGCGCGCCGGCAGTGTCTTCGGCAAGTGCTTCAAGCAGGCGGTATTTTTTACCCCCCTGAATTTTTTTAACAAGCACGCAGGCCTGCTTGTAATCAAGCGTCTTTGAAAGCTCATCGCTTCTGCCGGCCTTCTCCAAATCTACGATCATTTCGATGTCTATATAATACCTCTGGCCTTTTCGCCTTTCTATTTCCGAAGTGCCGTGGTATCCGTAGAAACTCATGCCCTTAAGGATTATTTTATCCTTAGTCATTATCAAGCTCCGTATTCATTGATTACCCGGAAATTTAGTTTTCCGGCGAAAATACCTGCTTGTATCTCTCTTCAAGCCTGGCCTTGTGTTTAAGCTCTTCTTCGCCAAGTTTTTTCAGCAGGCCCGCAACATCCTCATTTTCAATAATAAATTCAGCCCATGAAACATAGAAAACGCGCGTGTCCTCCTCGTCTTTTATGGCGGCAAGCATTACGTCTTTTGCGTCCGCGTATTTGTTGATAACGGGTTTCTCGAGGAAATCGGATATGCGCTTGTCCTCAAGGCTTTTTATGCCAAGCCCTATATCCGCCTTTCTCCTCTGAAAATCCTGCAGCCTCTCTTTATGTTTCAGCTCCTCGCCTGACAGCTCTTTGAGCAGGTTGCGCGTGGCAGGATCCGTGATCCTTCTGGACAGGTCCTGGTAAAGCGACGAAACCTCTTCTTCCTTCCCTATCGCCCTCTGTATGATCTCGTCCATCGCGTAGCTTTTCATGCAGGCCCCTTTAAATTAATTTCCTGTTTGATCAACGGTTTAACGGATTAATCAGCAGATTAACGGTTTCTCGGCTTTAATACAGTTTATAGAGTTTACAAGTTTACATAGTTTACAAGGTAAAAAATTCGTGGAAATTAGTGTAAATTCGTGGTTAAAAAATTTCGTGGTAATCTTTTCACTGTTTCAATTTGGCTTCAAGGTTTTTAAACAGCGCGGAAAGCAGGACTGCCAGCTGCTCGTTATTGACCTTGCAGTTCACGAATGTAAACTCACATTCAAAGTTCTTGTATGTCCCCATCATATTGAGTGTGTATGTCCTCTGATTCTGGGTAGGCGCGATTATTACTTCTTTGATAACGGTTTTTCCCGCGGGAGGGGCATCCAGCTTTATATCCTGCAGGACCTCCATCGCGACTCCGGGCGTGCCCTTGATTCTCTCCCATTTGCTTTTTATGGATTTTTCCTCAGCGGCAAGGAAAGAGGCGGCATCTTTATTCTCGCGGAACATAAGCAGGGCCGCGGAAATAAAAGCGGTATTGCCTTTTGCGAATGTAAGAGAATACCCCTCGTTAAAACCCTTCAGCGTTTCTTCTATTTCTTTCGGGGTAAGGCCGGTTGAAAGCCCCGCCCTGAGAAGCATTTCGTTGATCTCTCCTCCCTGCTTCTGCCATTTTTCCTTTTCGGGCGCTATGACCCTCTCAAGAACGGACAGCAGGGAAAAATAGTCTTCTTTTGCAAGCAATTCCTTTTCGTAATAAAGCTGGGGCTGCATAACGGCGGACAGTTTTTTCGGAGGCGAATTAAACAACCGGGTGATACCCGGATTTCCTTCTTTTTCATGGACGAATTTAATGAATTCCTCTCCCCTCACATATATCTGCTTGAACCTGGTGCTTACGACCTGGCGGGCGCCCTCGTCAAAAACGGAAGCCTCACCAAGGTCACCGGAGGTGAACATCATTCCGAACCTGACGTCTTCCTCCTTCAATCCCATTTTTTCAGCCACCTTGCGCGCCACAAAAACCGCGTGCCCCTCAACTATGCTTTCAAGTATTCCCAGTTCGTCCTGGCTTTTCGGTTTTATTATCCTTGCCGAGATGCCGTAATTCTGGTCATCAAGAGCATGGACCATATCGTGCGCGACCAGAAGGACCATGATGTTCCTGATCTTATCTTTTGAAGGTTTTACAAGCACTACATTCCTCTGAAAAGTATCGGGGACCATATACAGGTTGCCGTCCGCGAACTCATAAAGCTCGGGTATTATCTCGGAATAAAACTCTGAGAACAGGCGCGAATTGAGCTCGATCTGTTTCCTGTCCGCGCCCGGGCTGACGCTGACCGACTGCGCAACGAGCCTTTTTCTTTCTATCTCACCCAGCTCATCGGGAGTGATGATCCTGAGATCAACTTCTTTCATGAACTTTAAACCCGTTATTTCTTCTATCAGGGGCCTGGCAAGGCGCATCGCCTCTTCCATTACCGCCGGCGTAACGTCAAATTTCAGGTCTTTTGCCGCAAGTTCAATGTATTTACGGAAAGCTTCTCCCGACTCTTCATACTTCTGCATCTTGCGCAGTACCGAGGCTTTATTCGCCCAGGCGCCCGGATATTTCGGGTCCAGCCTTATCGCCTCGTCATAACTCCGCAGGGCGTCCTCAAGCATGCCCTTCCCGTATTGCGCGTTGCCCTTATAAACCCACGCTTTGACTTTTTTCGGTTTCAGTATCAGCGCTCTGTCTAATGCCTCGATCGCCCTGTCCGGATCACCCATTGAATCCAGGGCTAAACCCAGGTTCATCCATGCTTCCGCGATCCTTGGATCCTTCTGGATGGCCGTCTGGTACAGGTTCACGGCTTCCCTGTATCTTTTGTCTTTCAGCAGCTTGTTGCCTTTTCTTACAAAGGACCCCGCGCCCGTTAACATAAAATATACTGACAGGGACACCAGCAGTCCGGCAAAACATACTGCCGCAGCGATCATGAAGATTTTTTTCTTGCCTGCGCTCATGCCCTGTTCAGGATCCTGCTGCTGCCCGCCTTCACCGCTTCCGGTTTCTTCTTCTCCGTTCATTTCCATTCTACTATCACCTTCCCGCATTCTTTCGCTGCCGCTGTCTCAAAAGCCTCTTTGGCTTTTTCGATCGGAAACCTGTGCGTAACCATTTTTTCCAGGTTTGTTTTATGCTTCAGCATAAAACCCGCAAGCTTGTCATACATGCCCCTGGGCATTATAAAAGAACCCCTTATGCTGGTGTCGCGCCCTATAAACCAGTTCGGTATCGGCGCGCCGCCCGCCACGGTAACCGCCCTTCCGTCAAAAGTCAGGAGCTGCAGCATCCATTTCATAGCGTCCTCGGAACCGCTGGTTTCGTATCCGGCGCTGAAAGATCCGGGGAACTTTTCCCTGATATCGCCCCATATCTTTTTCGGGTTCTTGTCGGCTTTTACCGCGTCTATGTCCACAACCATATCAGCTCCGAACTTCCGCGCCAGGCCCAGCCTTATCTCGCGCCTTCCGAACGCCGCGACCTTCGCGCCCATAGCCTTTGCCATCACAACCCCGCACAAACCCACGGGCCCCAGCCCGAATATAGCTATGTCATCAAGGCCGCTCAGTCCCAGTTTATTCAGCGCCGCGAAACTTGTCTGCGCGCCGCAGGCTATGAAAGCCCCGTCCACAAAGCTCAGGCCTTCGGAAAGGACCATGCAGTTCCTTTCCGGAGTAACCTTGAGATCCGCGAATGAACCCTGGCAGCCTATCTGTCCCATGCCTTTTGTTTTAGAGCATCGCATAAAATAACCTTTAACGCACTGCTCGCACTTGCCGCAGCTTTCATAATGGTATATGCTGACGCGGTCGCCCGGCTTCACGGACGTCACGCCTTCCCCGGTCTCTTCCACTACGCCTGAACCTTCGTGGCCGGGTATGGGCGGGTATGGTTTTGCGTCTTTGAATTTTGCGTCCATCTCCTTCTGCTTTTCCGGCGGAACTTTATAAACGTACTGCTTAAGGTCGCTGCCGCACACGCCGGAAACCTTGATCCTTACCAGGACCTCTCCGGGACCCGGTTTCGGGTCAGGGAATTCCCTTACTTCTGATCTTGAATCGCCCAGCAATACCAGAGCCTTCATTTTCACTCCTCTAATGTGATTACAGTGATTAGTAATGAGATTACAGTGATTATTTTAATATCACCGTAATCATAAGTTAAAAATCACCGTAATCATTCCTATTGAGAAAGCATTTCGCATTCCACGCTCGTCCCCCAGGGCGGGGAACCGAACTCGCCCATTTCAAGCGCCTTAACCCAGCTTTTATCCTCTACGCCGTCCTGCCAGCCCTTTGTGGCCTTGCTGGATGCTTTCCATGTGGAATTGGAAACAAGCGAAACCTTCTTGCCGTCAGCCGTCACAAGGCCTCCCGCCACAATGAAACCGGCTGGTCCGTCCTGATTCGTAGCCAGGATCGCTATTACGTTCTTCCCTGTTTTAAGGTTCTTTGTTATGTCATAGACCGTTGCTGCCTGCCAGTTATCCCCTTCCCCTATCGATTTCCCGTTCACAAAGAGCTGGTAAACATTGTCAACCGCAACTTCTATCTTCGCTGATTTGGGAGCTGCTTCAAGGCTGAAAATCTTTACAAAATACCTTGGCTCTGCCGGCGCTTCCGCTATCGGGTCCATATCCTTTTCAGGATACCATATCCACTGCGCAGTCCCTGCGCCTTCCGCGCATATGCCCGTCTGAACCGCTGATACCAGCGCCATTGCCGCAACCAAAATTACCGCCATTCTTTTCATAACCCACCCCCATTTCAATTTGTTGCATTGTAAAATTCAAAATGTAAAATGTAAAAGTCAAAATTATGGAATAGTCTGTAAAACTTTTACAATTTGCAATTTGAATTTTGACTTTCAGTTTAACAACTATGCTTTGACCAGCTTTTCCTTCATTGTTTTAAGGTAGCCGACCGAATCTTTTATCGCCTCAACAGGCAGCCTTACGCCCTTCTTTGTAGGTCCTGAATAATCTTCGGTATCAACATACTCCCTGATGTCAAGCCCCTGTTCTTCCTTGTAAGTGGTAATATTCACGGCTATGAATTTCCCGTCCTGCACCTGAACCCTGCCGACTTCCTTGTCCTCCATCTTACCGGTTTGCTTCAGCAACCCGCTCAGGAGAACCACGAGCTCGTCAATGCCGTCCGTGCTGAGGACCACGCCGCTTTTTGTCGGCCCGGAATACGCCTCCGACTCCACGAATTTCCTTATGCTGCCGAACCTCTTTCCCTTAAATTCCTCCACGTAAAAAACGCACTGCGATGAATCGTTGAGCTCTACCTTGCCGACGATGTCCATTTTTCCCCCTAAATCAATTAGTTATGAGTTATGAATGAAGGAATTTAATTTGAATAAAATTCCTTGCTTTTGATTCATAATTCATAAATCATAATTCATAATTTATTTTACTTTAACTACTGCGGCGCTTGAGATCGCGAAGTCCATCCCGCCAGGGATCTCAAGGCGGATATCCGCGCCGTTGCAGTTGTTCTCAAAACGGGCGTCCTCGATATGGAAGGTCATCGTTTTCCATTTGCCCGTGTCTTCAAGCACTATTTTGTCCTCCGCGGGCTTCCATGTCCCCATCGGATAACCTTCAACCAAGCTGAATTCCTGGTCGGAAGAATCGTAAACGAGCCCTATCTCAGCCTCACCTTCATCCAGGTATTCGATTATAATGTCCACCTTGGGGGTCTTGCTGTTTTTGAACGCCTTGTTTACAAGATTAAAATACATGTATCTTGCTGCATCCTGGGAAGCCGGGTTCTCTCCTGCCACCCAGCATTCCTTGCCGGCTTTGGTCCCGGGACTATGCTTTCCTTCGCCTGTCTCATACACAAACGCCAATCCTTTTTCCACTGGTTTCTTGCCTAAAACCGTCCATGCAGCGTTCGCTGCATCCTTCACGTATGAAGGCGCTCCGCTCTTATCCTGCGCACGCGCGCCTGCCGCTGCGGCAAGAACCGCGGCCAGCACTAAACACACAATCCTTTTTATGCTACCTCCTTTTTTTGAACTTGATTACAGTGATTTCTAACTGCGATTACGGTGATTAAACCAAGTGTCAAGGGTCAAGTATCAAAAGTCAAGTTAAAACTATGATCTCTGTGCCGTAGCCCGCCACGATTATTGGCGGGCGAAGGTCCCTGCGTTATAGCTCCGGAATCATCGGAGCTGCAGGGAACTCCGTGTCTCCGTGGTTATTCTTTTAAACTTTTGACTTTTGACTTGCCTTTCAAATCAATCCTTCATCCGCGAAACTGTAATACCTGTTGTCCCCTATTATTATATGGTCCAGTACCTTTACCTGCATTACTTCTCCCGCGGATACGAGGTTACGCGTGAAATCCCTGTCCCCCTCGCTTGGCTGGGGGTTGCCGGACGGATGGTTGTGCACTGCGACCAGGGCAGCCGCATATTCCTGCATTGCCTTCTGCATTATCTCCCTTATCGGGGGCATAGCCTGGTTTACAGTGCCTTCTTCTATTTCCTCATTTCCTATCACGTTGTTTTGCCCGTCAAGCAGGAGGATCTTAAAAACCTCTTTTTTCAGGTCCCTCATCCTCGGCATCATCATGTCCGCGATCTCCCTGGAGGATTTCACGCACCCGTCAATTTTCTTTTCTTCGGTCATGAACCTTCGGCCGATCTCTACCGCGGCCCTGATGCGCGCCAGCTTGAAACTGCCTATCCCCTTTATTCTCTTCCAGTGCAGGATATCCGTATGCCCCATCTGCCTGATGGTCCTGAATTCCTGTATAATTTTCCTGCCAAGCTCCACAGCGCTCATGCCTTTTACCCCGGTGTGCAGCAGCACTGCGAGCAGTTCGGCGTCGCTAAGGTTATGTTCGCCCTTTTTGAAGAGTTTTTCAACCGGTCTTTCACCTTCCGGCCAGCCCTTGATACCGTTTTTCTTCATTGTTTGTTCTCTATATAAATATATAAATATTTTAATATTATAGCATATATTTAATAAATTGCAAGTTTTAAGACCGGCTAAATAGACGGAGATCCCCCTGTTTACTTTCTTCAGAAAGTAGAAAGATAAGCTTGTAGAAGATCCCCGCGGAATAAGCTGTCTTTATTTCTTAAAGAATTTTGAGATATCTTTCAGGCTGTCTACGGACGCCCTTCTGAAATAATAGACATCGTGCTTCATGCCTTCGTAAGTCCGCCAGTCGCACTGGATCCCGCTTGCCCTTATAAAATACACGAAGTCCGTTACGGACGGGTATAAACCGTCCGCGGTCCCGCATTTTACCGCGAACTTGATATTCTTGACCTTGTTGTTATTCCCTTTTATGAGCCAGAATGGATGGTTCTGCCTGTAGTAAGACGGGTCTGCCTGGGGTCCGTATATCTGAGTAAACACTGTAACCTGGCCGGAAGGAAGCTCGGACGGCGGGATCGCGGGAGAGATCGCGCATACGAAACCGAAAATATCCGGGTGGCGCAGCGCTATTTTCAGCGCGCCGAACCCGCCCATTGAAACCCCGGCTATCACGGTATTCTTTTTTCCCTTCAGGACCCTGTATTTTTTTTCTATATACGAGCGGACATCCTTCACAACCCAGTCTTCGTAAAGAACCGAGTAATCATAATAATTCGACCAGAATCCCCTTCCCCCGTCAGGCGCAACGAGTATCATCGGAATGATATCGCCCTTTTCTGCCATAAGGGTTGCCATCCTGTCCATCTCCTGCTCGCCGCCAAGCCAGGTCCTGTTATGGTCGCCCATCCCGTGCAGGTAATACACTACCGGGTATTTCTTTTTGGACCTGTTATATCCCGGCGGCACGTATACGGAGATCTTGCCCTTGCCCCTCAAGGATTTACTCTCGATCTCAAATTCCTTCATTTTCCATTCTTCAGCCGGAGCCGCTGGCATCATGCCCTTGTATTCCGGCGTAGCCGCGTCTATCCTGAGCTGGTCCGCTGTCAGTGTCTCGCAGGAACAGCTGGCACAGAACAGCAACGTAACTCCACCCAGTATAATTGTCAGCGATCTGATTAATTTCATTTTTCACCCGTGGTCAGCTGCAGCAGTTTTTGGACCAGGATCTTTCTTGTCTTGTCGATCCCCGCGTAGGTTCCGGCGTTTGCCCTCTGCGGCTTGTTTGAAAGCGAGTATTTTATTCTCTTTGAGCAGGCTTCTTTCAGGTTCCTGAAAATACCCGTCCCAACGCCCGCAAGGAGCGCTGCCCCGTATACGGAATGCTCCTGCCGGTCCACCCCGTAAATATTCCTGTTATATATATCCGCCTGCATCTGTTTCCAGAAATCGCTTTTTGCCCCGCCCCCGGACGCAACCACCCTGCCAACCTTCACGCCAAGCTCACGGAATATATCCAGGGATCCTTTCATCGAGAAAGTCACGCCTTCCATTACGGCTCTTATCAAATGGCATTTGTTATGTGCCAGGGTGATCCCGTAGAAACATCCTTTTAGGTCCGGGTCCATATACGGGGTTCTTTCTCCAAGAAGGTACGGAAAGAACGTAAGGCCATCTGAGCCGGCAGGCGCTTTTTTTGCGTATTCATCAAATCGAGAATAGTTTTCCTTCAAAAAACTATCCCTCAGCCACCTGAGAGAAAGGCCTGCCGAGAGGATAGCGCCCATCAGGATCCAGTTGCCCGGCATCGCGTGGCAAAGCGTGTGGATCCTTTGTTTGGGGTCAAGCACAGGCCTTTTTACCGCTGTTATGAACTGGCCTCCGGTTCCCAGCACCGAAGCCGCAAGACCGGGTTCAACCATTCCCATCCCGATAGCGCCCATTGCCTGGTCACCGCCCCCTGCAACTGCGCGAGTGCCTGCTGTAAGACCCGTGTCTTCTGCTGCAGTCTTTGTTATTCTTCCGGCGATACTGCCGGACTCAACCAGCTCCGGCATTATTGATCCACTGATACCTGTTTTTGACAGCACTTCCGCAGACCATTCCCTCCGTGAAACATCCATGAGAAGCGTTGCGCAGCCGTCTGTGGGCTCAGACAGGAATTCGCCTGTCAGCCTGGACCTGAGATAATCTTTGGGAGAAAGGATCCTGAATATTCTGTCATATATCCCGGGTTCATTCTTTCTTATCCAGAGCAGGCTGGGAAGCAGGAATCCGGGAAAAACCGGAATGCCTGTTATCCTGTATAATCTTTCCTGCCCGATCTTTGCTTTGAGTTGTTCGCATTCTTTCTGGCTTCGCTTATCAATCCAGGGAATGGCATTGCGTAAGCATCTTCCTGACCTGTCAACAGCAACAAGACCGTGCATCTGTCCTGAAAATCCAATTCCTTTGATTTCACAGGAGTTAATTTTTGATTGTTTAAATATGAGTTGTATTGAATATTTAAGTGCCTGCCACCAGTGTTCGGGGTCCTGTTCAGCCCAATCCTTGTGCGGAGTAAGTATCGGGTATTCCCTGCCAGCAATGGCAACAGTTTTTCCCGTCCTTTCAATCAGGGCTGCGCGAAGGCTTGAGGTCCCAAGGTCTATTCCTAAAAGATAACCCATAGTTTAGCCAGTTTAGTCAGTTGAGTCAGTTTTGTCAGTTATTTCGTAGGGCAAACCTTTAGGTTTGCGTACTGCTAGTATGGTGTCGCATAAATCCCTTGACATTTGATTCTGCTTTGAGTTGTCATTGCGAGCGACCAAAGGGAGCGTGGCAATCTCGATTTTTAGGTCGAGATTGCTTCGTCGTTAACACTCCTCGCAATGACAGCCCAAATGTAAAGAACTGTTAGAGACACCACACTAGTATGGTGTCACATAAATCCCTTGACATTTGATTCTGCTTTGAGTTGTCATTGC
>MNUP01000106.1 GCA_001871075.1 Candidatus Desantisbacteria bacterium CG1_02_49_89
GCAGGAAGCGAGCGCTCCTGTGACCGTAATGACAGGCGACCCGGATCTTGAATCCGTGAAATAAACTGCTGTCTCCCCGTCTATAAAGTTCAGCGTGACTGAATCCGACCACGGCCCTGATGCGGAAGCGCTGAGAAAACCCAGAGCTGAGCTCATTGCCACGGCGCAGGTCCCGGTGTAGCTTATGTCCTTTACACCGCTTGCGAACTGCGCCTGTATGCAAATAGATTCGGATGTCCCGCCCGCGGTAAAAGACCTGGCCGGCGTGGCAATCCCGAATTTTGAGCCGCTTATGAATTCAACCGTGGGAGTCCTTTGAAGGCGCACACAGTCAAACCAGGCTGTGCCCACCCCCCAGTTCTGGTTCCTGAAAAGAATGCCGTTCGCTTCCGCAGGCGCTGTAACAGAACCGCTGATCAGCGTCCACGGATTGCTGCCGCTTATTGAACCGCCGGTGACCTCGCCGATGGCAGCTGTGTCTTCCACGTTCTTGAACCAGACTATCCTTATGCCTGCTACACCGGAGGAAAGCTCGGTCCTGGCAAACTGCGAAACCAAATAAGACACGTCCGGTGTAGCCGTATATACCGGATAAGTCGGCCTGTATGGTTTAACCCATTGCGCCTGCAGGTAATTGTCATTATTGCTTAGGCAGGAATGGACCATCGCCCTTGCGCCGTCTGCGACGTTTTCGGTCCAGGACCAGGACCCGGTGTGCTGACCGGGATTGTCCCCTGTGAAATCCCACCAGGACGCTGTTGTTTCGCCTGAAAAACTCTGTTCAAAAGACGGGTTGTTCAGCATGTTCTCAGTGACCGTCAGGCCCGCGCAGGCCGCTGTGATCGTGCAAGCGCCCATATATTGAGAGCTAACCGTAAAAGTGCTCTGGCCGTTCGCGTCTGTTACCTGCGGGTTCGAAGGCCCTACAGAATCGGAATTCCCGCGCGACGTAATAAGCGTGACGGTTTCCCCCGGAACGGGATTGCCGAACGTGTCAAAAATATTTGCCAAAACTGTTACTGCGTCAACCCCATCTGCCTGTATCTTGACCTTGCTCATCCTCAGGTATGACGCAAACGCGTTCACCGACGGCAAAACCACGGTCTCCGTCTGCGTGTCAGCGTGTAACGTGTAACGTGTAACGGTTATGACGGGATTTCCGGCCTGTCCGTCCTTGTAGTAAAGAACTGCCGCTCCCGACATGAACGTGACCTCGGTTGTGTCAGCCCAGGCATTTTTATCTGCCGAGAACCGGCCTGCAGGCGAACTTGTTAACAAAGCGCAGGTACTGTCGAAAGTCAGGTCCCTTGCTCCGGTCTCGTCCTGCGCCTGGACCGTAATACCCGGAGAAGGATTGTTCAGGGAAGCCGTAAACGGCGGGGAAACGATCTTTATGAAAACATTGCGCACTGTTATGGTTTCAACCTGGGAACCTTCGGCCATCCCTTCCCTGTAAACGGATATCGCCGGGTTACCTGTCTCTCTGTCAGTGTAATAAAAAACGCCGTAACCCGAACTCAGCGTGATAACAGTGGTGTCAGCCCAGTTTATACCGCTGGCAGAGAACCGGCCTTCCTGCGAACTCGTGAACAGGCACACAGTACCATTGAAAGAAGTGTCTTTTGCCCCAGTGTAATCCCTTGCCTCTATTTCTATTGCCGGTGATATGTCCTTCTGCCTTATGCTGAATTGTCCGGACAGGATCACTAGTGAACCTGTAGGTGAAATTATCGTTTCTGCCTGGCTACCTGCGATAAGCGATTCGCGATACGCGGTTATTACGGGGTTGCCGGTCTCTGAATCCACGTAGTAAAAAACCGCCGCGCCGCTGCTCAGCGTTATTTCGGTAGTATCAGACCAGGGAGCAAAGGTAGCCGAGAACCTTCCGCCCGGAGAACTCGTGACCAGCGCCGCGGTGCCGCTGAACGAAGCATCCAGCGCGCCTGTATCATCAACCGCCTGCACGGTGATCGCAGTCGAAGTACTATTCTGGGTTATGCTGAAAGGCAGGGATGTGATCTTAAGCGCGGCAACCGGGTGCTGGTCGTATTTTATCGTGAAGAAATCGTAGCTCAGGCCGTTTGAGGCATAGCCGAACATATAAACGTTCCCCGCCCCTGCAGGTGATCCCTCAACCACAGCGTCAAACCCTTTGTCTGTAGAACCCGCGTCATAAACCGCCTGCCACACAGAATCTCCGGACGTGTTAAGCTTTATCAAAAAGAAATCCGCGTCGTTGACCTGCCCTGTTAGATAGGCGTTTCCTTCAGGGTCAGCGTCAATCCCATAACCGTAGTCCCCACCCCCGGTTGAATAGATCTTTACCCAAAGAGAATTCCCGCTTGAATCGTATTTAATGGCAACTGCGTCGTTATCAGTTCCGTTAAAAGAATATCCGCTAACGTAAAAACAGCCTGCGGGGTCCACCGCCGTCTTGTACCCGAAATCGCTCGGACCTCCATCAAACGTGCGCGCCCAGAGCATGTCCCCGTTGGGATCGAATTTCACAGTGAGTATATCGTAAGCTGCGAAATCTGGAGTCGAGTAACCGTTCACGCATACGCTGCCTGAGCTGTCAACCGCTATACCGAATCCATAATCTTCATTCCCGCTGTCATACGTTTTTTGCCAGATCGTGTCACCTGAAGAAGTATATTTCAAAATAAGGTAATCAGCTGTAGCTATATATGACATACCTGCGACATAAACATTTCCTGTGTCATCAACAGTGACAGCGAAGCTGTAATCAGAATTGCCGCTGTCATATGTTTTTTGCCAGGCTATATTTCCGTCTGGATCATATTTAATAAGAAGAATGTCGCTGTAATTGACTGTTCCTGATACATAGACGCTGCGCCCGCTGAATCCATGGCGGCATCAATATAAATGTCGTCAAACCCGCTGTCGTATATTTTCTGCCATAATGTTTCTCCGTTCGAGTTGTATTTTACGGTAAGGAAATCGTTATCCGCACCGTTAAAAAAACAGCCTGCAACGCAGAAATTGCCCGTATCATCAAGGTCTATGCCGCCGAAATAGCTGTTATCGTTCCCGGCAGGGAACATCTGCGTGGACAGGACCGTTGCCGGGTTCTCCCCAAAACAGTGGGAAGTGAGGAACAAGAAGCAAAAAACAAACAATATCGGTAATATATTGTAGGGCAAGGCTTTAGCCTTGCAAAATATAGATTTTTTCATTTCCACCTCTAATTTAACTACATTAAATCATATTTTAAACATAAAAGAACCAAGAAAAGGATATTTTCTATAGTTATTAACTATATCTTTTCTAACAGGATTCTCAAATATATAACAGGAAATTTTTAAGCCTGATACGTTTCTTAAGGATTAATTTATCCATAATGATTCAGCAAGGCTAAAGCCTTGCCCTACTGAATACCGTTTTACTGTTTTAAGGCGGCCGGCGGCGGCTGCTCTGAAAACCTTATATAGTCTAACTCAATAACCGCTCCAGGCAGGTTATAGTTCGGGTCAAGGCGCAGCCTTAATATTTCTCCGCGCCAGGATTTCACGTCACCCACCCTGAGCAGGTACTCGTGGAACTGGGTATCGGACGACGTGCTGAAAGAAAGGCTGTTCCTCTCGCTTTCCGGGCTTGAAGCAGTGGTCCAGAATAGCTGGGCTGAATTCCCCTTGTCTATTTTCATTTTTATCACCGCGAACCTGTATTTGGAGGCATCTATGTTTGCCGCGGCAGCGAATGCCGGGTCCCCGCCTGTCACTGCCGCTTTCATCACGCCCCTCTTTACGCTGAAATCAGCAAGCCCCATCATCGGGCCCCATCCTTCCCCGTTGTCGTCTTTGTCGAATTCCCAGTTCGTCATGGGCTTCACTTCAACCCATTGCTTCACTTCCAGGCCTATATCCCTGGGCGTAACATCAATATGCCCTTTCTGATCTTCCGCAAAAACCTCTCTTATCGCATCGAGGTAGCCGAACCCGAACTCCCTGTGCGGCTCTATGTAGTCCCCTTCCCCGAATTCATTCCACGACTCAACCAGGACAACCCTGCTTTTGTCTTCCCCGACAGGATGCTTATCCGCGAAACTCCTTGCAAACTCAAGCATTTTTTTGAATTTTGCGGGATTCTTCCCCGTGCGCACAAGCGCGCTCTCCCCTGCCCAGGGCCTGGCGTCCCATCCCGGGTCTGCGACCGCTATATAATCCAGGAACTTGTACCCCGCGATCTCCTCCCATATTTCCCTGTAACCGCTTATCGCCGACTCATACGGGGGGCGGTTCCCATCCTCAGCGACTGAACCGGCAGCGGGATAGTTGTAACCTGTTATCGCGTCGTATCCCTCCTCCTGCAACTGCTTCGCCTTATCCATGCCAGGGTACGCGCAGCCTGCCAGGTAAAGCCCGTCAAAACCATTTTCCCTGCAAAGATTCTCCATCTTTTCAAAAGCATCCTTTGTCGCGGCAACGCCCATATCCTCCGTGATGCGGTCCACGCTGAAAATAATGACAACCGGCTTGCCGTCGATCTTCAGGTATTCGGGCAGCTTGAAATAATTGTCGATCCAGTATTTCGTAACGTTCAGGAGATCCTGTTCGGACGAGCTCCCTTTCGGGTTGTGGTTCGCCCACAGCAGGCAGAATTTCAGGTATTTCCTGTACATCGAATTGAAATAACCGTCGTGCAGCGCGTGTTCAAGAGACCTTGCTCCCCTGTCCCAGTACCAGTCATAGGCAAAGAACGATATACCGTGCTCAACAGCCCATTTTATCTGCCAGCTGGCTATGTCCGGCTCGCCTTCCTGGTACCAGCCCAGCACCGGCTTCCTCTCGGGAAAAGGCCTTATCGCGTCCCACCCCCTGGTAGTTCCCTGTTTCCAGCCCGGGAAATAATACGCGCCGATAAGGTATTTTGTTTTCGCCGCGACCGGCTCAGGCGGGTAAACCCTGCCCCCTGTCATAACCGGAGACACGGAAATTTTCTTGGAGAACGCAAGGTTCACCGAAGCCGACACCGGAGCGAAATTATCCCCGGTGATATCCACTTTCGCACTGCCTTCGGAAGGGTCTGAACTGATCACTATCCACTGAAAACTTTGTTTTTTCTCCAGGACCGGCATTGCCGCCGCGCCCTGTGACCCCATCATCTGCATTCCCTGCGGCAGCGAAACCCTTAGACTAACGTTCCGCGCCGGTTCCCCTCCCGCGTTCTCAAGCACGCAGACAAGGCTTGCAAACTGTCCCGCGGGATTTATGACATTGTCAAACGCGAATTCCCTGACAATTATTTCCGCAGGGCCTTTCGGCTTTTCACCCGCCCTGAAAGATTTAAACTCGATTTTTGCCCCTTTTGCGTTTGAAGGGCGCACCGCGATCCCTTCAACCGTGCCTTCCCACCCGGGATCTGAGAACATATCCATCACGTATGCATGGAACTGGTTGTCCGCTATAACCGGAAATTCATGCCTTGCGACGCCGGACTTTCCTTTTACGAACCACAGTATTTCGCCTGCTGTGCCCTTGTCAGCCTTCATGACCAACGTGATCCAGCTCAGGTCCTCCGCTTTGAATTCCGTGCGCGGAGCCATTGCAAGCGGCTCCTTTTCCAGGGCATTAACCTTAAGGGTCTCCTTTCCCGGCTC
>MNUP01000143.1 GCA_001871075.1 Candidatus Desantisbacteria bacterium CG1_02_49_89
CTCGCAATGACAACTCAAAGCAGAATCAAATGTCAAGGGATTTATGTGACACCATACTAGTGTGGTGTCTCTAACAGTTCTTTACATTTGGGCTGTCATTGCGAGGAGTGTTAACGACGAAGCAATCTCGACCTAAAAATCGAGATTGCCACGCTCCCTTTGGTCGCTCGCAATGACAACTCAAAGCAGAATCAAATGTCAAGGGATTTATGCGACACCATACTAGAAACTGTTAAGCAAAGAATTTCCACGAAAACACTGAAGTACGGAAGCACAGAGAACTAATTCTTGGCTTCATACTTGACACTTGATACTAACAAGATCATGAAACAAACAATCAAGCATTTTACAGGGATCTTCGATAGAGATTTACAATGCTTTTGATTAAAGCAAAAAAAAAGGTATTTTGAATCCCGCTGGATCACTGTAAAGGCCTGCCATCCAGGTTTTTATTTCTTAGCCATTGCCGATAAATTGGTAATGTATTGCCGATAAATTGCCGATAAACCGTAGGTTCTTGCCCTTGCACGGAAATCAGCGGATGTAGACGAATTGGCAATATTACTGCAAAAGCCCGAAATAGAATTAGACATAGATTAGCGCAGATTCCTGCGGTTCGGTAGAAATCCCTTTCCTGGCATAACGAAGGGTTTCTTTCTTTGCTTCGTTAAAAACCTTTGACAACAATACGATAAAATATTCCATCCAGGGCGTCAGATCAGCTTTGTTCCTGCCTTCATAATAATTATGGCCTGCATTCACCGTCAGGGCATTATAATAACCTTCTAATTCCCTGGCGTGATGCTCTTCCAGTGAAAAAAATCCGTTTAATCCATAGCCGTCCCGCTGCAGGATAAAAGTTGCCAGAAGCCTGGCAGTTCTTCCATTGCCGTCATAATAAGGATGAATGGTGACGAACTGATAATGAAGCAACCCCGCGATAACAGGAGCGGGTAATTTTGATCTTTCAGCGTATTTAACCCACCCGGCTAATTCAGACATAAGTTTCGGCACATCCTTTGCAGCGGGAGGGAGATACACGATCGCATTAGTAACAGAATCTTTTACCGCGTTCTGTTCGGTTCTGTAGGGAGTCGGTTTTGCCCGCGCACCCCTTTCCACCAGGGCATGCAGGCGGCGGATCAAGCTTTCAGTGAGCGGTGCTTTCAGGGCAGCCCAGTCTTCCACCCGCAATAAAGCGTTCCAATAATTACGGACTTCACTTATATCTCTTTCTCTGCCATGAAATTTTACACGCTTTTGCCTGATAGCCTGTTCGGCCTGTTTTAATGTCAGCTTATTGCCCTCAATGCGCGTGGAATAGTGTGTTGATCTCACGCGTGCCTTATTCCTCAGCTCCAGCGCTACAACAGGCGCAAGCAAGGTATTTTCTACCACAGCCCTGGCAGACTCTATTTCCATTAAACTGCGGGCGATCGCGGAAGTAATATTATAAATTGGTTTCCAAATTAAACATTTTTTTGGCATACTCAATTCCTTAGTTAACCCCCTGCAGTCCGATGCAACATCGGACTCAATGCAGGGGCCTGCGCCCGCCAATATTCGTGGCGGGCTGCGGCACGAAAGCACTCCGCCCGATGGCCATCGGGGCGGGTGAAAGCGTGCGATGAATCACGCCCCTACAAAGGGCGGGCAAGCCCGCCCTTACGTAAAAATGTCCCGATGAATCGGGACCGCTACAGAAACACGCAAGCCTACCCCCGCAGACCTCCCTCCTAAAAGATTTGCACCTTAAATATTGGCGCATCCGCCAATTCTTAAGGCGGAGGCGGGCTGGGCGGGGGTCTTCGAAAAGCCCTGAGTTACGAAATCTCTTTGATTTGACACTTGTCATTTGGCACTATCTTTGTTCCTTCTATATAAAGCTGTATTCTCATATATAATTTTGCCGTTCTTTTTTATTTCTCCCAAAATATCCATATCATCAGCTTTTTTATATTCTTTTTCTGTGAATCCAAGCGCCTCAATTTCTGTTGTTTTGGTTTTCCATGCAATAGTTCCAAGCGCTACTAACCTGTCGAAATAATTCATGTTCTTAAAACCGTCAGAAACCACAGCTAAATCAATATCGCTGTATTTCTTATACCGGCCGTCAACGAATGATCCAAACAGCACAACCCTTTTTATAGCGAAGCGCTTATTAGTTTCTTTGATAAATTTATCTATAGTTTTTATAAGCTTAGTTTTTTCAGCAGCCATCTATATATCTCCATTGTATCAGAAATAATACCTGCGGCAATTTTGTAGCTTGAAATGTTCATCGCTTTTTTATATACCGGATAACGCGTTATAATATAATATTTGTCAATTTTTATGATTTTGCTTATAATTTGTTTTGAAGGTTCAAGTTTAAGGATCTGGCATAATCTTTCTAATTTGTGAATATATGGCGGAACGGTTTTTTCGCGTTTGACGTAACCTGCCTTCAAGCATTTTTCCAGAGCTTGCTGGCATATAAAAGCACACCAGGTGTATCTGTGAGCCTTTAGCATAGCTTCAGCAGAAATTAAATCTTCTTTTGACATTTCCAACCAATATTTATAAACTAATTCAGGATTAATATTTTCCATTTTTTTGGCTTTTACAAATGACTACCTTTTAACCCCCTGCAGCTGCTGCGCAGCTCAATGCAGGGGCCTGCGCCCGCCAATAATCGTGGCGGGCTACGGCACGAAAGCACTCCGCCCGTCTTTCAGCGGGCGAGACTTCGCCCACCTGAAAGGATGGGCGAGGAAAGCACGAAAAAAGACATTTTTGGCTTCTCTTACAGAGCCTACGTCGGCAAACTGGACACTTGATACTAACAAGATCATGAAACAAACAATCAAGCATTTTACAGGGATCTTCGATAGAGATTTAGACTACTATATCTTGCCTTTTAAATCTCATTAAATCCCTGTGAAAAAGCATATCTTTTAACAGGGATCCTGCTACGCTCTTCGAGCTTTCTACTACGCTAAAGCTTCGAAGAACAAGTCGAAGGGTAAATTATTAAAAGAGATTAAAAACATTTTTTACAGGGATCTTCGATAGAGATTTAAAATACAGTCATTTGTCCCACCCAGTAAGATTTCCTCCTTAAAGACTGGCGGACAAGGACGGGCAGGCATTAGTCATTTGTCATGAGTAAAAAACCATGGCTGAAACTATTAAATCTCTTTCGTAAGATCACTGAAAAGAAAGGTGGTTTAACTCCTGACACCCAAATTTTACAAATCTTAGTAAGATTCCCCTCTTTCCTTAACAGTGAGCATAGATAGTATTTTTTCTTTTTCGTCAATGGAATAAAAAAATCGCCAATCTCCAATGCGATATCTCCATACTTCATTATACTTGCCATGGAGTTTTTTTATGTTAAGGCCATAGTGGGGTTCTTCCTTTAATTGAGGATAAACATATTCAGCAAGCTTAAGTTTAATTTTTTCTTTGCGTCCTTTAAAGCCTTGGTGCTCTAACTTTTCAAGGAATTGGCTGGTTTCAAAAATTCTATACCTACCGCTCATACAAACCTGCCTTTTCTTTCTTTTGCCTGCCTTAAACCAGTATTTAATTCCCCGATTAGTTTTTTATCCTTCTCTATTTCTGCCATCTCCGCTGAATCAACAAAAATCTCTTCTTCAAGTTTCCTTAATGCCAGTGTAGTGATAAAATTACTAATAGAGCGGTGGTCCCTTTTCGCTCCAATTACAAATTTTTTATAAACTTCCCCGGGCAGCGCTAATGTAATATTCTTGCTCATGTTTCCTCCTTGTTTATACTTATTATACATAGAAATAAGTTTTTGTCAAATATGGGATATTAAATTCCAGTACAATCCTGTTAAAGACTTTTTTACAGGGAACTTAAGAGAACTTAGATTGCTTTTAAATCACTGTGAAAAGCCTTTAAAGCATTTACAGGGATCTTCGAACGGGATTTAGACTGCTGTTTTCAGGGCTCCCACCTTAAGAATACATCAGGGCTGAAGCCCTGAGTTACGAAATACGCGGGCTTGATAAATCAAGCCCCTACAAACGTGCGATGAATCGCACCGCTACAAAGGGCGGGTGAAATATCCGGGCTCAATGAATTGAGCACCTACATACACGCAGGCTTAAGCCTGCGGCTACAAAGGGCGGGCAACCGCCCATGAGATGGGCGAGTTCTCTGAAGCCCGCCCCTACGTAAAAATGTCCCGATGAATCTTATCCCTGCAGCGCCTCCGGCGCTTAATGCAGGGACCTACGAATCAGAACGGGGTTGATGATTCTCCGGGGATTTTTTCTTCTTACGGTGTCTTTTGCCGGAGAAGAATCTTTTAATTTTATGCCACCAGGTCCTTTCGCCTTGTTCCTCGCCGTTACTGTAATTATAGTCGTAGTAATAGTTGTAATACTTGTTATAATAATACTTGTTCGTTGCCCCGCTCTTTGTTTCGTTAAGGACCACCCCGAGTATCGGCGTTTTTATTTTTTTAAGCTGTTCCACAGCCCTGTTCAGCATCCCCTTGGCGACTTTGCCTACCTGATAAACCAAGACGACCCCATCCGATATTTCGCTTAACAGGATGGCGTCGCTGACAGGAAAAATGGGAGGCGAATCAAGGACAACAAGGTCAAACTTAGACCTTACGGTTCCGATCAATTCCTTGAAATCCTTTGAATTTATTAAATTGCTGGGGTTGTAGGGAATTGTCCCGCAGGTAATAACCTTCAGGTTGCTGCGGACAAGTGTGTTTTCCTGCGAGCTTACGTTAAGCCTGCCTTTTATCTCTTTAAAATGGCTATTGATATCACTGGAATTTACTACTAAATCCGTCAGGCCGGGTTCGCGCTCAACCCCGAACATCTGGTGTATAGCCGGCTTCCTGAAATCCGTTTCAAGAAGGAGGACTTTCAGGTTTGACTGTGCGCAGATGATCGCGAAGTTTGAAGCGGTAAGCGTCTTGCCCTCACCTGAGATGGTGCTTGTGAACAGGACAACCTTGCTCGCGCCTTCTTTTATGCCGGAAACCCTCATACTCACCTGGAACCTGCGGTAAGCTTCCGCGAACACGGATGTCGGGCTGTAGAGAATAAGATTCCTGCTGATGAGTTCATTACTCTCGTCTTTATCCGGATCTCCGTTACCTTTCCCGTTTATGCTTATGAAAGGGATCATTCCAAGGACAGGAAGATGCAGGTATCCTTCCACTTCCTCGATCGTGCCCATTGAAGTATCAAGGTTATCCCGGATGCTTGCAAAGCCTAAACCTGCCATCAGGCCCGCTATGATCCCGACCATCATATTCAACGGCTTGTTGGGAATAACCGGGTTTTCAGGCGTCATAGGGAAATTGATAACGGTCACAGGGGAGAAATTCTGCGCTTCGGATATAAGGGCTTCCTTATACCTCGTATTGAGCGTAATTATTTCATTCTCAGCCATAGTAACTTCCATTTTCAATCTTTCCTTCTCCGCTTCCAGCACCGGGAGTTTCTTTAAGGTGCCCTCGATCTCTTTTATCTGTTTTCTCTGGTTGATCACAGAAAGGTGATTTTCCGTGTATTTGTCTATAAGGACAGGCAGCTGCATTTGTAAATTGGCAAGCTTAGATTTCAACAGTTCCCCGGATTCAATGGCGCGCGCCTTTTCCGACTCTTGAAACTTGATCAAGTCCTGCTGGGCTTTATCCCGCGATCCCTTTGCCAGGACGATCTGGTTTTCCACAAAACGCCGGACTTCCACGGCTTCCCGGCTCTGTTCCTGGAAGCTTGCCTCTTTATAAACCTCGATAAGGGTGTTTGCCAGAAAAACAGCGTTTTCAGGTTTTCTACCGGCAAAATCTATCTTTACAAGATCTTTTGTCCCCTTCTGGGAAACAACGGTTATTCTGGAATTTAAATATGCGATGCTCTTTTCAACATCTAAAGGAGAGGAATCAACGCCGATAAGCCCCATTCTCAAGGCCGTGTTTTTCAACACGCCTGAGCTTGTTATTGATTTCAGCTCGCTTTCCAGGTTCTGGTCCCTGGAAGAAAAGAAATCCTCTATTGACCTGGGCGCCGAAGCGAATTTTATCCTTATTATCGCGGAAGCCTTATAAACGGGGATCTTGTACTCGGTATAGATAAAAGTCAGGGCAACAGCCGCAGCCAGGCAGCAGACTATCGTCCATCTCTGCCTGGAAAAGATCCTCAGGTATTCGGTGATATCCATTTCTTTGTCAGGCGATCCGGTTTCCAGCATGTTTGAAATCCTCCTTTCCTTTTAGAAGATGATTACAGCGATTAAAGACCGATGTCAGCGATAAAAACATTTTTTACAGGGATCTTCGAACGGGATTTAAACTACTGATATCAGGGCTGAAGCCCTGAGTTACGAAAGCTGTAACTGTAATAAATCATCAGGGCAAATCCATGACTTCCTTGATTATGTAGTTCAGGTAATAGATCACCTGCAAAGGCGGCAGGATCTGCGACGCAAAGGTTGTGACATTACCGAGAACGGAACGCGGCACGTAAACAATATCCCCGGAAAGCAGAGCGATGTCTTCCTTCGGGCCGGGGCGGGAAAGAGCCCTGTCAAAATTCGCGTGGATCGTTTTCGGGTTCACGTCTCCCCTTACAACCCTGATGGATGAAGGGGACGCGGACGCCTTGAGCCCCCCGGCGCAGGCGATAAGCGCAAGCAGGGTGGGCGCTCTCCTCTCGTCGTATAACCCGGGCTGTGGAACCTCCCCGAAAATAAACACCCCTCTTGACTTTGTCAGTTCGGGCACATAAACAACATCCCCGGGCTGCAGCTGCACATTCCTGCTCTGTGTGTCCGCGGAGAGCAGGTCTTCAAAATCTACAAGTTCAATGCCGGAAGTGTTTTTCCGGAATATCTTTACCTCGCCGGGAGAAGCCTCTCTTGTCAGGCCGCCTGCCTCTGACAGGGCTTCAAGGAGGCCTTCTCCCTGCATGTGGGCATAAGAACCGGGCGCCCTTACGCTGCCCAGCAGGAAAACCTTCTTATCCCCAGTTTTTTTGAGTATTATGGTAACCTTCGGCTTTTTAACGTATTCCGAGATCCTGGCTTGTATCGACGCTGCCAGCGAAACAGGCGTCTGGTTTTTCGCGGCTATGTCGCCGACAAGAATGTATGATATCTTCCCGTCAGGCCGCACAATTACATCACGGGTAAGTTCATCGTAACCCCACACGGAAATTTCCAGTATGTCTCCGGCATCAATAAGGTATTCATAAACAGGCCCTTGCGCGGATGTGTCTGACTGCGGCTGCCCGGTAACCGCGGCAGGCATTTCACCTGCCTGCAGGCACACGGCTGTGAAAAGAATGAAACAGAATATAAACAATTTGCGAAGCATACTGCCTCCTTTGTAGTGTCAGAGTATCAAAGTGAAAAAAAGTGATAATATTGTATACTATTATATACTAAAAAATAAGAAAAGTCAAGTTTCGCGGGTAGCGAACCCTTGTATCGTGCATCGTAACATCGTAGCATCGCCCGCCCCGATGGTCCTCGGGGCGAGGTCTCGCCCCAAAGGGGCGGATAACATCGTTTTTTAGATACATCAGGGCTGAAGCCCTGAGTTACGCAAACTGTAACTATAACTCAGACCTTTTCGAAGACCCGCCTCCGCCTTAAGAATTGGCGGATGCGCCAATATTTAAGGTGCAAATCTTTAAGGATGGAGGTCTGATAAATACATCAGGGCGAGCCCTCGCCCCTTTGGGGCGGGCGAAATACGCGGGCTTGATAAATCAAGCCCCTACACCGCAAAGTTACCCCCGCAGACCTCCCTCCTAATAAAACTGGCGGGTCTTCGAAAAGGTCTGCCCTACGAAAACACGCAAAGCTACTACGAAAGATGTTATGGGGCTGAAGCCCCTACTCCCAAAACTGCGGCTTTAAGGAAAGATTCGACTTCACCTGCCGTGGAAAAATTCATTGCTTTTTCAGCGATAATTTTCGCTTCGCTTAGTTTCGTATTGTTAATGACCTGCTTTACCGCCGGTATCGAGAACGGGCCCATGCTGAACTCGTCCAGACCCATACCGACAAGCAAGGGCACGAAAAACGGGTCACCCGCCATCTCACCGCACATGCTGACCTTTATGCCCGCGTTATGCCCGCCTGCTATCACCCTCTGCACAAGGCGCAGGACCGCGGGATGCAGGGGCTCGTAAAGATAGGCTATTTTTTCATTTACCCTGTCTATGCCAAGCGCGTACTGGATAAGGTCATTTGTCCCGATGCTGAAAAATTTCGCTTCCTTTGCCAGCAGGTCGGCTATCATAACCGCGGACGGGACCTCTATCATAACCCCGACCTCCAGGCCCCGGTTGAATTCAACGCCTTGCGAAGAAAGCTCCTCCCTCACGGAATCCAGGATGCGGTTTGCCCTCCTGAGCTCATCCATGCCCGAGATCAGCGGGTACATTATTTTTAGATTACCGAACGCGCTCGCGCGCAGGATCGCGCGCAGCTGGACCCTGAAAATATCCGCAAGTTCCAGGCACAGCCTGATGCCCCTGAATCCGAGCGACGGGTTTATCTCCTGGGACAGGTTCAGCTGGGAAAGGAATTTATCGCCGCCCAGGTCAAGGGTCCTTATAGTCAGCGGGCGGGGGTCCATCAACCGCGCAACGTTCCTGTATGCCTCAAACTGTTCCTCCTCGTCAGGCAGGTCGTTACGGTTAAGGAACAGGAATTCAGTGCGGTACAGGCCTATGCCTTCCGCTCCGTATTGCAGGGCTGATCCAACCTCTTCCGGCACTTCTATGTTCGCCATCAGGCTGACCCTGTGCCCGTCAACGGTTATCGCGGGCTGCTCCCTCAGCTGGGAAAGCCCGGTTGATATTTCAATGAACTTTTCCCTGTCCTGCTTATACCTTAAGAGGACGTCTTCGCCGGGATTTACCAGGACGGTCCCGGTGTTGCCGTCCACAACAATGATGTCACCGGGATCAGCCTTTTGTGTGATATCCTTCAGGCCGACAACCGCCGGGATCTCGAGAGAACGCGCCATTATGGCGGTATGCGATGTCCTCCCGCCCATGTCGGTCACAAACGCGATAACCTTCTCCCTGCGCATCTGCGCGGTGTCCGACGGGGCAAGGTCTGCCGCAACCACTATCGTCTCTTCCTTCAGGTCCGCCAGTATTTCCCTTTCCCTGCCCAGGAGCTTATGCAGTATCCTTCTTCCGACATCATGGATGTCAGCCGCCCTTTCCTGCAGGAACTGGTCTTTTGACCTCAGGAAGCTATCCGTGATCTCCTCTGTTGCCTCCCACACGGCAGCTTCCACGTTGCAGCGGCTGGCCTTTATGGTCCTGCGGATCTTGTCTATGAATATCGGGTCACCGAGCAGAAGGAGGTGTGCCTCGAATATCCGGGCGTTCTTAAGCCCGATGGACCTCACCATTTTCTCCCTCAGCTCGTTCAGCTCTTTTCTTGAATCCCTCAGAGCGGCATCGAGCCGGGAAAATTCCTGTTTTATCCCTGCCTTGGGAACAGTGTATCTCTTGATCGCAAAGTCTTCCTTATCCAGGAAAAAGGCTTTGCCGATCGCTATCCCGGGAGAAGCGGCTATCCCTTTCAATTCTAACATAGATTCCTCTGTGATTACGGTGATTTCTAAAAAAATGATTACAGTGATTATTAGAAGATGATTACGGTGTTGAAACTTTTTACAGGGATTCAAAGAGATTTAAACTGCCGTTTTCAGGGCTAAAGCCCTGAGTTACTTATGTATGACGTACAGCTTGCCCGCCAATTTTACTGGGCGGGACTTACGACGCTCGACGGCATTACTATTCTTCACCGAATTTGTCTTTTATGAGCTTTTCAAGTTCTTCCAGCGCCTGTTCTTCGTCAGGTCCCGCGGCCTTTATCGTTATGCTGCTGCCGGACGTGGCGCCCAGCATCATCATTCCCAGGATGCTCTTCCCGTTCACCTCAATGTCACCCTTCCTGACCTTGACATTGGACTGGAACTTACCCGCCAGCTGCACAAAGGTGGCCGCGGAACGGGCGTGTAATCCCGCTTTATTAGTGATCTTGACGGTGGTTTGCATTGAATACCTTATTTATGAATTATGAATCAAAAACAAGGATTTTTTATTTAAAATTAACTCCTTGCAGTTAATTCATAACTCATAATTCATAACTCATAATTTTTTTATTTCAAGGATGATCTCGTTCTCCCACTTTCCCCCCGGGGGGATCGAGATCTTCCAGTGCGGCAGGATAGTTGAACCCTGGTACGTCTGTTCTATGCCGCTCTCCGACTGAGTAACCGTGTAGATCGGGAAGCGCCACACAACCGGTTTTTCCCTGAACGACAGCGAAAGGCACAATCCCTGCCAGCCGTCTATAAGCCTGACCTCGCCTGCACCTGCCGTCTCGCCGGTTGAGGCAAGGCTGCTGTCCTCCAGGGCCGCTCCCGGTATCTCGAAATATCTTTTCGGGTCATTGCCCGCGAGAAGCGTAAGGTTAAACTCAACGCCGAAAATAAAGTGCTTCTCTTCCCGGGCCCGGTTTGAAATAATATAGCCCGCGCTTAACGCGGACCCCTGCTTGCCCAGCATGACTGTTTTTTCAACGCTGATGCCGCCTTCTTCCCTGGACATTTCCACTCCGGCGCCATTCCTGTCTTTTTTTATCCTGTACGCGTACGGCGAGAAAATAAAACCCGTGACCGGCGGCGAATCCCTGAATGCCGGTATATCCATGCCTTCCCGCAGGAAATGGTCTATCAGAGAAACTCTCCTGTACAGGTCATATTTCAACAGCTCCTCAAGACCCTCTGTCTTGAGCTTGAACATCTCGTGGATGCTCTTTACGCCGCCTTCCCTGCCGCCGCGCGCAGACTCTCTTATCTTCGCGTGGTATTCTTCAAAACGCCGCGTCATTGTGTCCGTAAAATTAAAATAAGGGCCCGCCTTGTAATCCAGCTCGAACATCTGGCCGCCCGAGAACGGGCTTATCACCGCGCTGAGCGCGCTGTTTGACAGGATGACCTCAGGCTTACCGTCCTTGTTGAGATCGGTCTCCTCAACGCTCACCCAGTCTTCCCGGCCGCCGCGCAGCTCTTTGTCCGCTATGGCTTCGGCATGGATCAGGTGCGAATAGCAGGCGCCGCGCAGGTAATTAAGGTACAGCCCGCCGAAGATCCCGTGCCAGTAAGGGTCGTTGCACTGGCCCTGCAGCAGCTCGTCCCGCGCCTGCCTGAACGCCGCGTTTCCCGGCAGATCCTTCAGTTCCCTGACCTTCGCGCTGACGAAAAGCATCTTCTTGTGAAGGTTGTTTGATTCCGGGTATTTTACCAGGAAATTCCGCCAGAATCCTTTTGACCACTCAAGCATTTCCTTGTATGAACCGGGCGGCAGGTATATCATGCCTCTTGAAAGATGCTTGCGCATTGCTTCTGAAAGGGTCAGCGTCCTTATCCAGGGGTTTTCATCCAGGAGCTGAAGGAATTTTACAAGCCATCCTTCCTCGTAAACCCACTTGTGGGTCCCGGGCCACACGCCGAACTTTTCCCCGTCATCCACCAGGGTTATGAGCCTGGGATCCCCGTTTTCCTCGCTCTGCGAGCCATGCCGAAGGTCCTGCCGAAGGTCCTGGCGAAGTGTCTGCTCAAAAAACTCAAGGACCTGGTCTATGCCCTTGAACGGAACAAGGTACCTGAGCTTTTCATTTATGGGGAAAATGCTGAGGGGCATCCCCTCTTCCTCAGTTGTGAAATAACCGTGTATATCTCGGTCGTTAAGCCCTGCCAGCCTGAAATGGTGGTCATCCACCAGCGTAAAATCAATGCCCGCCGCGCGCAATGCCCTGGGCAGGTGCGGCTCCCAGACCCTTTCGGCAAGCCAGGCTCCCTTCGGGCTGCATCCCAGTTTCTCCCTGAGGAGAGAGGACATCAGCCGTATCTGCGCGGCCTGGTCTTCCTCGGGTATGGACGGCAGTATGGGCTCGTAAATGCCGCCGCCTATCGCCTCTGCCTGGCCGGAATCCACCATTTCCTTCAGCATCCGCAGAAATTCCGGGTGATTCTCGCCGAACCATTTCAGAAGTATGCCGCAGTAGTGGAACGATATCCTGATCCCGGGGTGTTTCCTCACCATTTCGATGAAAGGAAGATATGACTTCCTGTAACAATCCTCGAAGACGTGGCTGAAATTCCCCACCGGCTGGTGGCAGTGGATGCCGAATACGAAGTCTATCTTCTTATTATCCATTGCAAAAGTCAAAATGTCCCTAAGGGATTCCTGCGTTTAGATTTCATAAAAATCTGCGGGAACAAATTGCAAAATTTAAAAGTAAAAAATAAACCACGGAGACACGGAGGCACAGAGAATCAATTTCTTGCTTTCAACTTTTAACCTTTAACATTTAACTTTCAACTATTGTTTAATCACTCGCGGCACGCGAAAATATTATAATCCAGGTCAGCGAACAGATTGTCCGCGCCGTTTACCCGCGCAACCAGGTTCCCCAGTTCCTCGTCGCCCGCCCCGGAATCGACAAGCCCGCATATCGCGTCGAAATTCTCGCAGTGCCGGGAAAACCTTTCGCGTCCGTATTCCTTTGCCTGGCCTGTTGTCACCAGGAAAGGCCAGTCGCTGGACTCAAGCAGGAGGAGTTCCCTTCCGGCCTGGTCCAGGGCATCCTTAAGTATCCCCGCGGCACCGCCGTACCTGGCAACCATCTCCTCCATTTTCTTTTCTCTCTCGTGGATATGCACCCACATCTTCTCTGTCTCTGAATTCAGCCACACGTGATGGTAACCGCCGGCCCCCCAGGAAGTTTCGGGAAGCTTGATGGCCTGCTGCGGCGGGTGCTTTTCCAGATAACCGCCCAGTGTGGTAATCTCTATGCCGTTTTCCGCGAGCGAAAGCGCCCTGAGGGCCTTTTCCAGGAACATAACGCCCTCAAACCACCAGTGGCCGAAAAGCTCCGAGTCATAAGGGGCAACAACTATGCCGAACGCGCCGCCTCCGGCTGAGCTGAAATCCGAAAGCATCCGGCCCACCATTCCCGTGAGATGCGAAGCATTCTCACAGACCCTGGAATATATTTTTTCCCTGGCGTAAATTTCTTTCTCTCCCAGCCCCGCTTTCGCGTTCGTGATCTTCCAGTATTGCAGCCCTGACTCTGAATCCTTTTTATGGAATTCCCGGTAATTGCCGTCTCCCGGGTAGCCGTATTCACCCGACCAAACCTGCATGCCTGTCCGGCGGTTCCTGGCAAAAACGCTGCATTCCGATCCAAGGACGTAGGGAAGCAGGCTGGTCCTGGACCCGGGCTCCCCCTTCTGTTCCAGCGTGAATTTCTTCGCTCCCGGTGCAGACGTGCGGCTTGCCGGGAAACTTTCGCCGCCTTCGAAAGCGTGCGTATCAACTATAAAAAAATCTATGCCGGCAGACCTCAGGAACTCATCGATCCCCTTCTTCAGGCGGGAACTGCCGTCCTCGCGCATTTCGTAGGAAGGGCGGTAAGCGCATTCGGGAAGCCAGAAACCTTTCGGTTTCCTGCCAAGGTATTTTTCATAGGTCCTGACCCCTGTTTCCACCTGGGCGTATATGGAAGAATCCCTGATAAGAAGCGGCAGGTAGCCGTGCGTTGCCGCGCTCGCTATGATCTCAAGATAGCCGGCATCCTGTAGATCCCTGAACGCGCCCGTAACATTTCCCCTGTAAACTGAATCGAAGCTCCTGAGCGTTGAAGAGTAAAACTCCCTGTAGAACCGCGCTATTTTCAGCATCGCCGCGTCTGACGAGAATCTTTTTATGTCGGATTCGGCGCGGCTTATCCTGTCGGCAACATATACCCTGAACTGCGAAAGCATGTATTCGTCCGCCATCTGCTCCAAAAGAACCGGCGTCAGGCTGATCGTCAGGCTTGCCCTGCACCCGTCCCTCCTGAGGCTGTTTAGCATGTCAAGTATGGGAATATATGTTTCTGCCATCGCCTCGTAGAACCATTCTTCCCCGAACGGCCATACCCCGGCTTTGCGGACGAAAGGCAGGTGGGTATGCAGGACAAAAGCGAACGCTCCTTTTTTCATTGAAAATCCTTTTTAACCACAGAGAAATACACTTTTTTACAGGGATTCACGAGATTCATAATGCCGTCGTGCGTCATGCGTCGAACGTCTTACGTAAATACCGTCGTATGTCGTAGGTCATACGTTTAAAAGATTCATGCGCACGACGCAAGACGTACGACGTTCGACGTGAAACGAACGACGTACGACTTACGACGTAAGACGGAATCTAAATCTCTTTCGAAGATCACTGTAAAAAGCTTTTACAGGGATCCTGCGAGCGGGATTTAAACTGCTGTTCCAGGGCTGAAACCCTGAGTTACATTGCAAACCTAAAGGTTTGCCCTACGAAAACTAATAGCAGAGCAAGCTCTGCCACTACCAAAACACGCAGACCTTCTGGTTTTCAACCTTTAACTTTTAACCTTTAACCTTCAACGTTCAACCGTTATCGGACTGCAGCGCGCGCCTTTTTAGGCTCTCGTTGAGCTCGAAGGCGCTGAGCACGCCCATTTTTTTCAGGCGGTAATTCATTGCCGCGACCTCAATAATAATTGCCAGGTTCCTTCCGGGCCTGACAGGTATTATTAATTTAGGAAGCTGTATCCCCAGGATCGAACACTTGCTATCTTTCAGGCCCAGCCTTTCATAGGACTTGCCCTTTTTCCATTCCTCCAGGAAAACCACCAGCTCTATTCTTTTCTTGTCTCTGATACCCCTTGTCCCGAAAAGGTTCTTGATATCTATTATGCCAAGCCCCCTGATCTCCATATGATGGCCTATCATGTCGTTTGAACTGCCGCTCAGGGTCCTTCCGGGCTCTGCTTTCATCTTTATCACGTCGTCGGCTACCAGCCTGTGCCCCCTTTCGATCAGTTCCAGGGCAGTCTCGCTCTTCCCCATTCCGCTGTTGCCCTGTATAAGGACCCCCACTCCGTACACCTCAACAAGGTCGCCGTGGCACGTGTAAACCGGGGCAAGCTCTGACGCAAGCGAAAAGGTCAGCTTGCTTATGAATTCCTGTGTCTCCATGTCCGTCGAAAATAACGGAGTGGAGTATTTCTCGCAGAATTTCAGTATATCGGGCGGCGGCTTAAGGTTTTTCGTCATTATAATGCAGGGCAGGTTTGTGGAAAAAAATTCGCGCAGGCGCTCCCTGCGTGTTCCGGGTTTCAGTCCGCGCAGGTACGAAAATTCGGTCATACCCAGTATCTGCATCCTTTTCGAAGGGAAATACTGGAAATAACCGCTGAAAGCCAGGCCTGGACGGTTTATTTCGGAAAAAACAACCTTGCTGCCAAGCCCCTTCCCGCCGGCTACCAGCCTGAGCCTGAGGTTTTTTTTCTCACTTTCAAAAATATCGCGGACGGTAAGCTGTGCCATCCCACCCCCTATAAATCCAGTGTCCAGTCAAAACAATTATAAATGTAAAACAGATTCCTTCATTTTACATTTTTAATTTTAAATTTTTAATTGAACATTGTCACTGCAGTTAAATAAGCGTGTCTTCTTCTGCTATTACCTTCACTACTTCCTGCGTATTTGCCGCTTTGCGGAGAACCGACCTGAAATATTTATGCTTCAGCAGCCTCGAGATCTTCGCAAGCGCCTTTATGTGCAGGCTCGAGGCATCCGTCGGTGCCACCAGGAGAAACAGCAGGTATACGGGCTTTCCGTCAAGAGCGTCAAACGCAACGCCGTCATTGGACTTGCCGAAAGCAGCCACTACTTCCTTGACCGCGTCGGTCTTTGCGTGGGGGATCGCTATCCCCTGCCCTATACCCGTGGAGCCCAGCTCTTCCCTTTCAAGAAGGACCTTTATAACCTTCTCACTTTCAGACGGCTCCAGCTTCTTTGATCTTACAAGAAGCTCCACTAACTCCTGGATCGCTTCCTTCTTCGTTTTACTGGCAAGCTCGACCGAGATTGCCTCCTTCGGTAGAAAATCCAATATCTTCATGCATCACCCTCCTTTTTACTTAAATATGATTCCAGTGATTATTAAAGAGATTACGGTGTTAAAGCTTTTTTACAGGGATTTAAAGAGATTTAAGAGGCTGAAATACATTACAGTTTAAATCCCGTTGAATCCCTGTTAAAAATTTCTTTGCATCGAATAGACCTAAATTTTACATTTTACAATTTGCATTTTACATTTTGCAATGATTCAGTTTATGGTTCTAAAAGCCCGTATTTCCCGTCCTTGCGCTTGTAAATTATATTAAGCCTGTAATTATCCGCGTTCTGAAAAACCAGAAAGATATTCCCGGAAAGGTCAAGCTGCGCCTTCGCTTCGTCCACGGTCATCGGCTTGGTTACCGGTATTTTTTTAACTACGACGCCTTCGGGCGCGCCCTCGCCCGGGCCCGGCGCGTATCCTGCGCCTGAAGCGGCAAGCATTTCTTCTTTATCATGTGTCGCGCCAAGCATTGATCTTCTTTTCTTTTCGCTTTTGAGCTTATCCTTGAATTTCCTGGCCTGTTTTTCAAGCTTTTCTTTTACCGCGTCAATTGAAGCGTACATGTCAGACGTTGAAGCCTGGGCGTAAATAACCGTTCCCTTCCCGGTCCCGCCTATAGTGACTTCCGCGAGGAACATTTCCCTTTCCGCGCCGAGGATCGCGTTAGCCCAGTCGCCATCCCTTCTGAAATATTTTTCGAGGGACAAGATCCTTTTTCTGATATAAGCCTTGATGGGGTCCGTGAGCTCAATGTGCTTTCCGGTGATCGAAATGTCCATGCCCTCTCCTTTGAACAGAAATTATGAATCAGGGCTAAAGCCCTGAGTTATCCGCCCCGATGTCCATCGGGGCGAGACCTCGCCCCGAAGGGGCGGGCAATAGAAATCCTTGTTGTTGATTCATAATTGATTTAATGGCGTAAGGCACTTTTTCGGCGATATCGGAGGCGATAACGCCTATTTCGCCTTTTTCTTCAGCCGCAAGGTCTCCGGCAAGGCCGTGGATATACACGCTGGTTTTAGCTGATCCAAGCGCGCTTATTTTCTGCCCCAGCAAAGCGGCCATGATACCGGCCAGCACGTCCCCGCTGCCCCCGGTCGCCATACCCGGATTACCTGTAAGGTTAATCCACACGTTTCCTTCCGGGCACGCGATCACTGTCCTCGCGCCCTTCAGGACCGTGACAACCCCGTATTCAGCGGAAAAATCCTTTGCTGCCTCGATCCTGCGGGACTGGATCTCCCCGATCGTTTTTCCTGTCAGGAACGCCATCTCCCCGGGGTGCGGGGTGATTATCGTCGTAGATGCTTTTCTTTTTTTGAGTATTTCCGCGTTCCCCTTCAGCGCGAATATCGCATCAGCATCTATGACCATCGGTTTCCCGATGCCTTCTATTATCTCTACTGCCAGCCTGCAGGTTTTGCCGGCCCTGGAAAGCCCGGGCCCTACGGCAACAGCGTCAGTTTCTTCCGAGAACCTGAGTATTTCTCCGAAAGCTTCTTCGCCAAGCGACCGGTTCTCGGTCTCCGGCAGGGGTTTCGTCATTGCCTCTGTCAGTTTTATTTCAAGTATGTTATTAAGGCTTGCGGGCACACCCGCTGTTACAAGCCCCGCGCCGCTCCGCAGCGCTCCCAGGCATGCCAGCGTTGTCGCGCCCGTCATCCCGGCTGAACCTGAAATTATGAAAACGCGCCCGTACGTGCCTTTGTGCGTGTCCTGTTTCCTTGGTTCCAAAACTGAAGCCGCGTCTTCCCGGGTTATCATATTCAACCAGGATGTACCAACCAGGCCCCGCGGTATACCGATATCAAGCACCTTTATTTTTCCCGCGTATTCCGCTCCCGGAAAAAGCATCAGGCCTTTTTTCGGCAGTCCCAGGGTAAAAGTGTGATCCGCCGCGACGCAGGCGCCGTTCACTTCTCCGTTATCCGCGTTAAGGCCGGACGGGACGTCAATGGAGATCTTCAGGGAATCAGTGCTGTTCAGTAAACTTATTGCTTCCGCTTCTATTCCTTTTATCTCTCCCCTGAAACCGGTCCCGAACAGCGCGTCGATAACCGCGCCGCAATCCCGCAGGTCCCGCGCTAATCCACCGGTTGCCTTCACGCTATGGACGTTGCCGCCGGACTTCCTGAGCAGGCCAAGGTTCTTCTTCGCGAGGGGTGAGAGATCTTTTACGTCATTAAAAATAAACACTTCAGGGCTGGTCCCTCTTTCCCCGAGGTGCCTTGCCGCCACAAAACCGTCTCCGCCGTTGTTGCCCTTTCCGCACAGGACGCATATTTTCTTCCTTTTAAAGCCGGGCAGCAGCTTTATGGCCTCGAGCGCCGCGTTCCTGCCGGCGTTTTCCATCATCTGGGCGCGGCTCACCCCGTGCTTTTCAGCCGCTTCCTCGATCCCGGCCATTTCTTTTGCGGTTACTACTCTCATTTCTTTTCCTTAAAAAAGATACTGGATCCTGGATACTGGATGTCCCAAAGGTCCCAAGGGGATCCCTTTGGAAGATCCCTTCGGGAAATGATGAAATTCGAAAACATTCTGTAAAACTGCACAAGAATGTTGCCCGAAGGGCAAAGTTATGAGTCAGGGCTAAAGCCCTGAGTTACGATTTAAAGCCTTGTTATTAATTCATAACTCATAATTATTTTTTAAAAATAATTGCATTGGCGACCGCGTAATCCTTGCAGTGCGATATGCTGACCAGCACCTTCCTGCCTCTCAATCTTTTCTTTTGCCTTTCGCCCACCCTGACTTCAGCCACGCCGTCGCCGTTATTTATTATTTCAAAATCGGTCCACTTCAATCCCTTGCGCCAGAAACCTGTTTTAAGCGCTTTGGCTATCGCCTCTTTCGCGGCGAATCTTCCGGCGAAATGCAGGAGCGGGAACCTTTTAGATCCGCAGTATTTCTTTTCATTCCCGGTAAAAACCTTCTTAAGGAAGCCATCTCCCCATTTCCTGAGCGCCGCCCTGATCTTTTTTACCTCAACGATGTCTATTCCGATCCCTTCGATCATTTCCTCTTCTTTGCCGCGAAGGCGCTAAATTACAAAAATATTTTATCCTTTATTGTTCGCGCTGTATTGCTCGTATGCCCGTACGATCTTCTGGACGAGTTCGTGGCGGACAACGTCCTCCTGGGTGAGGTACGCGAAGGATATGCCTTTAATGCCTTTCAGGACTCCCTGGATCTGCACCAGCCCCGATTCCTTGTCATCCTCAAGGTCCACCTGCGTTATGTCCCCGGTGATAACCGCCCTGGAACCGAAACCCAGCCTTGTCAGGAACATCTTCATCTGTTCCCGCGTCGTGTTCTGCGCCTCGTCAAGAATTATGAAAGAATCGTTCAGGGTCCTGCCGCGCATGAAAGCCAGCGGAGCTATTTCAATTATGCCCTTTTCTATGAAGTTTGTAAGCTTCTCCACTTCCATCATTTCATACAGCGCGTCATAAAGAGGCCTGAAATACGGGTCCACCTTCGCGTTGATGTCTCCGGGGAGGAATCCGAGTTTTTCTCCTGCTTCAACAACAGGGCGCGTAAGTATGATCCTCCCTATCTCCCTGCCGAGAAGGGATTTGACAGCCATTGCCATGGCAAGGTACGTCTTGCCGGTTCCCGCGGGCCCTATGCTGAAAATAAGGTCGTTTTCCTGGATCGATTGCAGGTATTTCTGCTGGCCGGCGGTTTTGGGGTGTATAACCTTTTTCTGCGTGGGTATTTCGTATTCCGCCGCGCGTTTTAGCGCAGGGCCCGGCATGGTGTTGGACCTTACCGTGTTCCCTACGTCCCTTTCCTCCACTTCCCTGCCGCTTTTCGCTATGTCAATGAGCTGGAGCACTATCCGCGACGCGTTTTCAACATCATCCTTCTCGCCTCTGATTATTAGTTCATTTCCGCGGGGTATCAGTTTCACGGAAGTAAGCTGCTGGTTAAGCATCCTTACGTTGCGGTCGTTCTGCCCGAAGAGCTTCAGGCTTTCATCAACACTCCCTATTACCATCCTGTTTTCCAAACCGCCCCCCGTCCCTTCCTTGCTTCAGTATCAAGTATCAAGTATCAGGTATCAAGTTTAATACTAAAATTCAAATCTTCAGACGGGACACTTATTTTAATTTGACTGCGGCGACCGCGATGCATGCTATCGCCCTGCCCCTGCCTATTGACCCCAGCTTTTTCGCGGTAGTTGACTTTACGCTGACTGCCGATATTTTGATGCCAAGCACCCCTGAAATATTTTTTCTCATCTGCGCCAGGAAAGGCGACAGCCTGGGAGATTCAGCGATAACCGTCGCGTCAATATTGCCTGCCCTGTATTTTTTCCGCGAAAGCATCTTCCTGACTTTTCCCAGCAGGACCAGGCTTGATATGCCCTTATACTCCCTGGTGGAGGGAAAATGACGGCCTATGTCCCCGAGAGCGCATGCCCCCAGCAGCGCATCGCACACCGAATGGACAAGCGCGTCACCGTCTGAATGGCCTTCCAGGCCGAGGCTGAAAGGCACAGCCACGCCTCCGAGTATGAGCTTCCTGCCCCGCATAAGCGGGTGCATGTCAAAACCTATCCCGACCCTCATTACGCTTCGCTCCATATTACGGATGCATACGGATGAGATGATCGGATGCAAACGAATATTATACAGAGTCAGAGAGTCATAGAGTCAGAGTAAATACTCTGTGCCTCCGTGTCTCCGTGGTAATTTTTAAAATCCGTATCAATCCGATCTTCCTTCGGTCTGTTTGAATCCGCTACCCGTATTTTAAATGCTTTGGCGCAGGCTGGACACGTTGCTCGCTTTTGCTATAGCCACCGTATAACTTATCAGGCCTTCCTGGTAAAGGTTTTTAAGGGAATCGTCCATTGTCTGCATCCCGTATTTTCCCCCGGTCTGCATAGCGTTCATGAGCTGGTGGGTCTTGGCCTCTCTTATCAAAGTTCCCACCGCTGAATTGTTTATCAGTATCTCGCACGCTACAACCAGGCCCCTGCCGTCCTGCCTTGAAAGAAGCTGCTGGCTTACTATGCACTCCAGGGAACCCGCAAGCTGCGCGCGGACCTGCTGCTGCTGCTCCGCGGGGAAAACGTCTATTATGCGGTTCGCGCTCTGCGCCGCGTCAAGGGTATGCAGGGTGGCAAGCACGAGGTGCCCTGTTTCAGCCGCTGTAAGGGCGAGCGCTATGGTTTCCATGTCCCTCATTTCACCCACGAGTATTACGTCCGGGTCCTGGCGCAGCGCGTATTTCAGGGCGTTCGCGAAAGAAAGCGTGTCTATACCCAACTCCCTTTGCGAAATTATGCTCAGTTTATCCTTGTGCACGTATTCGATGGGGTCCTCTATGGTGACAATATGGGCTTTACGCTCGCTGTTTATCAGGTCCAGCATAGCGGCAAGCGTGGTTGATTTTCCCATACCCGCGGGCCCGGTTACAAGCACAAACCCCTTCTGCTTCCTTGCGACGTCAAAAAGAACCTTGGGCAGCCCAAGTTTAGAAAGTTGCGGGACTTCCGAGGGAATGACCCTCAGCGCGACCGAAACGTAGCCCCTCTGCCAGAAAGCGTTGCCCCTGAACCTGTATTTGCCGTGCTCGTAAGAAAAATCCAGCTCCCTGTTCTCCTCAAGCTTTTTCTGCTGGTATTCCCTGATCATGCTGTAAACAAGGCCCTTCGCCTCCGGGCCGGACAGCGGCGGGTCATCCGTAGCAGTGAGCTCTTTCTGTATGCGCAGTATGGGCGGCTTCCCTACGGTAATATGGACATCCGTGGCATCCCTTCCGGTAGCTTCCTCCAGAATATCGTCTATCGTCTTCGTCATTCTTTACCTCCGTAAATACAGTCATTAGTCATTTGAAAAAGATAATTATGAATTATGAATTATGAATCAACAGCAAGGTTTTTATTTCAACTGTATTAATCCGTTGTATTAATCCGTGGGTATCCGTGGCTGAATGTAGTTCTCCGGGAACTCTGTGGTTTGGTCAGAAGATGGTTTCTTCGGTTTCCTTGTTAAAAACGTGGCATTTGTCCATGTTGAAAACGGCTTCAACTGCCTGGCTGACCTCAGTCTTGTCGTGGGACTGTGTCTTGATAATAAATGAATTCTTCCCCGTGTTGAGGTACATGCAGATCTCGGAACCCATCGGCTCAACGACTTCCGCAACGGCTTTCACTATATTGTCCGCGCTGCCGGAAAAATATATTTTATTGTAAATATCCTCCGGCCTTATCCCCAGGGTCACTGTCCTGCCGGCAAAAGCATTCATGGGCTGAGCCTTATCTTCCGGCACTTTTACTTTAAATGACCCTTCATCCAGCAGGATCCCGCTCCCCGGATCTTCGACCGCGCAGTCAAAAAAGTTCATGGGGGGCGTTCCTATGAATCCGGCCACGAATTTATTTTTCGGGCTGTCATAAAGCGTTATGGGGTCCGCTATCTGCTGGATCAGGCCGTCCTTCATCACGACTATCCTGTCACCCATGGTCATCGCCTCCACCTGGTCGTGGGTCACGTATACCATCGTTGTCTGCAGCTTGTCGTGAAGCTTGCTCAGTTCCGCCCTCATCTGCACCCTCATCTTGGCGTCCAGGTTGGAAAGCGGTTCGTCGAACAGGAACACCTTGGGTTTGCGCACTATACACCTTCCCACCGCAACCCTCTGCTTCTGCCCTCCGGAAAGCTCGCCCGGCTTCCTGTGTAAAAGCTCGCTGATGCCCAATATTGCTGCCGCTTCCTGGACCCTGGCGTCTATTTCTTCTTTTCTGTATTTGCGCAGGCGCAGGCCGAACGCCATATTCTCATAAACGTTCATGTGGGGATAAAGGGCGTAGTTCTGGAAAACCATCGCTATGTCCCTGTCCTTAGCCGGTATGTCATTCACCAGGACATCCCCTATATAGACTTCGCCCGAGGTTATCTCTTCTAATCCTGCCACCATGCGGAGGGTCGTGCTCTTGCCGCAACCCGAAGGGCCGACAAGCACCATGAATTCCTTGTCCTCCACCCGGAACGACACATCGTTGACCGCCTTCACGTCTTTGCCGAAAACTTTGGTTACGTTCCTGAAAATTACCCCGGCCAACTTCTTCCTCCTGTAATCTATATAATAAACTCTAATATATTTAGTGGTGAAATTTATATTATACCATAATAATTATTTTTTGTCAAGTATTATTTGCACGCATGCGCACGCAGCAGGTACATAAAATATTCGTCCAGATACCTTCGGCCTGAAAATTCAAATTTAATGGCGCTCCTGAGTTTTTCATTGCTTATTATAAAAGGTTTTATCCCCGCGCCGAAATCCGAGATCTTACACTTTAAATTACCCAGTTCAGCTATGCGCCTCGCCCCCTCCACTGTCTCAAGGTAGAAATCCACAAGGTTGTAGGTCTCCCCGCCAGTGTTTTCCTTTCCCAGGGAGAGCGAAACCGCATCCGCAACGTCGTTCGCGCTTACCACCATTATGCCGGCGCCGCGCGGCAGCCTCAACTCCCCTCCTGCGCGTTGCGCACGCAGCGCTTCTATGATCTCGGGCCAGGTATGGTGTTTTTTACGGATCTCTCCGAACACAGCGGCCAGCCTGAATACGGAAGTGTTCATGCCATAACGCAGGTGGTAATACCGGCAATACTCTTCTACCGCGGCCTTATAAACTCCCGCCTGTTCCCTTGGGAACAAAGGATGTTTCTCGTCAACGGGTATATACAGCGGCTTCTCCAGCCCGTACACGAGGATCGAGCTTATGAAAATGAACTGCTTTACTCCGGCAGAGCGTGATCTCTCAAGCAGGAGGAAGCTGCCCAGCGTATTCGACCTGAAAAAAAGCTCCTCCTCCGCCTCGGAAGGAAGGCCCCCGCAATGGACCACCGCCTCCATTCCCCGGACGCATTCCGAAAGGGACGTTCCGCCATCCAGCAGGTCTGACCTGAAAGGCTCAGCGCCAGCTTTGGCCGCCTTCTCCGCGTCCGCGTCCGAACGGACCATCGCCCTCACAGAGTGCCCGCAGGCAGTAAGTTTCCTCAGCAGGTACCCGCCTACAAATCCGGTAGCGCCGGTAAGCAGGATCTTCATTTTGTCTTTTTAGTGCCCTCCATTTCTACTAGTTTTGCCCCTCACCCCATCCTCCGAAGGAGTCCGCATGACTCTTCGGAGAGTCCTTCGGACCTCTCCCTCCCTCCACCAAGATCGGCAGCTTGCCCGCCAGTCATTTTGGCGGGGGTCTTCGACAAGGGGCGAGGGTAATTTTTTTGATTTTATTCTTAAGGGATCCTTGAAAGAAGGCTGCGCGCGTAACCTGCCTGGGGAGAATTGGCAGGGGCGATCTCCAGCGTTTTCTGGAATTGCGCCTTCGCTTCAGGGTACATCCTGGCAACGTAATAAACGCTTCCCAGATTGTTATAGGCATCGACATATCCCGGGTTTGACGCGATAGCCTTTTTATAGGTCTCTATGGCTTTAGGGAACATGCGCTTCTGGTAATACGCGTTCGCAAGGTTGTTAAAGGCGTCCACGTTGTTGCTGTCAACCTCCAGCGCCCTGAAATAGATCTCAATGGCCCTGTCATACATGCCTTTCGCGTAATACGCGTTCCCCAGGTTTATCAGGGACTGGATCGTCTTAGGGTTTATCTTAAGCGCCTCCTCGTATTCCTGTATCGCCTTATCCACCATTCCCCGCTCCTTATAAAGCAGGCCCAGCTGGTTATGGAAAAGCTCGGCTTCAGAATAAGAACTGAGCGCGATCGCCTTTTTCAGCCTTTCTTCTGATCTCTCTATGAACTTGTTGTCGTAAGCCATCCCGTAGAACAGGTATGACTGCCCGGAATTGTAATAATATCCCGCGTAATAAGGGCATAAAGCAAGCGCCTTGTCAAAGTTATCCACTGCCGCCTGCATATATTCCTTTTTTTCCTGCTCGGTTATCCAGAGCTCCCTGCCCAGATTGCCGCAGAAAGTGCCGACCTTTGTGTAATAGATATCGTTCAATTTTTCTTTCTGTATCGCTTTCCTGTATTCTTTAATTGCCGCGCTTACGTAAATCCTTTTCTGATTTACGTCCTGCGTTCTTTCATAGGACCGCTCCAGCCTTACCCCCCTGTTGTAGTGGATATTCCCCAGGAAAGGATCAAGCGTAAAAACCGTCATAAAAGGTATCAGCACCGCCGCGCCGACCGCAGGTGCCGCGACTTTTAACCATCCCTTCGGGAGTCTGAGAATTACTGTATCCTCTGCGCCCTGCGCCTGACGAGCGGCCTTATCCTGTCCGGGGTCCTTGCCCGGGTCCTGAAGCGCCTGGGCGCGCAGCCTTTGCGGCATGACCGCTATTATAGCCGGCATCAGCCAGAACGCGAGCGTTGTTTCCGGGCGGTAAAACGGAAAATCAAAGACCATCTGCACCAGTATCCCGCCCAGCGAACACATCGCCCCTGTTGCCAGCCACTTCCAGAACGTGTCTTTCGATGCCTTCAGGATACGGATCCCTTCCGCGAAAAAGACGAACAGCATCCACGCGAAAGCAGCCAGGCCTACCAGCCCGGTCTCAGAACCTATCTGCAGAAAATCGTTATGCGCGTAACGGGGTGTTTCCACGAAAGTGAAAACTTCCTTCATCTCGGGGACCCTGTATCCCGGGTAAACGTTATAAAAAGTGCCTGTCCCCGTCCCGGTCAGCGGGTGGTCCTTAAGGATATTGGCTGTTGATTTATAGCACAGGAGCCTGAACCGGATATTCGTGCTTTTAAGATTGGCGCTCTCCCTTATGCGGCTCATTGTTGTTCCTGTCACAAAAGAAAGGGCTATCATAATGACTACCGCGGCAGCTGATATGGAAATGATCCAGGTCTTTACCGTTTTCTTCAGCTCGCCTGATATGAGAATAAAGAACATGAAGAGCAGGAGCGAAAACACAAAACCCAGGAATCCGGCCCTGGACTGCGTCATGAACAGGAACGCTACACCCATAACAACCAGTATCCCAAGCACAGACCTCCACTCCCTCCTCGCGACAGATATGAACACGAGTATGACGGGTATCAAAGCCACAAGGTATCCGGCGTAGAAATCAGGGTTGCCCAGAGTTGAATCCACTCCTGTCCTTCCGCCTGCCGGGGCAAGCATGTCTATCTGGAACCTCTGAAGCAGGCCGTAGAAATTTACGGCGCTGAAAGCCACGGACAAAATTATAAGCGCAAGCGTCATTTCCTTCTTTGTTCTCACAAAATTGGCGAACAGGAAGAAAAACAGCACGTAGAAGAAGATCCTGTACAGATCAGCAAGTGAAATCAGCCTGTCCATGCTGGCTATCACCGAAACAGCGCCTGCCGCAAGAACTGCCAGCACCGGAAGGTTCAGCGGTGTTTTCGACCACCTGAATTCTCCTGTTACAATTGACTTTATTATTAATATAGCAAGTGCAATGATAAGAGGCATTTGTGTGAAGAATATCTTAATAGGAAAAAACAGCTCGTGCCCTCCCCTGAACCACGGCGAGAACACGGCCGGGACAGCGGCAAGAACAGTAAAAAGGCAAGCTCGGATCGCGCTGTCAAACGCCGCGCCCGGCTGTTCCGCTTTTTGCCGCTGCAATTGTTTTTTAGGCTGGTTTTTCGCCTGCATTGCTTCTCCTGATGAGAATCGTTGAACTTCGTTGTAACATCGTTTTAAAATCGTTAACGATTTTAAAACGACTCTATAACGATTTAACAACGATTTAACGTTGTCAGCCTTTAATAACCCCTATCGGCCTCATTTTCGCGACCTTCCTTGAAAGGCCGGCTCCGTGCACGACATTCACGACGTCGTTCACGTTCTTATACGCTTCCGGGATCTCCTCCATAAGGGTTTCTATCTCGGCCGAACGCACGATAATGCCCTTTTCTGAGAATTCCTTCAGGAGCGGCCTTTCGCGGCTTGCCCTGATGGCAGCGTGCCTTGACATCAACCTTCCCGCGCCGTGGCATACCGTGCCGAAAGTTTCTTTCATCGCAAGCTCGGTCCCGGCCAGCACGTATGAATTCCTTCCCATGTCCCCGGGGATCAGCACCGGCTGGCCGGTTTTCGCGTAGAGCCCGGGAAGTCCAGGGCTTCCTGACGGGAAAGCCCTGGTCGCGCCTTTCCTGTGGACGCATACCTTCTGCTTTTTCCCGGATACATAGTGCTCCTCGAACTTCGCGACATTGTGAGCGACGTCATATACCTGCTTCATACCAAGCGATTCCGCGCTTTCCCCAAAAACTTCCTCGAAGACCTTCCTTGTCCAGTGGGTTATGCACTGCCTGTTCGTCCAGGCGTAATTGGCAGCCGAAGCCATTGCCTCGAAATAGTCCCTGCCCTCCTTTGAACTAATGGGAGCGCAGGCAAGCTGCTTGTCCGGGAGCTGTATCCTGTATTTCTGGACCGCGCCCTGCATAACGACTATGTAGTCGTCGCAGACCTGGTACCCGAAACCCCTGGAACCGGTATGGATCATCACGACTATCTGGTCCTTTTCGATCCCGAAAACTTCCGCGGTTTCCGGCTCAAAGATCTCCTCCACTACCTGCACCTCCAGGAAATGGTTTCCCGCGCCCAGGGTCCCAAGCTGTTTAAGCCCCCTGTCCGTGGCTTTTTTGCTTACTTTGTCCGGGTTGGCTCCCTGCATAGAACCGTTCTCCTCAGTGAATTCAAGGTCTTCCTTCCACCCGTATCCCCTGTCAACCGCCCATTTCGCGCCCTTTGTCATAACCTTCGCTGCTTCGGAATAATCAAGGTGTATGCCGCCCTTTGAACCGACGCCTGAAGGTATCGCGCTGAAAAGAGCGTCTACAAGAATTCCCACCTTATCCTTAACGTCTTTAATGTGGAGATCGGTCCGCAGCAGCCTGACGCCGCAGTTTGAAACAACAAAATTATTTGCAGTGAAATTGTGGTCCCTGTGATCCACGGTAAAGTCATAGACATAACCGCTGAAATCTACCTTTTCGATCTTCTCGATCCTGTCCCATACATAGACAGTGCGCTCCAGCCCCGCCGAGATCTCTTTTTTATAACCAGAATACCCCGGGAAATTGAGCGCGATCCTCGGTTTTTCTCTCCCCTCGTAAAGCGACCTTTCCAGAAATCTTCTGTTGACGAATTCCGAACTTAGCTCAGAATAGATCCTTGAAGGACCTTCGCCGGCCTGATGCATTGCCAAAGCCGTCCGCGCCGCGAAATCCCTTTTTCTGACCACTTTGCCTTTGACCCTCAGATACTGAACCACGGCGTTACTTTCATCTCTCTTGTTTTTGTTATATTCAAAATTCACGGTTTCGTAGAACCTTATCAAATTTTCCGCGTCATTGCTGACAACAAGGCGCAGGCGATGCGAAATATCTCTGTTCTTGTTTATATGTTCTTCTCTTTCACCTATTTTTTGCAGTGTGACCCCGAACCCTGAAAGAAGTAATCCGATCTGCCCGAGAAAACGCCTGGCATTATCCGAGAGTTCCTTCAATTTATTCATAGAGACGCAGGGGGAATGAAAATTAAACTGGTTCGGGATAGGTTTCGGGCTTGACATTTCCGCGCCAAAAAATGAAGCAAGGAACAACCGTTTCTGCCAGAGAGGCGCGTTAAAGATCCACTGCGGAACTTCATATTCCTGGCTGACTTTTTTCCCCTGAGGCACGCCCAGTGAAACCAGCAGGCCCGCAAAAACTGTTCCGACAACCTTTATCATATGTTCATTATGGACAAATTCATAATGGTCATAGGAAGTATCTATTTTGCAGTTCCTGACACGGGTGTAGACCCTGGAAGGGGTAAACCCGAGTTTCAGAATATCCCTGCGTATATCTTCAAGGTCCTCGGGCTTGCCGTAGAATTGCGTCACTCCCTTGCCTGTTTTGTGCTGGAAATATATCGTTCCGTCCCCGAACACATAGCCCATAATCTTTAACAGGTACGGAACCTGCGGAGAATTATACCTGATCGGCATGCAGTTCCTTTTCCCGAGAAACGTCATTGCCTGTCTCAACCCGGAACCCCGCAGGCCTTTGCCGAATCTCATAAGCACGGTTTTGATCTTTTGTTCATTAATAATGATTTTTTCACCCGGATCCTCGTAAGGCACGCCTGTAAAATGCCGGACAGCAACGGTGTCCCCGCCTGCCAGGTCTTTTATCGGCACCATTCCGTCGGGAGTCCAGAAAGGATGGTCCGCGGTTGCCGTTACCTCCCTGCCGCTGCAGGTTTTTAGCCTGTAAATCTGGTTTTGTGGTTTTATTTTAATAAATCTGCCGATAGAAGCAACCGCTGCCGAAGATTCAGCGAGAACCACGGAACTCAGGCTTATCTCTCTCCATTTTTTTTCGAACTCTTCTATCGGCATATAGTAACCATGCTCGCACGTGATCTTCGTATCGCCCGGGAGGCAGTTTATGTCATAACCCACCCCGCCAGGAGAAATGACCCCCTGTTCGGGATCCGTGGCTGCAACTCCCCCTATCGCGAATCCGTAACCCCAGTGTATATCCGGCATGCCAAAAGAGAAATTTATTATTCCGGGAAGATAAGCAACATTCCTAACCTGGTTCAGGCTCTGCTCTTTCCTGATATCAGCCATGAGTTTCTCGTCCGCGTACACAATGCCAGGGACGCGCATCCCTTCTTCCTTCGGGAGGCGCCATCTGTACTCATCCATTTTTTCTATTTTACCCTGCCATTGTTCACCCATTTCTCCTCCACTGCGTATCAACGTATCAACGTGTCAACGTGTCAGAGTTTTTACTCGTACATCGTTCTTCGTGCATCGTGCATCGCAAACAATTCTCTGTGCCGTAGGGTCATTGACCTGGTTCTGACCCGAAGGTCCCTGCGTTATAGCTCCGGCTTCATCGGAGCTGCAGGGAACTCAGTGCCTCCGTGGTATATCATTTATTCGTATGCATCCCGCCTCTTCGGCGGATCGCCGTAGTGGCGACCGTCTGCATTTATACAATCCGTCTGAATCAGAAAAAAGTAAGCATGTTCGACCTGAAGCTCCAGTAGCCGATCACGGAAAAGCCCGAGGGGGCTTTCAGGAAAGCAAGATCAAACCCCCAAAGCCCTAAAGAAGTGTTTATGAGGAACGTATCCGGCGTAAACAGGGGAAAAGAAGCCTCTATCGCGAATTTTTTCGTGCCCCAGGGAACGTTCATGTCAAACCCGACGAACAGCGCGTGCGAATCGCTCCCGATGCTCCAGTTCTTCGAGAGTTGGCCCTGATTGGTTCTGTCGGCATAATGGATCTCTTTCAGAAAACTGTTTAAGAAACTCCCGTACAGGTAGCCGAAATGAAAGCCAAAATCACCCACCTGTTTGCTTCCCACAGCGTAAAAATCCATTATCCAGGGAGCGCCTGAAAGCTCCATCAGATCGAACGATTCGCCTATTGATTTGAACAGCCAGCCCCTTGTGCCGAAAGCGATCGTAGGCATCCAGTCTTTCTTATCGAACTCAAGCGGCAGTCTCCTTATAAAAAGAGAGGAGCCGCCCAGCTGCTCCTGCAGTTCAGGCCTTAAAGGCGGCATCGGCAAAGACTGTTCTCCGCCGAACAGGAGCAGTAAAAAATGCGTGAATTCTTCAAGTATGGGTTTTGCAAAAGAATATTTAACGTCCGCGCCGAACATAAAGATCCTGTAGGGAGTAAAAAAGGAAGGTTGCTTATTAGCGTATCCGAAAATTTCTCCTATATAAAAATTGAAAAGAAAATCTGCGTTAAAACCTGTTTCCCAGTCATGCTTAGGGCTCATCCTGACGTACGCGGTGGGCATCAGGGAAAGCCCCGCCCTTAGCGGAGGAATATAAGCCGGAATAACCGGCGGAACGGTTTCCTTTGCAGCGGTTACACCCGCAGCTCTCTCCACTATTTGCGCGTAATCCAGCCCGGAGATCCTGTAAGCAATATTCCTGGCAGAAATACGCAGGCTGTCCCCGCTGGTTCCCGTGCATTGTTCGGTCTCTTCTTTTTCAACCAGGCCTGACTGGACATCTATAAGCTGAAGGGTAATAACGGAAGTTTCGCCGGTTTTTTCCAGGGAACCCGCGAACATTTTTTTCGCGTTGAGAAGCCTGCCCGCCTCCAAAATACACTCCAGTGAAATGCAGCCGGCAAGCTGGAACGACTTACCCCTCAGGATCTCCTGCATATCTCCGCGCGCAAGCACCTTATATTTTTTGGCGCTTTCTATCTGAGAACGCAGATGATCTGACAGGACAAAAGCGGTATCTGCCAGCGAAACATCCTTTGCTTCCAGGTCCATTACCGCGGCAATGACCGCCTGCTGCTGGGCGGCGGCAGTATCAACAACGGATTGGATATTAACCCCTTCTTTTGCAGGAAGCCCTGCAATTTTGTTTGCAATATTCCTCACCGAAACAAGAAGGGTGTCTTCCTCGCATTTAGCGCACTCTTCAGTCTCTGCCTTTCCTATTTTGCCTGATTCCACATCAATAATTTTAAGAGTTATAACATAGGTAACGCCTATTTTGGTAACTACACCCGCGAACATTTTGCGCACGCCCAAGAGCTGGCCGACTTGGACAACGCATTCGTTACTTGTGCAGCCTGAGAGCTGGAGCTTCTGCTCCTTCAGGAGATCTTCTACATTTTCGCGTGTCACGATATCAAACTTCTGCGTGTTGATAAGCTGAACCCTTAGGTAGTCGGACAGAGATTTTGCCACGCCCGCAGAAACTCCTTCCTGCGCCTCCAAATCCATCACTGCCGCGGTTGTCTTTTGTTCCTGCATGGTAATATGGGTATCCACAACTGAAGCAGTTTCCAGAACCGCGGTTGCCTGGACCGTTGCCGTATCGAGTGCGGTTTTTATCTGCGCCGTATCCTGTACAAATGCCGCGGCAGTTTCGGATCTCATCTGTTCAGTATCGCCGGCCTGAAAAACGGCTGTCTCCGGTTTGATGGCAGTTGTCTCCTGAGAAAAACAGGCCCCGGTTGCCAGCATCCAGATTCCGGCTATAGCAGCAAAAACGTATGACGTTCGACGTATGACGTTCGACGGTTTTCTATACATCAAATATTACTCTCACTTTATACGCAAACCGCGTATCCCGCCCAGCAAAATTGGCGGGCAAGCTGCGTATCGCGTATCGTTTAATCTCAAGCTGGTAATATGTAACTGCCTTGATCTCGGTTTTTAGGTGATGTTTTACCGGACTTATTTTCTCGCCGCTCGCTTTGCCGGTAAGAGAATATTTCCCGGAAATTTTGACCCTGAACTTACCGAATAGTATTTCTTCTTTGTTTACCCGGTAGAGCAGTTCGGTCAGCCAGTGGTGCATTAGGTCTTCAAGCGTCTTCGCCTTAACTCTGACAGCCGTACTTTTCGCCGGCTTCACTTCTGCCGAATCGCATAAAACGGCGAACATGCCGGACGCGGCATTCTCAAAAAGCCCGTTCAGGTTTTTCCCGTATGCCTCGATCCCGGCGTCAGCCGTATGGTCTATCAGTTTGTATTTTTTCATATATTAGATTTCAGCGATAAAAAATCCCGATTACATCGATGGAAAAAAAATTAAATTATCGCTGCAATCGTCTTTTGAAATCGCTGTAATCACTCGATTATTCTTGGGACCTTGAAATGCCCCCTGTCCTTGGCAGGCGCGTTCGAAAGCGCTTCTTCCCCGCTCAGGGACGGGCCGGCTTTGTCCTGCCTGAAAACGTTTTTAAGCCGGACCGCGTGGGTTGTCGGTTCAACGCCTTTAGTGTCCAGCTCGCTCAGCTTGTCGATGTAAGCGAGTATCTTGTCCAGCTGGGCCGTGAATTCCTCTTTCTCGTCTTCGGTCAGCGCCAGCCTCGCAAGGTTAGCTATATATTCAACTGCCTTCCTGTCTATCTTCATTTTTAACCTCTTTTAAGTCGAATGCATCGCGGTAATATATTTTTTAGGCCAACTTAGAATCCTCTTTTTCCTGCTGTATGCTTCTTTAAAAGCGTCGTAAAAAGTCTCTAAGGAATCAATATTTTTTTTAAAAATCTTGTCTATCTCGTAATCCTCTTTAAGACCCATTGATTCTGCAAGGCCTTTTTTCATCGCTGATTTTATCCTGACCGTCCCGAACCTTTCAGACAGAGACGCTCCAAACAACGTCTCGAATTCGTCCTCAACCGGAAATTCCGGCTCTGAAGGCTTCTCTTTTACGACAACCCCGAATTCAGTCTCCTTTCCATCCCTTTCTATGACAATTTTTACTGTATCACCGATATTCATCACAAGAATAGCACTCTGCAGCTGCCAGATATTTTTAACCTGCGCACCGTTTATTTTCCTTATTACATCGTATTTCATCATGAGCGGTCTAGTGTCAGCCACCGCAGCCACGATTACGCCCTCTTCAACCGTTATATTTTTCTTCTTCTCATCCTTCAGCCAGTCCTTGAGCTCCGTTGAAATGCAAAGGACCGCGATCCCGATCCAGGGTCTTTTTATCTGTTTAGTTTTTATGCCTTTGATTATTTCAGACGCCAGAGTGGACGGTACGGCAAAATTCAGGCCTTCGGAGTATTGCTTTGAGTAACCCGTGTAAGTTACTCCTATAACCTCACCTTTAGAATTGAGCAGCGGGCCTCCGATGCTGCCGGGATTTATGGCAGCATCTGTCTGCAAAAGACCCTCATATTCAAGGTAATCAAAACAGCGGTCTCTGGCGCTTATGATACCGCGCGTAACGGATTTTTCCAGGCCAAGCGGGTTCCCCACCGCGAACACCTGTTCCCCGACGGTAATATTCTCGGAATTTCCGAGCTTCAACGGAACAAAGGAGCATTCGGTTTCAACCTGCAGCAGGACCAGACAGGAGGCATAATCCTGCATAAAAATCCTGGCTCCGTATTCCTTCTTGTCCGACGACATGATCTTGATCTCTTCTATCTCGTCTGTATCGTTGAAAAATCCATTGCACGTCATAACATAGCATACCGTGTCAATTTTGTCCGCGACAAAACCAGAACCTACATCGGTAAACTGGGATGCTCTCTCCTTTTTAACGCGTATTCCCACCACGTTCAGCGCTGCATCCCCGATAACTTTGGTCACGCTGCCTTCATCGGTCTTCTGCCCGGCCTGCGTGAGCCTGGCCCCGCAGCCTGTGCAGAACTTGTTCGCACCGTCGTTTTTCGTCCCGCATTCCGGGCAGAAAGCGGCTAATGCGATCCCCGAAACAAAAATCAAAGTGACCGCAAAAAGAAACAGTAGTATTTTCTTCATGTTATTTTCATATTAACTGCCTACCCTGCGGATCTCAGGTGGAATTCATGGCAACGTATTCCTGCCTCCACGGGTAATAATATTTTGACCATTCACCCCCGTCGTTTTTGTTGAAATATATTTCCCATTCAATATATTTCAATTCATAGTTATAAGCGCTCCTGAAAGCATTATAAAAATTTTCCACCGAACCCGTTTCAAGCCGGTCCCCGCCCTTTTTCTTATTGACAAGAACCGTCGTTATCTCCCAACCTTCTTTAAGGCCCATGCCCACCGCGAGGCATTTGGACCTTACCTTTTCTATTTTGGCTCCGCCGCTGCCCTTGGAGAACGTTGCGCCAAACATGATGTCAACCTCATCTTCAACCGGAAATCTTGCCTGCAAAGGTTTCTCGGTCATCTTGACCTTGAAATTCATCTCTTTTCCGTTTCTTAGCACGGTTACGCTTAGTTCGTCGCCGATCTTTCTGCCCAGAATTTCTTTTTGCAAATCCCAGACCTTTTTTATTGACATCTCATCCAGTTTTACAACAATATCTCCCTTCTTAAAAGGAAGCTCCTTGCCTTCGGCAATGGACGCTATAAACACCCCGTCTGTCTCGGTAATTTTTCTTTCATGCGCGGCCTCTTCCCATTGCTTCAGATCCGGCGTAAGGTCCTGGACAGCGATCCCGATCCACGGGCGCTTTACCTTGCCAGCCGGAATGTATTTCATGGTATCCAAGACAAGCGGCGCCGGAATGGCGAAGTTCAAGCCTTCTGTGTACCACTTTGAATAACCCAGGGAGGTAACACCCACAACTTCCCCCCGCATATTGAAAAGCGGGCCGCCGCTGTTACCGGGATTAACAGCTGCATCCGTCTGGAGAAGACCTTCGTATTCATAGCAGCCCAGGTATCTTCCCTTTGCGCTTATTATCCCGGAGGATGTAGATCTTTCAAGCCCTATGGGATTTCCTATCGCGAATACTTTTTCTCCTGATTGCAGGATGTCTACATTGCCGAATTTCACGGGAACTATGCCTTCCGCCTGGATCCTCAATACGGCAAGGTCAGCCTGATAATCACAGAGCAGTATCCCTGCCTCGTATTCTTTCTTGTCCGACATGACAACTTTGACTCCCTCAAGGTCCTCAGGGTCGTCAATCACGTGCGCATTCGTTATAATATAACCTTCCTTGCTGACTATAAAGCCTGAACCCATATCCTGATACTGAGCGTTAAGCTCGTTTTTGAGCGTGCGGACAAGCACTACGGAGGGAGCGACTTTCTCAACTATCTTCGGTAATTCGTCATCTGCGTCAGTTTTTGCTTCCTTCCCGGTCTTTGCTGTTCCTTCCGCCTGCTTAAGCTTCGCCCCGCAGCTTGTGCAGAACTTCGCGGAATCGTCGCATTTGGTTCCGCATTCAGGACAAAAACCGGCGAAGTCCAATGCTGCCGTAAAAATAAACACACTCACCAAAGCAAAAATAATAAAGAACAAACGTTTGCCCACAACACACCTCCTGTCCGTTCTGAACCACTTTCGCCGGACAGTGCCATCCTGCTTACCGAAACTCAAACATGTCTGCCTATGTTGATAAGACTGAAACTATATACTCCTCCCAGTCTTTATAGTAATTGCCTGATCCGGGGCTGTAGCCAAGCTTCCACTCCAGTCGTTTCCTTTCATAATTATAACTGCTCCTGAATGCCTGCAGAAAATTTTCTACCGAACCCGTCTCAATCTGGCTTCCTCCTGTTTTTTTATTAAACCACACGTACCGAATTTCATATCCCGTTTTAAAACCAAGATGTTCTATTAAACCATCGGGTTTAACCTCTTCTATCCTGACCCTTCCGTTCTGTTCCTTGAAAACGCCACCCAGTATAATATCGGCTTCGTCCTCAAGGGGGAATTTTACCTCCAGGGGCTTTTCCGTCAATCCGATCTTGACATTCATTTCTTTGCCGTCGCGTTTTACGGTTAAATTAACCTCGTCCCCTATTTTCAATTTCAGGATCCCTGTCTGTAAATCCCATATTTTCTTAACAGGAGAACCGTTCAATTTTACTACTATATCACCTTTTTTCAATAACAGGTTCTTATCTTCCGCGATCGATTTGACAAGGACGCCCTCTGATTCTGTTATTTTCTTCTCGAAGACCGATTCTTCCCATTGCTTATTTGCGGGTGTCAGGTCCAGAACGGCAATCCCTATCCACGGGCGTTTTATCTTGCCCGATTTTAAGTATTTGAGAACATCCTGCGCGTAAAGGACGGGTATTGCTAGATTCAGGCCCTCAGTGACGCTTTTAGAATATCCAAGCGAAGTTATGCCTATCACTTCACCCTGCATGTTGAAAAGCGGGCCGCCGCTGTTGCCCGGGTTGATTGCCGCGTCGGTCTGGAGAAGACCTTCGTATTCATAACAACCCACGTATCTTTCTTTGGCGCTTATTATCCCGTTGGTGGTTGACCTTTCAAGCCCTAAGGGATTCCCGACCGCAAAAACCTTTTCCCCTGATACAAGCTTCTCAGCATCGCCTAATTTTACCGGAATTAGGTTCGCAGCCTGTATCTTTAATACTGCAATGTCAGTGGCGTAATCGTTGATAATGAGCTTTGCCTCATATTCTTTTTTATCCGACATAACTACATTTATCTTTTCAAGCTCATCCGGATCTCCAATAACGTGGGCGTTTGTAATAATATATCCTTCTTTATCCACTACAAAGCCCGAGCCCCTGTCCTGGAACTGGGCATTCAACTCATTTTTCAGAGTTCTCACCAGTATAACTGAAGGAGCAACCTGCTCAACCATCTTAGAAAGGTCGGCATCGCCTCCGGGTTTGGATGGCTTTTCTGCTTTTCCTTCACCTTCCGCCTGCTTAAGCTTCGCCCCGCAGCTTGTGCAGAACTTTGCGGAATCATCGCACTTGGTCCCGCATTCAGGGCAGAATCCCGCAAGGACCGTGCCTGCGGCCAGAAGCATACCTAATACAAGAACAAAAACCAGGACCTTTTTCATAACACACCCCCAGGGCAAACCTTTCTGGGTCAGATACGCATGGATATAGATACTTCCAACGATATTTCAATCTATGAAATCTGTTTTTAAATCGTGTCCCTAAAGGATCCCCGCTTTCTGCTTTCACCCCTAGAAATCGCGAATGCGATTTCAGGGACTCAAGTCCTGGAAATGCTTTGCATTTCACAGGGTAAGAAAGCAGCGGGGATAATCAAGGATGGCATTTTTGTGCCATCTTAAATAATTATATCAGAAATCGACTAAAAGTCAAGGAAAGGTTGATTTTTTTATATATATATGATATATTTAATATATACCCTTAAAATACAATTATGAGTTATGAGTGAGTACACTAATGAAGGAATTTCATTATTTAACAATATAATTTAAAGGCTCTGATATGAACAATATAATTTCATTATTAAAGGATAGGGCGCAGTTCAAAGCCCTTTCAAAGATCATGGGGTCCGGATCCGCGGTCCGGATCTCAGGCATGTGGGGAAGCTCCGGCTCCTGCCTTGCCGCGGCATTGAAGGAAAAAACCGGCAGAAGCCTGGTGATCGTAGTGCCCGAAGAAGAGATCGAGGAGGTCAGCCTTGATCTTGCCGCGCTGGGCTTTGATGATATACTTCTTTTCCCCCAGAAGGAAGTGCTGGAAAATGAGAACCTGCCGGAATATTCAGAAATAACAAGCCGGCGCATCAGCACTCTTGCGGCCCTCTCAGAAAAAACCTTTTCCGCGAAAAATTCTTTCACCATAGTGACATCCCCGAAAGCGATCCAGGAAAAACTGCCGCGGGTTGGAACTTTTGCCGGAACTGTCAGAAAATTCAGTCTCGGGGAAAAGATCAGCCGCGAAGACCTTATAAAATATCTGTCCGGCAGCGGGTACGTAAGATCTCCGCAGGTCATGTTCTCCGGTGATTTCAGCGTGAGGGGCGGGATAATAGACGTTTGCGCCGCCTCGCGGGAAAAACCTGTCAGGATAGAAATGCTGGGTGACGAGATCGTTTCCCTGCGGGAATTTGACATTGAAACACAGACATCCGTCAGAAAGATCAGCGAGATAATAATCCCGCCCGCGGCGGAAACTCAGCCGGGAGACGAGTGGCAGATCCTTCTCGACTACATCCCGCAGGACAGCACCGTAATGATCCACGAACCGTTTTCAGCCGATAGCGGCGGGGTAAGCCAGGCCCTTAAAAATCACAGGGCGGTATACCTTAACCGCTCCGCGTCTGACGAACCCGGCGTAATAAATTTCAACATGCAGCCCGTGCCCCTGGTCTATCAGCCGGACAGCGGGTACAAAGAAAACCGTATTTCTTCCCTTATATCCGAGATCAAGAATTTCCACAAAATAAACTGTTCCGTCCTGCTCCTCGCGGAATACCGGGGGCAGGCAGAAAGAATGGTTGAACTTCTGAAAGAATATGACATCATCGCGGGACTATCCCCTCACCTCAATCCTCTCCCTCATACAACACCCCCATCTCAATCTTCCCCCATTGAAGGGGGAAGAAGAATTAGGAATAATGAAGTTAACGGGGCGAGGAAGAATAAGGAAGAAACGATCATAAACGTGCTGGATATATCGCACGGGTGGGTGGACCCGGGCTGCGGGATCGCGGTAATAGTCCTTAAGGAGATCTTCGGGGTTTCCAGGGTAAGAAAACATAAAAACATCTCCCGGAAGGATTTCCTGGCAAAGGGCTGGTCTGATTCCGAGCCCGCTGACTCCTTCCTGCGGGGCGATTACATAGTCCACATCAATTACGGCATAGGGCTGTTCGGCGGGATGAAAACGATACCGGTTGAAGGAAGCATGCAGGACCTGTTCATGGTCGAATACGCGGAAGGCAACAAGCTTTATGTGCCGCTTGAGCAGATGAACCTTCTGCAGAGATACATCGGAAGGCTTGACCCTCCCCCGCCCCTGAACCACCTCGGCTCAACGCGCTGGCAGAACATAAGAAAGCGCACAAAAGAATCCGTCCGGGAATACGCGAAGGAACTCCTGGAGCTCTACGCGTGGCGCAAGTCCCTGCAGGGCTATTCGTTCTCGAAGGATTCTCACTGGCAGCAGGAATTCGAAATGGATTTTCCCTACGAGGAAACCGCGGACCAGCTGCGCACCATACAGGAAGTGAAGGACGACATGGAAAAGGACGTGCCGATGGACCGGGTGGTCTGCGGCGACGTGGGATACGGAAAAACAGAGGTCGCGATGAGGGCCGCCTTCAAATCCGTTACCGACGGAAAGCAGGCGGCGATCCTGGTCCCCACCACAATACTGGCAGAGCAGCACTTCCAGACGTTCTCCGAAAGAATGGCGCCCTACCCCGTCAGGATAGGAATGCTGAGCAGGTTCAATTCAGGGGAAGAACAGGAAAAAATACTGAAGGAGATCTCAGAAGGCAAAATAGACATAGTCATAGGCACTCACCGCCTGATCCAGAGCGACGTGAAATTCCCCAACCTCGGGCTCCTGGTGGTGGACGAGGAACAGCGCTTCGGCGTGGCGCAGAAAGAATATCTGAAGAAAGTGAAGAAAAACGTGGACGTGCTCTCGCTGAGCGCGACCCCCATCCCCCGCACTCTTTATATGTCCGTGCACGGCGTCAGGGACATGAGCATAATCGGCACTCCCCCTCCCGAACGCCTTTCCATCAAAACATTCGTGACTGAATTCAGCCCGCAGGCGGTCAGGACCGCGATCCTCAGGGAAATGGAAAGGAAGGGACAGGTATTTTACGTGCACAACCGCATCAGGACCATAGACGTGCACCTCCGCAACCTGCAAAACCTTGTGCCTGACGCCCGCATCGCGGTCGCGCACGGCCAGATGGACGAGGAGAAACTGGAACAGATAATGCTGAAATTCCTCAGCCGCGAATACGACGTCCTCCTGTCAACGGATATCGTCGGCGCGGGGCTTGACATAGCGAACGCGAACACCATCATCGTCACGGACTGCCAGGATTTCGGCCTTGCCCAGCTCTACCAGCTCAGGGGGCGGGTCGGGAGGACCGGCCACCAGGCATACGCCTACATTTTCTACAACCCGGCCAAGGTCGCGACTGAATCCGCCCGCAGGCGGCTGAAGGCGGTCTCGGAATTCGTCCAGCTCGGTTCAGGCCTGCGGCTCGCGATGAGGGACCTTGAAATAAGAGGCGCGGGCAACCTTCTGGGCAAAGAACAGCACGGCCATATCCAGAGGGTCGGGCTTGAGCTTTACTGCAAAATGCTGGAGGACGCGGTATCTGAATTAAAAGGAGAACCGGCAGAGGAAGAAATTGAACCTGTTCTGAACCTGAAGATAGATGCCTTCCTGCCGGATGAATATATAGGGAGCAGCGAGCAGAAAACTGTTTTGTATAAGCGCATGGTTTGCGCAAGAAACCTTGAGGAAATAAACGATTTTAGAAATGAGATGAAAGACAGGTACGGCGAACCGCCAAAACAGGTCCTCCGGCTCATGGAACTGCTGGAAATAAGGATTCTTGCAAGAAACGCAGGCGTTAAATCTGTTGAATTAAAGGAAAATTATATATTATTTACAACAGACGCAGAAAATTTTAAATTTGAAATTCCGCGGAATTCAAACACGCTTGACCAGGCAAAAAAACACCTGCTTGCCCTGCCCCGGACCGTCAAAAACAGGAGTGACGCGAAAAAAAATCAGTCTTGATTTTCATCTCTATTGCATAATATTTGATTTATATAATTTAAACCACGAAATTTGACATTTATAGAAAATGTGATATAATAAAAACGTTATTAGTTATTAAATGGCACCGCTCTCGGGACTGATTGTAATAACAGGAGATGAAAATGGTGGAAATCAAAAAAACCGGACTGAAACCCAAGGAAGAAATAATTGAATTGCTTGAAGGAAAAAATAAAATATTCGTGATCGCCTGCAACAAATGTTATAAGGAATACACGGACGAAACCAACGAGGAACTGGATCAATTCCTCAAGCTCATGCAGGAAAACGGAAAAAACGTTGTGGGGACAGCCCGCATAGATTTTCTCTGCAACGGACAGACCGCCGGGAAGAAAATTTCTGAATTTAAAAATATGGATGAAGCTGAAACGATATGCGTCGTTTCCTGCGGCATCGGCGCCCAGACCACCATGGCGACGCTTGACGGAAAACCTGTCTACACGGTATCTGACTCATTGTCCATAGCCGACAACGCCACCACGCCGCAGGCTTATCACGGAATCTGCATATTCGGGCAGAAGTGCGCTGCCTGCGGGCAGTGTTACTTGAACTTCACGGGCGGGATATGCCCTATCGTCGAATGTTCCAAGAGCCTGATAAACGGGCCGTGCGGGGGCGCGAAAAACGGCAAATGCGAGATTTCCAAGGAGCATGACTGCGCCTGGGAGAAAATATATGAAAGGCTTTCAAAGCAAAACAGGGTGCAGGATTTCATCTTCCTTCAGGTAAACGTCAATGATTTTTCAAAACCGACCGTTGAACAGACGAACGCGCTGATAAAGGCAGTCAGGGACAAAAGGGATGAAAATTTCTACGGCGGGCTCCACCCGTATTCAAACAAGGATTCCACCACAGACCTTCCCATAACCGCTTTTCCTGAACCGGAAACCGTTGCGATACTCCTGAGCCAGCATACAGGCAGGATATGCGAGCCGCTTGTAAAAGCAGGCGAAAAAGTCAAATACGGCCAGAAAATCGGAGAGGCAGGCGCGCCGGTATCCGCCCCAGTCCATTCAAGCGTGAGCGGCGAGGTCATTGCAGTGGAACCCCTCCTCCATCCTGCTCTAAAAAAAGAAGTGCCCGCAATCATAATAAAATCCGACGGCAAAAACACGCCGCATGAATCAATCGTGCCAAACGACCCCGAGAAACTGCCTGCTGAAAAACTGCTTGAAATCATCCGCGAAAAAGGAATCGTCGGGCTGGGCGGCGCGATGTTCCCCACCCACATCAAGCTCAAACCCCCGAAACCCGTAGATATCCTGATGATAAACGGCTGCGAGTGCGAGCCCTACCTGACAGCGGACGAAAGGGTCATAATCGAACGGACCGAAAAGGTGTTTTCAGGCATCCACATAATAGCTAAAATACTGCAGGTAAAAAAGGTGTATTTCGCAGTTGAAGACCATTCACAGAAAGCTATTGCAAAAATAAGGGATTACATCATGCAGAACCCGATGGAGGAAGACCTTTCACTTGTGGAATTAAAAACCAAATACCCGCAGGGGGCTGAAAGGATGCTGATAAAGAAAATCACGGGCCGCGAAGTGCCCCGTGGAGGGCTTCCCTTTGAAGTGGGAGTCGTTGTAAGCAACGTGGGGACATGCGCCGCGGTATCAGACGCTGTAAGAGAAGGAATGCCGCTCGTAAAAAGAGTTATAACGGTCGCCGGGGAAAATATCGGGAAACCCGGCAACTACGAAGTGAAAATCGGGACCAGCGTAAAGGACATAATAGCATACTGCTCGGGTTCCTTGTCCGGCTTTGATTTCATCTCCTACGTGCTGAAGATGGGAGGACCGATGATGGGCGTCCAGCAGCAGACCCTTGACGTGCCGGTCATTAAGGGCACTTCAGGAATTGTAGTCTTCAAGAAAGCCGATATAGAACAAGACATAGCCCGCCAGTGCATACAGTGCGGCAGGTGCGTGGACGTCTGCCCCATGGAACTGTCTCCCCTGCATTTCATATTCTGCGCAAAACAGGAGAAATGGGAAAATACGGCTGCATACAACGTGAAGGATTGCATAGAATGCGGCTGCTGCGATTACATATGCCCGTCAAAACTGCCGATAGTGGAAATAGTGAAAAAAGCGAAGCAAAAAATAAAATAGCGGGAGCCCCAAAATGTTCATACTTGAAACAAAACCGAAGGAAGAACTGGAAAAACTTTTAAAGCCCGGGGTCTGCGTCATAAAATGCATAGGCTGCCGGGAGATAAGCCTGCCTGAAGAAAAAATAGAGGAATTGTTGAAAAACCTGGAGCTGGATGCAAAAGACGTGCTCGCGGTGGATTACCTGTGCAACGCCGATTTCACGAAGAGCCGCCTTCTGAAATACAAAAGCGAGATCGATAAATGCAATTCAATACTTGTTTTTTCCTGCGGGGTCGGGCTCCAGGTGCTTGCCGGCATGCTTGAGGAAAAAAGCGCGGTCCAGGGCTTAAACACGATATATATAAGCGGGCGCGGTCTGGCACCCTCTGATTACGACTGCGACCAGTGCGGGGAATGCCTACTGAACCTTACGGGGGGAATCTGCCCGGTGACGCAGTGCAGCAAGGGACTCCTCAACGGTCCCTGCGGCGGGGCTAAAAACGGAAAGTGCGAAATTTCAAAGGACCTGGATTGCGCCTGGGAAAAAATATACAAAAAGCTCGAAGCATCGGGAAGGCTGGACAGTTATTTCAGGAAAATGAAAGTAAGGGATTACTCGAAAGCGCTTGCCAAACCCAAACAACCTGTGTAACCAGGCAGCAATAATCCGCATAACCGGAATTTAAATCCGCGCAATCACCTGAAGGGAGGCACGAGATGAAGCTCACGGAACTGATTAAAAAGAAGAATTTCGTCGTAACGTCGGAAATAGGCCCGCCCAAGGGCTGGCAGGTGGAGCATCACCTGGATGAAGCAAAGAAATATTTTGCCGGAATCGTGGATGCGGTAAACGTCACTGACAACCAGTCGTCTGTGATGAGGTTCGGTTCCCTTGCCACCTGCCATATGCTGAAAGACAGGGGTATGGAACCCGTGTTTCAGGTTACATGCCGCGACAGGAACAGGCTTGCGCTCCAGTCAGACATACTCAGCGCAGCAGGGCTGGGAATTGAAAACCTCCTCCTGCTGACAGGAGACCACCCGAAACTCGGTGACCACCCCGGCTCAAAGCCGGTGTTCGACCTGGACTCAGTGTCCCTCACCCATGCTGTCAGACAGATGGAGAGCGGCGTTGACCTCGCGGGCAACAAGCTTGACGGCGACCCGCCGAAGTTCTGCAAGGGCGCGGTCGTATCGCCGTGCGCAGAGCCGCTTGAACCCCAGCTGATGAAAATGGAAAAGAAAATCAATGCCGGGACGGAATTCTTCCAGACCCAGGCAGTGTATGAACCCGAAAAGTTCGCCAGGTTCATGGAAAAAATCAAGGGCTGGAACGTGCCGGTGCTCGTGGGCATAGTGATACTGAAATCCGTGGGGATGGCGAAATTCATGAACGAAAACGTTGCCGGCGTTTTTGTCCCCGACCCTCTCATAGAAGAACTGAGGAAAGACAAGGAGAAGACGAAATCAGGGCAGACCGGGGTGGAGATCGCGGCAAGGCTGATAAAAGAGATGAAGTCCATGTGCCAGGGCGTGCATATCATGCCGCTGGGCTGGGACCAGCATGTTCCGGCGATACTGGACGCGGCTGGATTATAAAAAATGAAGATAGCGATAAGCGGGAAAGGCGGAGTCGGGAAAACCACCCTTGCCGCCCTTCTTGCTAAAATCTACTCTGACGGCGGGAAGAAGGTTTTTGCCATAGACGCTGACCCGGACGCGAACCTTGCGATGACGCTCGGCTTTCCGGACCCGTCAAAGATCGTCCCCCTGGTCCTGATGAAAGAACTGATTGAGGAAAGAACGGGAGCGAAGCCCGGGGCATCCTCTCCCCTCTTCAAGCTCAACCCCAGAGTGGACGACATCCCCGATAAATATTTCGCGGAGCACGACGGGATAAAGCTCGCCGTGATGGGAACCGTCAGGGGCGGAGGGCTGGGATGCACCTGCCCGGAGAACGCGTTCCTGAAAGCCCTTCTTAGACACCTTATCGTTGACCGCGAAGAGGTCGTTATAATAGATACGGAAGCCGGGATAGAGCATCTGGGCAGGGGAACCGTGGAGGCAATAGATAAGCTCATTGTGGTCGCAGAGCCCGGCTTAAAGAGCATAGAAACGGCGCACAGGATAAAAAAACTGGCTCAGGATATAGGAATAAGGAACATTGCTGTTGCCGGAAATAAAATACGCAACCTCCCGGACAGAAAATTCATAGAGGACAACCTGAAGGATTTTGACATTCTCGGCTATATCCCTTATGATGAAAAGATAATACAGGCAGACATGGACAAGGCAGCGGCGTTTGAATACGCGCCCGAAATACTCGAAGACGCCAAAAAAATACTCGCCAACCTCCGGGCATAATCTGTGAAATCAATGAAAAAAATAATATTCGTGGATGTGAAAAAGTGCCTTGGGTGCAGGACCTGCGAGCTGGAATGCGCGGTGGCACATTCAAAATCAAAAGACCTGCTCGGGGCAACCAAAGAAAGTTCCCCTCCCCGCCACAATATTGACGTGGAAAAGATAAACGAGTTCATAGTGCCCCTGCAGTGCAGGCACTGCGAGGACGCCCCCTGCGCAAAGATATGCCCTACCCGCGCGATTGAAAGGCTCGGTGAAGACGAACCCGTCCTCTTTAATAAGGACAAGTGCATAGGGTGCAAGTGGTGCATCGTCGCCTGCCCGTTCGGGATCCTGAAAATGGACAGGAAGGGAAAAGTAATCATAAAGTGCGACTTCTGCGCCGAGCGGCTCAAAAAGGGAGAGGAGCCTGCATGCACGTCCTCCTGCCCCACCGGGGCGCTGAAGTTTGTGTCCCCTGACGAAATCAGGAAAGAACGCAAAAAGAAATATTTAGTTGAACTGACGGGATAACCGCAATCAAGGAATAAGATGGAAGATAAGAAAGCAAGGGAAATTCTGGAGCATTATAAATACGAGCAGAACCAGCTGATACACATACTGCAGGACATCCAGACCGAATACAGGTACCTGCCCAGGGAAACGCTCTCTTTTGTTTCGCGCGAGCTGAAAATTCCCCTGTCAAGGGTTTACAGCGTGGGGAATTTCTACAACGCGTTCAGTTTAAAACCAAAAGGCAGGCACCTGATAAGCGTATGCCTTGGAACGGCCTGCCACGTAAGGGGCGGGAAAAGAATCTCCGAGGAAATAGAAAGAGTGCTCAATGTAAAATCCGGGGGGACTACGCCGGACCAGGAATACACCCTTGAAACCGTCAACTGCGTCGGCGCATGCGCCCTTGGACCCGTCATAGTCGTTGACGGGAAATACCACGGGCAGATGACCTCCGCCAAGGCAAAAAAACTGCTGTCCGCAATGAAGGACAGCGGCGGGAACGGCAAGAATGGAAAGAATAAAAAATCCTGAAGAACTTGAAGCCCTGAGAGGTTCTCTCGCTAAAGCAGAGAAACCGGAAACGGTCTGCATCTCGGTGTGCCTCGGCACAGGATGCCAGGCATACGGCAGCGCGACAGTCGCGGAAGCACTGGACCAGGAAATCAGGAAACAGGGATTGTCAGAAAAAATAAAGGTGAAAAATACCGGGTGCCACGGTTTCTGCGAGAGAGGACCGATCCTCGTCATAAGGCCCCGGGGAATATTCTACCAGAAAGTCAAACCGGAAGACGCACCCGAGATAATCGGCAAAACCGTCCTCGGGGGAGAAATCATTGAAAGACTGCTCTATGTAGAGCCGGGCACAGAGAAAAAAGTTATTTATGAAAAAGACGTTCCCTTCTACAGGAAGCAGAGCCGAATTATTTTCGGGAACAACGGCTCCATTGACCCCGCAAGCATCGCAGACTATATCCGCATAGGCGGCTACTCAGCCCTTTCAAAAGCGCTCTTCAAAATGTCACCCGACGGGATAATCGAGGAAATAAAAAAATCAAACCTCCGGGGCAGGGGCGGCGGCGGGTTCCCGACTGGCGTGAAATGGGAAAGCTGCAGGAAGGCGCGCGGGGAACCGAAATACGTTCTGTGCAACGCTGACGAAGGCGATCCGGGAGCGTTCATGGACCGCAGCCTGCTTGAGGGCAACCCCCACAGCGTGCTGGAAGGAATGATAATCGGCGCTTTCGCCATCGGTGCAAGCGAAGGGTACATTTACGTCAGGATGGAGTATCCCCTTGCAGTTGAAAGGCTGAGGACAGCAATCGCCCAGGCAGAGGAATGCGGCATGCTCGGGAAGAACATACTCGGCTCGGGTTTCAGCTTCACGGTTAAAATCAACCGCGGAGGCGGGGCTTTCGTGTGCGGGGAATCCACCGCGCTCATGGCGTCCATAGAAGGAAGAGTCGGTGAGCCCAGGACAAAATACATACACACTGCCGAAAGCGGGTTGTGGGAAAAACCATCAAACCTGAATAACGTGGAAACATGGGCAAATGTCCCATTGATTATCAACAGCGGTGCGGACTGGTTTACAAAAATAGGCACTGCGGGCAGCAAGGGCACGAAGATATTCTCCCTGGTCGGCAAAATAAATAACACGGGGCTGATTGAAATACCCATGGGAATGACCCTCAAGGAAATCATTTACGACATAGGCGGCGGGATTCCCGGAGGGAAGAAATTCAAGGCTGTCCAGACAGGCGGTCCTTCGGGCGGCTGCATTCCCGAAAAGTTCATAGACCTGCCTGTTGATTACGACGAATTGACGAAAGTCGGCTCAATGATGGGCTCGGGCGGCATGATTGTGATGGATGAAGGCACGTGCATGGTGGATCTTGCAAAATATTTCCTGACATTCCTCGCAGACGAATCCTGCGGTAAATGCGTTCCCTGCAGGGAAGGAGTGCACAGGATGCTGGAAATCGTCACTGAAATCACAGAAGGCAATGGAAAGGAAGAAGACGTCCCACTCCTGGAAGAAATGTCAAAGACCATTGTGGATACGTCGCTGTGCGCCCTTGGCGGAACAGCTCCAAACCCTGTAATGAGCACGATAAAGTATTTCAGGAATGAATACGAGGTACATATAAAAGACAAAAAATGCCCTGCCGGAGTATGCAGGGCGCTGATTATTTACGACGTACTCGGGGATAAATGCACCGGGTGCGGCGCCTGCCTGAAAGCCTGCCCTCAGGAAGCAATCTCCGGCGAAAAGAAAAAACCGCATAAGATTGACCGGAAGAAATGCATAAAATGCGGCATATGCAAAGATATCTGCAGATTTGACGCGGTTCAGATAAAATAGCAGAGCAGATATAGAGGTTTTATGTTAAAGGTAACGATTGACGGGATTGAGGCAGAGGCTGACAAAGAAATAACAATACTCCAGCTTGCCAAAAAGCTCGGGGTAGAAATCCCTACCCTGTGCCACCACGACGCCATAACCACATACGGCGCCTGCCGTGTCTGCACGGTTGAAGCGGGCATCCCCCGCTCGGACGGAAAGCTGCGCGTGCGCATGGTGACTGCGTGCAACTACCCCATCAGGGACAACGGCATAGTCATAAACACGAAATCCGAAAGGGTGCTTGCGAACCGCAGGATGATCCTGGAACTGCTCCTTGCGCGCTGCCCCAACGCAAAAAAGATAAAAGACCTTGCAGCTGAATACGGAGTTTTAAAATCAAGGTTCCCCTCTGAGAATCCTGAGGAGGAATGCATACTCTGCGGCCTGTGCACCAGGGTCTGCCAGGAAATTATAGGCAAGAGCGCCATAAGCCTTGTCGGGCGCGGATTTGAAAGGAAAGTGCTGGCGCCCTTTGACGAACCGTCCCAAGACTGCATTGCGTGCGGCGCCTGCGCGTATATCTGCCCCACCGGCGCAATAAAAATAGAGATTGAAGACGGAAAACTCCTTATTAAAAACTGGAAGACAAGCCGCGAGCTTGCAAAGTGCCTTATATGCGGGGAATACGCGGGTCCAGAAGCAGTCCTGCAGTATATAAAGGAAAAAGCGGCTTTGCCTGACGATATTTACCTGCTGTGCGACAAATGCAGGAGAAAAAAACTGCAAAAGGAACTGATTGCCTCTGCTTGAGCTGCAGCGTGGAGGGAAAAAATGGAAGAAAAAAAGGAAATACTCGGGGAGACTTATGAACCTGGAAAACCAACGGAACCGTATAACTGGCGTAAAAAAATAAAAGGCAGGGATGAAATGCTCAGGTACCTGGCGGCCAGCGAACGGTACTGGTACTCAAAGGAATGGTTCGGCAGCGAAAAGCGCAAAAATCCCGCGTAGCTGCAGTCCATGGTCCATAGACCATAGTCCATAGCAAACAAACAATTTTTATTTGCTTAACACCGTAATCGTTAGTTAATAATCACCGTAATCATATTTTTAAGGAGGAAAAGTGGACATACCCAAAATAAAATATTCCGGCAGAATAAAAGAAATCAGCGTGGCGGGAGGCGCCGTTACGGTCGGGGGTGAAACCTCCTACCCCTTCCACCTTTTCGAAGGCGAAATGCCTCACAGGCCTATGATCGCTATGGAAGTTTTTGACTCGCCGCAGGACGAATGGCCCCAGGCCTGCCTTGAGCCTTTCACAGACGTGATGAGATCCCCTTCTGCCTGGGCTAAAAAATGCGTTGAAAAATTCGGAGCTGAAATGATATGCCTGCAGCTGGCAGGCGCTGACCCCAACGGGCTGAACAGGGCGGCCGGTGAACTGATCCCTGCCGTAAAGGAAGTCGCGGCGTCAGTAAACGTGCCGGTCATAGTCTGGGGATGCGAGAATGACGACAAGGACGCTGAGGTCCTGCCCAAAGTCGCCGAATCGATCCAGGACAAGAAGATCATCATAGGGCCTGCGACAGACAAAAATTACAAAAAAGTCGGCGCGGCCTGCATAGCGTACGGCCACACGGTTGTCGCTTCCACCCCCATCGACATCAACCTCGCGAAACAGCTCAACATACTCCTGGGGGACCTGGGGGTCCCCGATTCGCAGATAATAATTGACCTTAACATAGGCGGCTGCACTATAGGCTACGGGCTTGAATACACCTATTCTGTCATGGAAAGGCAGAAACAGGCCGCTCTTTCCCAGCAGGACGAAAAACTCCAGTTCCCGGTCCTGTGCAATTTCGCCCGCGATGTCTGGAAGAAAAGGGAGATCACGCTCGATGACGAAAAACTCGGGGACAAAAAGAAACGCGGCATACTTTTCGAGGCGATGACCGGGTGCATGCTGGCGATCGCCGGAGCCGACATACTCGTGATGCGCCACCCCGAAGCGGTCAGGCTTCTTAAGAACATGATAAACAACCTTACAAAATAACCACGGAGGCACGGAGACACAGAGAAATCTGTTCTGGTTATAAACTTGACACTTGATACTTGACTCTTGATACTAAAAATAATCACCGTAATCGCATTTTGAAATCACCGTAATCATGAAACGGAGAAAATATGAGCGAAAAAAGCGCGGACAATTCAATGGGACCACTTATAGACAAGGCAAAAGCGGATAAAGCGGAGATCTGCTGGGACAGGCTGGACGAGCAATCGCCCCAGTGCGGGTTCGGAAAGCTCGGCATCTGCTGCAGAATCTGTGCAATGGGCCCCTGCAGGATAGACCCATTCGGCGAAGAGGCTGACTGCGGCGTATGCGGAGCAACGGCGGATACCATCGCGGCCAGGAATTTCGCGCGGATGATCGCGGGCGGGGCAGCGGCGCATTCGGACCACGGCAGGGCTGTTGCGGAACTTTTTATCGCCGCGGCGCAGGGCAAGGCGCCGGGATACGAAATAAAGGACGAACAGAAACTGCTGCAGGTCGCGATGGACTTCGGGATACCCGTTGAGAACCGCACTATCCGGGATATAGCGCTTGACATAGGGAAAACCGCGCTTTCCCAGTTCGGCCAGCAGGAAGGAGAACTGCTGTTCGTCAAAAAAGCTCCTCTTAAAAGGCAGGCGGTATGGAAGGAAAACGGCGTCACTCCGCGCGGGATAGACAGGGAGATCGTCGAGGTTATGCACCGCACGCACATGGGAGTTGACCAGGACCACAGGAATGTACTGCTGCAGGGAACCCGCTGCGCCCTGGCTGACGGATGGGGCGGCTCTATGATCGGGACAGAGCTGCAGGACATACTTTTCGGAGCCCCTGTGCCGGTTATAGGAAAAGTCAATCTCGGCGTCCTTAAGGAAGACGAGGTGAATATAATAATCCACGGCCACGAACCCCTGCTGTCTGAAATGATAGTCAACGTGGCGCAGGACAAAGAAATGCTTGAATACGCAAAAACAAAAGGCGCGAAAGGCATCAACCTCGCAGGCATCTGCTGCACCGCAAACGAACTTCTGATGCGCCGCGGCATACCCATCGCAGGCAATTTCCTCCAGCAGGAACTGGCGATAGTCACGGGTGCGGTGGAAGCGATGGTTGTTGACGTGCAGTGCCTTATGCAGTCTTTACCAATAGTAGCGCAGTGCTACCATACGCAGATCATAACAACTTCGCCGAAAGCGAAAATACCCGGCGCGATACATATTGAGTTCAGCGAGCGCGACGCGCCCGGGTCCGCGAAGGAAATAGTGCGCAGGGCGATAGATAATTTCCCCAGAAGGAAAGGCAAACCGAATATCCCCAAGGAACAAATGGACCTGATAGCCGGTTTTTCGCACGAAACGATCAACTACCTGCTCGGCGGGAAATTTCGCGGCTCATACAGGCCTTTGAATGAAAATATCATAAACGGCAGGATACGCGGGGTTGCGGGAGTTGTAGGCTGCAATAACCCGAAGGTCCCCCACGACGAACTCCACGTCGCGATGGTGAAGGAACTCATAAAGAACGACGTGCTGGTCCTGCAGACAGGGTGCGCGGCAATAGCCTGCGCGAAAGCAGGACTGCTCCTGCCTGAAGCCGCAAAACAGTATGCCGGCTCGGGCCTTGCTGAAGTATGCGAAGCTGTAGGCATACCGCCTGTCATCCATATGGGTTCATGCGTTGACAACTCAAGGATACTGATCGCAGCGGCCGCCATGGTCAAGGAAGGCGGGCTTGGCGACGACATCTCCGACCTTCCTGTCGCGGGAGCGGCGCCCGAATGGATGAGCGAAAAAGCCATTTCGATAGGTCATTATTTCGTTGCTTCAGGAGTTTTCACCGTGTTCGGGGTCACCTGGCCCACCCTGGGCAGCCAGGCGCTGACAAAAACACTTTTTGAAGAATACGAGCAGACCTTCAGGGGAAAATGGGCTTTTGAGCCTGACCCGGTGAAGGCCGCGAAAATGATGATCGAGCATATAGACAAAAAACGCAAGGCTCTCGGCATAGACAAGGCGCGCGAAAGAGTGCTGTTCGACATGCAGAAACGCAGGGAGCTTGGCAGTTAATCAAGTTAAAATTCAAATTGCAAAATGTCCCTAAGGGATTCCCGCATCTTGTCCAGATAGGTAATCGGGACTGCGGGAATAAAAGTCAAATTTAGCAGGAATTCCATAAATTTAAAATTTGAAATTTGAAATTTGAAATATTTTTAAAGGAGAAAACGTGTCCAAGATAATCGCATCGGCCGCGATAAGAGGCGCTTACAAACTGGTTGAAAAAGCTGAAAAAAAATATAGGGAAGCGGCCGGCAGGTTCGGCCCTAAAAAGGAAGTGGGATTTCCGAATACCGCCTACTATCTTCCGATCATATACGGAATAACCGGGATACCCGTGAAAACCGTCGCGGACATGGAAACCGTCCTGAAAGAGTGCCGCAGCCTGCTCCCGCCCTTCGTTAAAGAAGACCATCCCCTCCCCTATCTCGCCCCGGCATTAGACGCGGGAATGGCAGCGCTCTTCGCCGAGGAAATAATAGAAGCTGTCAGGTACCTCGAACAACCGGACTTCTACACGAAGGGAGAAGACCCGGCGGAAGGAAAGATCTGGCTTGGCGCCGCGGACGACGTAATAATGAGGAAGCGCGGAGTGGAATTCGTTGACGGCACGGCTCCCGGATTTGCGGCAATAGCGGGAGCCGCCCCTGACCCCAAAACAGCGGCAAAGATAGCGCAGGAACTGCAGGAAAAAAATCTCTACGTATTCATGTGCGCCGAGCACAACGGGAAAAGGTTTTCGGAACAGCTGGCAGAGGCAGGCGTGCAGGTGGGCTGGCCTACAAGGCTGGTGCCATTCGGGCCTGAAATCTCCGCTGCGGTCTTCGCGATAGGCTTCGCGACAAGGGCCGCAATGTCGTTCGGCGGGGTGAAACCCGGAGAATACAGGAAAATACTTATTTATAATAAGGACAGGATCTTCGCTTTCGTGCTGGCACTTGGATATGTTTCCGAAGAGTGGTACGCGACCGCTGCCGGAGCCATCAACTGGGGTTTTCCCACTATAGCCGACACCCCTATCCCCCAGGTCCTTCCAACCGGGATATGCACCTATGAACATGTCGTTTCAAACGTTCCCCTTGACCAGATAGTTGCCAAGGCGATAGAAGTAAGGGGCTTAAAAGTAACACAGGCGGAAGTTCCCATACCCGTGGCATACGGTCCCGCGTTTGAGGGAGAAAGGGTCAGGAAGGAAGACCTTTACGCGGAAGCCAGGGGCGGCGTGACAACCGTGTGCGAATGGGTCACTTCCGGGGCGATGGACGAAATTGAGGACGGAAAGATCGAAGTCATAGGCCCTGACCTGGACGCCATTCCCGCCGGCTCGCAGTTCAGCATGGCAGTTGTCGCGGAGGTCGCGGGCAGGAAGATGCAGGAGGATTTTGAGCCCATACTGGAACGCCAGATCCACCATTTGACAAACTACGCCCAGGGAATAATGCACATCGGCCAGAGGGACATCGCGTGGCTGCGCGTAGGAAAAGCAGCGAAGGAAAAAGGATTCATGCTGAAACACATAGGTTCCATCCTGCACGCCAAGTTCCACCAGGACTTCGGCAGGATATTCGACAAGGTCCAGGTAAAAATATACACCGACGAGAAAAAAGTAAAGGAGATCATCGGGCAGGCACGTGAAGTATACAAGAAAAGGGACGCGAGGATCGAGGGAATGACGGACGAAACAACGGAAGTGTATTATTCATGCACGCTCTGCCAGTCTTTCGCCCCTTCGCACGTGTGCATGGTAAGCCCCGAAAGGACCGGCCTTTGCGGCGCGTATAACTGGATGGACTGCAAGGCGTCCAACGAGATCAACCCGACCGGGCCCAACCAGCCGGTGGAAAAAGGCGAAACGCTGGACGCGAAGTTCGGGCAGTGGAAGGGCGTGAACGAATTCGTGCAGAAGGCTTCGAGGGGTAAAATAGACCACTACAATTTTTACAGCGTTGTCAACGACCCGATGACGACCTGCGGCTGCTGCGAGTGCATCTGCGTGATCCTGCCGATGTGCAACGGGGTAATGACCGTGAACCGCGAGTTTGACGGCATGACGCCCTGCGGGATGAAATTCACGACTCTCGCGGGCACCATAGGCGGGGGCCTGCAGACAGCGGGCTTCGTGGGCCATTCAAAATACAATATCTGCCAGAGGAAATTCATAACCGGGGACGGCGGCATAAAAAGGATCGTGTGGATGCCGAAAATGCTCAAGGAAGAAATAAGGGAAAGGCTTATAAAGCGCGGGGAGGAGGCCGGGATGCCGGACCTTATCGACAGGATCGCTGACGAAACCATAGGCACTACCGAGGAAGCGATACTTCCGTTCCTGCAGGAAAAAAAGCACCCCGCGCTTGAAATGGATGCTCTTATATAAATAAAATTATGAGTTATGAATTAACAACAAGGCTTTAAATCGTAACTCAGGGCTTTAGCCCTGACTCATAACTTTGCCCTTCGGGCAACATTCTCGTGTGGCTTGCTGAATGTTTTCGAATTCCATCATTCATAATTCATAATTAATCTTCGGAGGGAAACAATGGCTTTGACAGGGATTGAAATTTTCAAGAAACTGCCCAAGACCAACTGCGGGAAATGCGGGGTTCCGACCTGCCTTGCTTTCGCGATGCAGCTGGCCGCGGGCAAGGCGGAACTCAGCGCCTGCCCGTTCGTGAGCGACGCGGTAAAAACCGAGCTTTCCGAGGCGTCAGCGCCGCCGATACGGCAGGTCGTTATAGGGACCGGGGACAGCGCCGTTAAAACCGGGGGCGAGACCGTGCTTTTCCGCCATGAAAAGACTTTCGTCAACCCCGCGGCTCTTGCTGTCCTTATTTCAGATGAAATGAACGACGCGCAGGTTGAGGAAAGAATAAAAAAGTTCAGCGAACTTCGCTACGAAAGGGTCGGGCTGACCCTTAAACCGGACCTTATAGCCGTAAAAGACACGAAGGGAGATCCCGGGGCGTTCGCGGCCCTTGTAAGCAGGATCACGGGCAGAACAAATGCCGCCCTGATCCTGATGAGCCTGAAACCTGAAGTCATTTCCGCCGGAGTGAAAGCCTGCGCAGGCCAGAAACCCCTTATTTACGCCGCTACCGGGGATAACGCGGAAGCTATGGCAGGGATCGCGAAGGAAAACTCCTGCCCTCTCGCTGTCCGCGGCAGGGACCTGGACGAAACTGCCGGGCTTACGCAGAAACTCGAAGCTGCGGGGATCAGGGATATGGTGATCGACCCCGGCTCAAGAAGCGCGAGGCAGGCCCTGGAGGATGAGGTCGCGGCAAGGCGCGCTCCCCTGCTGAATAAATTCCGCCCTCTCGGGTTCCCGACAATAACATTCCCCTGCGAGATGACGCAGGACCCGATGGAAGAAGCGCTTATCGCGTCAATCCTGATCGCGAAATACGCAGGCATAATAGTCCTTTCCGATCTGGCAGGCGAAAGCCTCTTTCCCCTGCTCGTCACAAGGCTCAATATATTCACAGACCCGCAAAGGCCGATGGCCACCAGGGAAGGTATTTACGAAATCGGCAAGCCCGGCGATAACTCCCCGGTCCTTGTCACGACCAATTTTTCGCTCACCTACTTCATAGTTTCCGGTGAGATCGAAACAAGCCGGGTCCCCTCCTGGCTCCTTGTCCAGGACGCTGAGGGACTTTCAGTGCTCACGGCCTGGGCCGCGGACAAGTTCGTCGCGGAGACCATCGCGGCGCTTGTGAAAAAAACCGGGATAGCGGATAAAATAAAACATAAAAAGCTCGTGATACCCGGAGCGGTGGCGAGGATATCCGGGGAACTTGAGGAGGAACTGCCGGGATGGGAAATAATAATTGGGCCGCGCGAAGCGGCCCACATACCCGCGTTCCTGAGGCAGTGGAAAACATAATTTCAATGGAGAATAAAAAATTCCACAATCTTGCGGTGGTATTAAAAAAATACTTAGCGTGGAATTCCTTTATAATTGTGGTAAAAGAATGCGCGACCTGGTGGTGGATGGTGCTGGAGTTCTGCGACGCTTTCCAGATGCTTAAAAATATGCAGGTATTGTTCAAGACCCGGAACGGAGCGAAGTATCTTGTAAAATTCCATTACATACACATCCCGACCATATATGAGATCTACATTATGGGTGTTTACAACAGGGGCTTGCAAAATATTACGACCGGCGGGGTCGTAATAGACATCGGGGCGCATATAGGTATATTTTCCGCGCTTGCGGCAAAAACCGCGCGGAATGTCAGGGTTTACGCGTATGAACCGGCGCGGAACAATTACCGGACGCTTCTAAAGAATATGGAGTTGAGCGGCCTTTCATCAACCGTTACGGCGTATAACCTTGCGGTATACGGCAGAAAAGGGAAAGTGACGATCTTCAACGATCTAAGCACCGGACATTCCATCACGTTCAACCAGTACGGGAAATACTCGGAAGAGATTGAGGCTGTGACACTGGCGGACATTTTTGAAAGCAACGGAATTGCTGCCTGCGATCTTCTTAAGATCGACTGCGAGGGAGCTGAATTCGACATTTTGGGCGCGGCTGGAGCGGATACCTTCGGAAAGATCAAGAACATTATAATGGAATACCATATAACCGAGGAAGAGTTTTCGAAGGCAAAAGATAAAAAAATAATTGATCTGAAAAAAATGCTGGAGGGGTTCGGGTTCATTGCTGACATGGAAACACCTGTTCTTTTCTGGGGATTGTACGCCGGCCACCTCTACGCCCATAAAATGATTTAATCACCGTAATCTGTTTTTAAAATCACCGTAATCATATTTAAAAAAAGGAGAACGAAAATGATCATAATAGGAGAAAACCTGAACGTTATGTCTTCGGTCCTTGGGCCGGCTATAAAGAACCGCGACGCAGGCCCTGTCACTGAAATGGCTCTGAAAGAAAAAAACGCGGGTGTTGATTACATAGACCTGAACATGGGCCCGGCAAGGAAACAGGGCCCTGAAACAATGGAATGGCTGGTTAAAACCGTCCAGGAAGCGGTGGACACCCCCCTTTTCCTCGACACGATGAACACCGAGGCGATAGAGGCGGGACTGAAAGCATGCAGGGGTGAAGCCGTCATCAATTCCATATCTCTTAAACCCGAGGTTATCAAAGCGCTGCTGCCGCTGGCATCGAAATACAACGCAGGTTTTGTGGGGCTCCTGCTCAGTTCTGACGGGATACCCAGGGACGCGAACGAAAGAGCCGCCCTGGCAGTTGAGCTTATGACAAAGGCCGCCGAGGCCGGCATTTCCCCTGAAAGGATATGGCTGGACCCCATAGTGCTGCCCGTGTCTTCCCAGCAGGACCAGGTCAAAGGATGCACGGGCTTCATGGAAATATTCAGGGACATTGCGCCGGGATGCAGGTCCACCTGCGGGCTTTCCAACGTTTCAAACGGAGCCCCTCCGAAACTGCGCCCCATCCTTAACAGGACATACCTTATGATCCTTGAGAAATACGGGATGTATTCCGCCATAGCGGATTCTTTCGACGGGGAACTGAACCGGATAGCGAATGGCAAAAGAAACGATGCCGGAAAGATCGTGCGGGAGATCATGGAAGGCAGGGAACCCTCCCCCGCGAACCAGGAGGAAACCGACTACGTAAAAACTGCAAAAGTGCTCCTGGGGCAGTCTCTTTACTCGCATTCCTGGCTTAAACTTTAAATATGATTTCAGCGATAAAAAATAGATTGCAGCGATAAAAAATTTCTTGGTATTCATCGCTGACATCGGCAGTTGAAAATCGATGTAATCATCATTTAATCATATTCGACTGGAAGGAGAATGGAAACATCGCTTGAAATAACGATAGAACAACTTAGAAAGATCGACATCGCCGATGCGTGCCGCAAAAGCGGCGCGGACATGGCGGAAGATCCCAAGGGTGACAAGGTCATTACCCTGCCCTATCTCGGCGATGAATATCTGATAAGCTTTCCCGGGAGCGAAATTACGCTCGGCGGCGCGAAAATAACGGACGCCGGCATAACGATAACGCTGCTGCATTATCTGATAACCAGCAAGGGAACTCCTTTGTCAGGCAGACTGATAGACTTTCGCCAGATCCCTGACGGCAATTTCTACTATCCGGCCTTTGAAACTATAGTCCATAAACCTTTTATCAAGGCCTTCGGCGCAGAACCGGGGAAATTTATCAGTAACGGCATATCGGCGGGCGGCTTGGATGCGGGGCTGAAAGACCTTTCATTGAAATTCATCGCCCTGCCACGCGTTCCCGTGACAACAGTCATTTACAAAGGCGACGGTGAATTCCCGCCTGATTGCAAATTCCTGTTTGACTCAAGCATCAAAGATTATCTCTCTACGGAAGCCGTAATGAAAGTATGCGAAAGACTGGTAAAAAAGCTCGGGGGTTCCGGATGAAAAATTTCGCCGTAACATTCTATCCGGACGGCAAAAAAATATCGGTGCCCGAAGGCACGAGCGCGCTCAAGGCTGCAGCCGCGTGCGGCATTTTTTTTCATTCGTCCTGCGGCGGCGAAGGGATATGCGGAAGATGCAGGATACTCATAAGGAAAGGCAGCGTTCCACAGTCAGGGGCGGAAGGAAAGATCTCGGAAAAAGACCGCAAAAAAGGATACGTCCTTGCGTGCCGCGCGTCGATACTCAGCGACGCGGAGATAGAGATCCCCCCAGAATCCAGGCAGGCAAAAGAACAGATACTGACCGAGGAATACGGAAACATTTTCACCACTGAAGAAGCAATAAAGGAAAAGGACAGGCAGGCGGCATTTCCCCTGTCCCCTCTTGGGGTGGGACCCGGGGATGTGTCTGCCGGGAATTTCGGCATTGCCGCTGACATAGGAACCACCTCCGTCGTAACAAAACTCGCTGACCTTTCCACCGGCGAAATCCTGGGCACGAAAGCCGCGCGCAACACCCAGGCAAGGCACGGAGATGATATAATCACGCGTATTATCTTCGCCGAAAAAACCGAAGGCCTTGAAGAACTCCACCGCCTTATAATCGATAATTTAAACGGCCTTATATCCGCGCTTGCGGATGAAGCCGGGATCAAAACTGACGAGATCCGCGCGATCGTATGCGCGGGTAATACGACAATGCTCCACCTTCTCCTGAAGATCAATCCGGCGTATCTGAGGCGGGGACCCTGCACTCCCGCAGCCGCATCTATGCCTCTGATAAGAGCATCGGAAACCGGGATCAGGATAAATCCCGGCGGGCTGCTCGCCTGCCTTCCCGGAGTGTCAAGCTACGTCGGCGCGGACATTGTCGCGGGGGTGCTGGCAAGCGGGATATACGAAGAAAATAATCCGTGCCTCCTCATAGATATGGGGACGAACGGCGAGATAGCGCTGGGCAGCAAGGAATGGCTTGCCTGCTGCGCGGCTTCCGCAGGCCCTGCCTTTGAGGGAAGCGGGGTGCGCTGCGGCGTGTGGGCTATGGAAGGCGCGATACAGAAGATCGAAATAAACCCGGTAAACGGCAAAATAAAGTACTCGACGATCGGGGGCGCGAAACCGATCGGCATCTGCGGTTCCGGTTACATAGAATGCATCGCTGAAATGCTGAGGTCCGGCATTATAGACAGGTCAGGCAGGATAAAGGAACACGGCATACCCGGGAACGCCCCGACTGACATACGCAAAGGAACCGACGGCCTGGAGATGGTCCTTGTAAAAGCGAAAGAAAGCGCTTCGGGAAGCGATATAGTGATAACCCAGGCCGACATCACGAACCTGATCCTTTCAAAAGGCGCGATCTACACCGCGGCAAGCGTGCTGCTCAAAAAAACGAATTTGAAATTCAGCGAGGTCGAGAAAATCTACCTTGCCGGAGGGTTCGGCAGCTACCTCAGCATCGACAAATCGATCTGTATCGGACTGCTTCCGGACGTGCCGAGGGAAAAATTCAGGTATATCGGCAACAGCTCGCTCGCGGGAGCGAAACTCTCCCTGCTGTCAGGCAGGGCGATGGAAGAAGCGGGCGCCATCGCTAAAAAAATGACCTACATAGAATTGAGCACCGAGCCGTCTTTTATGAACGATTACACCGGCTCGCTGTTCCTGCCTCATACCGACCTGGACCTGTTCCCCACTTCATGCCTGCTGAAGAAATAATCCCGTGTAACTTGCATTTAATACGATTTTAGTATATAATATCTAATATAGTAGGTGCAATATGGGATTTCTGACAATAAAAGCAAATTCTCACAAAAAAGAAGAGATCGTCAAAATAACAGAAGCCGTCGCGCAAGAAGTCGGGAAAGCCGGCGTTGAAAACGGCGTTTGCATACTTTTTGTGCCGCACACTACCTGCGGGCTTATTATCAACGAGAACGCGGACCCGGCTGTACCCAGGGATATGATAATAGGGATCAATGCTTTTCTGCCCCACGATGCGATCAGCGAATTCCGCCACGTGGAGGGAAACTCCCCTGCCCATATCAAGACCAGCCTTGTGGGACAGTCCCAGATACTGCTGATCGAAAACGGGAACCTTGTGCTGGGCACCTGGCAGGGTATTTTCCTGGCTGAATTCGACGGGCCCAAAGAAAGAAAGATATTGATCAAGATAATAAAAGAATGATTTTACAGGGAACCCTCCACCAAGATTGGCGGGCAGGCTTAAGAGAACTTAAGAGAACTTAAAAAAACCTTTTCCACGAAAACACGAAAGTATCACGAAAACACGAAACAAGACTTTTTCACAGGGATTTAAAGAGATTTAAAAAGATTAGCCACGGATTCACACGGATCATATTAACGTATGACGCTAGACGCACGACGGTAGTTTAAATCCCGCTCGAAGATCCCTGTAAAAATGTTTGTCTTATAATATGATTAAGGAGCTTGCATGAATAAGATCATGGTGTCGGGAAATCTTGTCAGGGACGCGGAACTCAGGTACACGCCTAACGGCACGGCAGTGGCCGAATTCAGGATGGGCATCAGGGACGATCTGCTCAAGAAAAGGGAGAACCGCACGGTGTTTATAGACGTAGTCCTTTTCGGCCAGCGCGCCGAGGCTTTGCACAAGTACCTGATGAAAGGCAAATCGATGATGGTTGAAGGAAGGCTTGACATCAGGATCAACAAGAACCAGGACGGGCGGACCTTCACCAACATTCAGGTATACGCGAACAGCCTTGAATTCCTGGGCAAAAAAGACGAAGTAACTGAGCAGACAGAAGAAGCAACGGTTGAAGAATCCGTTCCCGAACCTGAAACCCACGAACAGCCGCCCGAGGACGCCCAACAATAAATGCTTTGAACCACGGGTAAACACTGTTGTAACTCAAGGCTTTAGCCTTGATACAAATTTTCCAGGAGGCACAAGATGAAAAGAGCAAATGCAGGACCTAAGTTGTTACTGCTCTTCACTTTTTTCCTTCTGCTATCTACCGCATCGCTTGCCGCAGACTCATTCACGTTGCCCATGAACATTATTGATGTAGGTCCCAGGGCACAAGGTTTTTCAGGTGCTTTCACCGGAATAGCAGATGACGCATCCGCATTCTACTGGAACCCCGCCGGATACAGATTTTTTGAAAGATACGGTATATCTTCTTCTCACACCTCCGGTCTTAGTTACTGGAGAGGATATGTTACCTACAACTATCCCCTGGGCGCCATTACCGCGGTCCGTTCCGCATCAGGCTTAAGCTGGGACGGAATAGATGGAAAAGGAACCGCAGACCTGTTCATATTTACGCAAGCGCTGCCTTTGGGCGATGTATTTTCCGTGGGGTTCAACCTTAAGGGATTAAGCCAGGACAACGGAGAATCCTTAGGTTACGGCTGCGACCTTGGCGCTCTGCTGAGAACGCAGTATTTCCGCCTCGGGTTTACAGCCCAGGACCTTGTATCCTACGTGGGAAAAACAAAATCTAATCCGGTATACAGGATCGGCGTCGGCATAGGGCCATTCAGCACGGTTATGATCGGCGCCCAGGTTGACCTGATAGACCTCAGCGCCTTTCAGGCAGGCATGTTCCTGCCCCAGATACGCACCGGAATTGAAG
>MNUP01000139.1 GCA_001871075.1 Candidatus Desantisbacteria bacterium CG1_02_49_89
TGGGTCTCGATTAAAAGATGATAATGGTTATCCATCAGGACATAGGCATAAACGTTTATTCCGTGGCAGTCCTTTGCATCGTTTAATATATTCAGCATTTCCTGCCTGTCCCGGGCATCCCTGAATATGGGCTTCCTTTCATTTCCCCTTGCAGTGATGTGGTAAAACGCTTCTTCGTATTCAACCCTTAACGGCCTTGTCAATGCAATCCCCAAATATTCAAATATGTTTTATCCAGACAAAAAAATGATTAGCTACTCACAACTAAAGACCTGACACCATAACCTTCATACATAAGGAGTTTTATCCTAAACTCTGACACTCTGATACTCTGATACTCTGATACGTTGATACTGTTTTATCTGATTTTAAGGATATGGCCCATTTTATTCTTTTTGGTCTTGAGGTATTTCAGGCTGTACTGCGTGGGCGGTATTTCCAGGGGCACCCTGCCCGTGATCTTCAGCCCGTATCCGCGCAGGCCCACTATCTTGCAGGGATTGTTCGTCAGTAGCCTTATGCTGGAAAGCCCCAGGTCCGCAAGTATCTGCGCCCCGATGCCGTAGTCGCGCAGGTCAGCTTTGAAACCCAGTTTCAGGTTCGCCTCAACCGTGTCCAGGCCTTTATCCTGGAGCTCGTAGGAGCGCAGTTTGTTCACAAGCCCTATGCCCCTGCCTTCCTGGCACATGTAAACAAGCACTCCCCTTTCGGCTTTCCCGATGATCTCCAGGGATCTGCGCAGCTGATCGCCGCAGTCGCAGCGCATACTGCGGAAAACATCCCCTGTAAGGCACTGCGAATGGACCCTCACAAGGACGTTCTTCTTCCCCCTTACAAATCCCTTTACAAGAGCGAGGTGGTGCTGGTTGGTGGTGGCGTCCTCATAAACCAGGAGGCGGAATTCCCCGAACCTTGTGGGCAGGCCGGTATTTATGACCTGGCTGATGAGCCTTTCGGTTTTATGCCGGTATTTTATGATGTCGGCGATGGTCACGATCTTCAGCCTGTGCCTGGCTGCAAGTTTCACCAGCGCCGGCACCCTTGCCATCTTGCCGCTCTGCGCCATGATCTCGCATATGACGCCCGCGGGATAAAGGCCCGCGAGGCGCGCGAGGTCCACTGCCGCCTCTGTGTGCCCGGCCCTGCGCAGGACCCCTGCCGGATGCGCCCTTAACGGGAATATATGGCCCGGCCTTGCAAGGTCTTCCGGCTTTGTGCTCCTGCCGATGAGCGCCCTGATGGTTGCGGCGCGGTCATGCGACGAAATGCCGGTGCTGACGCCTTTTTTGGCGTCCACGGAAACCGTAAAAGAAGTTCCCATCAGGGATGTGTTCTCGCTCACCATCGGGTAGAGCTTGAGGGCGTTCATCCTCTGCTCGGGAGCCGCAACGCAAATTAGCCCCCGCGCAGCCTTCGCCATGAAGTTCACGGCGGCGGGAGTTATTTTTTCGGCGGCTATGACAAGGTCGCCCTCGTTCTCCCTGTTCTTGTCATCCGTCACAACTATGAATTTTCCCTTCCTGATATCTTCTATCGCTCCGGGAATGTCCGAAAACTTCACCAGCTACCTCCGCCAAAGATTTCCACGAAAACACGAAAGTATCACGAAAGCACGAAAAAATACTTTTCAACAGGGAACTTAAGAGAACTAAAAAATCTTTTTTCCTTGAACCTCGGAACTACGGAACCATGGAACCAGTACTGGCTTTTACAAATGACTGCCTGCAACCTTTAACCTTTCCCGAAGGGATCCCTTTGGGACAACTTTTAACTTCTATTCAACTAACCTTGAGCGAAATAAGGTACACGCCGAAAATTATTACCGCCACACCCAGCCACCTTGCCAGGCCTACCTGTTCCTTGAAGATCATCCACGAAAGCAAGACCACGAGAACATAGCTTATGCTCATCAGCGGGTACGCGTAACTCAGCGGCACCCTCGAGATCGCGACAAGCCAGAAAAAGCTCGAGCAGAGGTACATTACGAAACCCAGGAAAACAAAAGGCCTGAATATTGTCTTCACGAAGAGCGGTACCGCGTTGGCTATAGTGATGCCTGTTATCTGGTAGCCCAGCAAACCCTGCTTCATGAACATCTGCCCGGCGACTGCGAACCCGAGGCCTATGAGGATAATGTAAAGCGGTTTCATGCCCTGCTCCTTTTGTAATGAAGTTTTATTTTTCCGATTTGTATATCCGGATCTCCGGGTAGAAATAGGTGTAGTCGTCAGCCGGTTCCGCGCTGTTGTTGAACGCGACGCCGAAAACCCTCGGGGGGTTTGAAAATTCCTTTACCAGGCCGTACCCCGCGTTCTTAAGAACGCTGTTCCATTCCTCTCTGTAGCCGATGTACTCGGCGTTGCTTATGACGAAGTATCCGGGTTTCTTCTCCGCGATCGCTTTCGCGGACTCGGAGGCGAGCTTTCCCGTGATGCAGAGCCTGTACTTCGCCTGGTTTACGGGCGGCGTCTCATACTGCCACGGGTCCCTTCTCAGGCCTATGCTGCTTCCCGCGGGTATGTTCTGCGCGATCCATTTCCCGGCCGAGGTCCGGGTGTTTTCCTGCATAAAAACCCTGTCATAACCCGCGCTGAAAAGCAGGGTCGGAACGCAGGCGACAAGCGCGATCAGGACCGGAACAACCTTGTTTGCCGGGCGCATAGCGCATACCGCCGCCATAAACCTGGCGGCAAGGACCGCGAGCGCCGGCAGTATTATAAGCAGGTACCTCATATGCCTGTCGCCCAGAGGGGACATTATTACCAGTATAAGCATATTAATGGCTATCCAGAAAATAAAGAATATGTCGGCTTTTTCCCTTTTCATAACAGCCATGACCACGCCCGCGGCGGCAAGCAGGAAAAGAGGAAGGCCCATCCCGTGGTAAAGAGCTTCCGTAAAAAACACTGTGTTGCTGGCAACGCTGCTGATCCTGGGGCCGATCCTGAACATGCCTGCCGAAAAATTGCGCGAGAATTCCGGGATCGTCGTAAAAACAAACGGCAACAGGAAAAGGATAAAAATACCGAGGGCGCACGCGTAGCTCAGGAGCGCCTTTTTTTCAAACCAGCATAATAGAATATCCGTCTTTTTCCCGCAGGTCCTCAGCAGCCCGGCAACAGGCACCGCCAGCGCGACCAGCGCGGCATTATACTTGGACTGCGCTGCCAGCCCGGCGCATATTCCCGCCAGAACGTACCATTTTAATTCGCCGGAAGATAATATCCTTGCGGCGAAAAGCATCGTAAGGAACACGAAAAAGGACATCGTGACGTCCACAGAAAGGAAATGGGAATTCACCACAAGCGCCGGGGTCACTGCCAGCGCGAGCGCCGAGAACAAACCCGTCTTTTCCCCGTAGAGCTTCCTCGCGAGGCGGTATATTACGTATACCAGCAGAACCGCGAAGATCACTGAAACGAGCCTGCCCGCGACATAGAATTTCGCTATCTCAGCGGGGTGCGTGAAATAAAAAAGAATGTCGGTTGTGGGCTTTATGATCCTGAACACAACTCCGGCGGCGAGGACGGCGGCAAAAGAATAAATATACATGGTGCCGTAATAAAGATAGTGCGGGTTGAAATCCAGCTTCTTCGGCTTCATGTTGCTGATCGCTTTAATGAAATTCGACTCATCTGGATGGTAGCTTTTAATGGGGGCGAATGCCGATCCCGAAAGACCTTCCTTTTTTCCCGCCATGGAATCAGCCACTTCTTCCGGATCCACCCTCTCAAGCGACTTCCTGATCCCGGCTTCATCCGAAAAATACAGGCTGTTCCTCTCCGCGCTCGGAACCCCCCACTGCAGGCCCAGCGAGTTCAGGATGAAGGAAACCGCCAGTATCAAAAATACGGCCGGGTTGCTCTTCGTGCCTATTGCCGCCTCCTCTATTTTTTGCATAAAAGGTTAGTCCATGTCTTTTTTTCAGGAGAATATTTTTTCAATATTTTATCCGCGTCCGAAGGTTCCACCCGCTCTGTTTCTTCGTTTATGTCGCTGAGGCTGAACCCCAGGCTTGAGATCAGTTCCAGGTATTCCTTCGCGCTTGAGCCGAAAGAAGAAAGCCATCTGGGATAGTATTCCGTTACCAGCTTAACGGACCGGCTGCCCCGGAGCACCTGTTCCATACCCTTCACGGCCGCGCATTCCGCGCCTTCGATGTCCATCTTGACAAAATCGATCCTGCCGCCGTAATCCCTAAAATAGTCATCCAGCCTTACCGTTTCGACCTCCACCGATCCCGCGCCCGCGCGGGTCTTGCTCATCGTGTGCGCCATGTTATTGTAATCACAAAGGTAAAGCCTGGCTTTGCCGGCCTTATCCGACACCGCCTTGTTGTTCAGGATAACGTTTTTGTAGCCGTTCTCCCTGACGTTCTTCTCCAGGACCGCGAATATGTCCGGAGCGGGCTCAAAAGCAAAAACCTTTCCTTTTTCGCCGACAAGCCTGGCGAACATGAGCGTGTAATAACCGATGCTTGCGCCCACGTCCACAACCGTGTCCCCTTCCTTTATCTCTCCGGCGACGACCTTTGTCATAAAAGGCTCGAAAACCCCGAAGACCGAAAGCCCCAGGCTGTCGCCGCGGTCAAGGAACATCGTATGGCCCCGCACGTTCGCGACGTCTTTCAAAAAAGGCGAAAGGAAAAAATGAAATGCCTTGAACGAGAAAACCGGATGCATAAGTGCCCAGCGGTACAGGCGTTTCTGCACGGCTTTCGTGAGGCGGAACCTGCTGCTTTTGGCGTCACCGTATCCCAGGAAAAGTTTGAGCGTTTTGCCCAGCACGGAAATACTCATCGCGCCTGCCCGGATGCCCTTTTAAAAACACGGATTTTCGGATACATGTACCGGTAGTTATCGCTGGGGTCCTTATGATTGAACGGGATCCCGAAAACTCTGGGCGGGTTGCCGAACTCCCTGAGCAGCCCGTATCCTTTCCCGGAAAGCAGGTCGGTGCAGGCCTGAAAACCGCCGGGAGGGAATTCGGCCTCTCCGAGAATAAAGTAACCGGGCCTTTGGGCATCAACCGCGCCGGCCATCTCGGCGGCCTGCTTGCCCGTGATGCACAGAACGTATTTTTTCCGGTTCAGGGGAGGAATCTCGTACTGCCAGGGGTCCCTTCTGAGGCCTATGCTGCTTCCTGCCGGAATATTCGCCGCGATCCACTCCCCGGCTGCAGTCCTTGTGTTCCTGCTCATAAAAACCCTGTCATAGGCAAAAGAATACAAAAACGTAAGCATCAGGGTAAAAATGAGCGCCGCGTTTCTGAGCGAAGCGTTTTTAAAAGCCTCCAGGCCTTTTACCGCGAGAACCGCCATGAAGGGAACGATGGCGAGAATATACCTGTCATAGATCAGGCCTGTGGACGCGAAAAGCATAAAAGAGAATATTACCCAGAATAATATCAGCAGGTCCCCTTTCTCCTTCCCCCGCAGGGCAAGGAACAGGCCTGCCAGGGAAAGCAGGAGAAGCGGCAGGCCAAGCCCGTTATACAGCGCCTTTGAATAAAATATCGTCCCGGAAACCGGATGCCAGGCTCCCGTGACATTCCTTACGAAGCCCATCACCTCGCCGTGCGAGGTTACGATGAACGGAAAGGTGATCAGGAAAGCGGCGGCGCCGCAAAGATAGCTCAAAAGAACCTTTTTGCGGAACCAGCAGGCCAGCAGGTCCCTCAGCCCGCGCCTGCTTTTCAGAAAAACCGCGACCGGGACCGCCGCGATGACCAGCAGCCCCGGGTATTTGGCGCTGCCGGCAAGGCCGGCGAGGGCGCCGGCCAGAACGTACAGTCTGTTCTCGTCGGAATCCAGCAGTTTCAGGGAGAAATAGAAGGAAAAGATTATGAAAAAGACCTCGGTGACGTCCACCGCAACGTAATGGGCGTTGATCACGGAAAGCGGGACCAGCGCGGCGGCAAGCGCCGCCATCAATCCCTTGAAAACCCCGTACCTCTTCTTCGCGACAAGGTACACCATAAGGACCGTGAGGGCGGCGAAAACCGCGGAAACCGCTCTTCCGGCGATATAGAACCTGGCCAGTTCCTCCGGGTGGGAATAGAAAAAAGCCAGGTCCGTGGTCAGTTTGACGAAACCGAGCGCATATGCGAGAGCGAGCGCGATCCCGAAAAACCAGAAATACAGAGTTCCGTAGTAAAAATAGTGCGGGTTAAGATCCAGTTTTTTTATGTTCATATTGCTGAGGGACGCCAGGAACTGGGACTCATCGGGATGGTAGGTGCGCACCGGGTTAAATCTTGAACCGCTCATCTCTTCCCTGTACTGCGTCCTCGATCTTTCCACTTTGTCCCGCGTTACCTCCGCCATGGACTCCCTCATCTCTTTTTCGCCGGTAAAGTAAAGCCTGTTGCGCTCGGCGCTGGGCACGCCCCAGTTGATCCCGAGGGTGTTCAGCGTAAAAGATAAAATTAAAATAAGGACTATTAAAACCTTTTCATTTTTCATCCGCATACAGTCCCTGCATGTCATTGATTCTTATCTGCACCAGTTCCAGGAACGAGTTCAGGCTGTCCTTAAACAGGCGGACCTTCGTGGTGGAGGAATTCAGCCAGCGCACGGGAACTTCCTTGATCTTATATCCGTATTTCTCCGCCAGGAAGAATAATTCAACGTCAAAACCCCAGCGCTCCAGACGGCTGATGCCGTAAAGGCGGTGCGCGACCTCCCTGCGGTAGCATTTAAAACCGCAGTTGAAATCACGGACGATGCCCGTGACGAACGCTTTTGCCAGCATATAAAAGATCCTGCCCATGAACTCCCTGTGCCGGGCCTGGTGCACCTGCACGACCGAATCCTTCAGCTTCCGCGAACCCACGACGATATCGTATCCCTGGCTGAAATACGGAAGCAGCTTGTCCAGCTCCTCAAACGGCGCTGACAGGTCCGCGTCGGTAAAAAGCACGTATTTGC
>MNUP01000102.1 GCA_001871075.1 Candidatus Desantisbacteria bacterium CG1_02_49_89
AATCCAGATACAAGATTGCTTCGTCACTTTCGTTCCTCGCAATGACAGATAAATCAAGAATTTATATCACGAGGAAACATGGAGAGCAAACCTTTCGAGACCGCAAAATGGATAGCGCCTGCCGGAAGCGAGAAGAAAAAGAATTTTCATTTCAGGGCGAGGAAGAAATTCACGCTGGATGATGCACCCACCGGAAAAGTTCTTTTGCGCATCGCGGCCGAGTCCTATTATATCCTTTACGTTAATTCCTTCGTGGCAGGGCAAGGGCCTGCCAGGGGGACAAGGACAGTTAATTTCTTTGACGCCTATGATATTACGGGCCTTCTGAGAAAGGGCGAGAATTTTATCGCTGTGCTTTCCTGCTGCTGGAACATCCCGACATTCACATCTGCTCCCGCTTTGCCGGCGGTCATTGTCCAGGCGGACGGCATAACTGAAAGCGATCATTCCTGGGAGGTGCTTGAAACACAGGAGTGGAAAGAAAATACACCGATATTTACGCTGCAGACAGGATTCGCGGATTTTAGGGATATGCGGCTTGAGCCTGAGGGATGGACAGAGGGAAAAGACGGTTTAAAATGGGAACAAGCCCAGGAAATTGCGAACGCGGGTTCGCTCGCAGGCAAAAAACTCCTGCCCAGGGACGTTCCCTCTTTAAGGGAGTCAATTTTTCTCTGCGCAGGCATACCGATCATTGCTTCGGTCCCGGCTTTTGAAAACCCCGAAGATACCGACGCGGCAAAAACAGTATCCGAGGAAAAACATACGGACATTTCCAGCGCGTATTCCCAGAAACTCAGCTGCTTTTGTCTTGGAGGAGAGCACTGCGTAAAAATAGATCCGCTTCCGGATAAGGGCGGGTTTGCGGTAATTTTTGATTTCAGGAAAGAGGTCATAGGCAGGTTTGTGCTTGACATAACCGCGCCGGAAGGTTCCATCGTTGATATCGCGTACGAGGAACAGCTCGTGGATTCCAGGCTGAAGGTAAAACTTGGGGATTACGGTTTCGCGGACAGGTACATACTGAGGGAAGGCAGGCAGCAGGTTGGCACGGTTCTGGTTGACAGGGGTTTCAGGATGGCGCAGATAGTGATAAGGAATTTCAGCTCACCGGTCCTGATACACTCGGTAAAAGCGGTTGACAGGCGATACCCGGTTTCTTTCAGGGCTGATTTTCATTCAAGCGACGCTCTGCTTAACCGCATATGGAGCGTGTGCGCTGAAACGCTTTCTACCTGCACAACGGATGTTTTTACGGATTGCCCGTGGAGGGAGCGCGCGTTCTGGGTCAACGATATGATGATCGAAAATATTACCTGGCTGCAGGCTTTCGGGGATCCAAGGGTGAATGCCAGGGCTTTCAGGCTCGCGGTATCCAATGTCCATGATGACATGCTTGTTCCCGGGGTCTGCCCTGACACGAACGAGGACAGGTTCGTGCTTGTTCCGACAAATCTGTTCCTCGCACTTATGCTTGAGGATTACCTTTATTATACCGGAGATATGGAGCTTGTGAAAGAGCTCCTGCCGTGCATAAGAAGAATATTGTGGGTCTTCGGATTCTGGGAGGACAAAGACGGTCTTGTTACCGTGCCGGAAAAATACTGGAATTTCATTGACTGGTCTTTTGAACTGAACAATATAAGCCTTAACGGAAAAAACACCGCCGCGGTGAACTGGATCTACGTCCTTTGCCTTGACGCCGTTGCAAGGCTTGAAACAGCGGCGGGAAATCCCTTGGAACCGATAAGAAAATACAGGCAAAAAGCAGACCAGGCAGCGAAAGCAACGGACCTGAGATTCTGGGACAAGAAAAAGAAGGCTTATGCCGAATGGGTGGAAGATAAAAAACCCTGCGGGTTCTCTTCCCAGCTTACCCATGCTTTTGCCCTGCTTTCCGGAAGGCTGGACGAGGAAAGAAAAACAGCCGCGGCAAAAGCTCTTCTTCGGGAAGACATCCTTATGCCTGAGCTTTACATGCATCATTTCGTATTTATTGCCATGGCAAAGGCAGGCATGCACGCGGAAGCCCTGCGCAGGATAAGGAAATACTGGGGCCCGATTGTTCTGGACGGTTCGCCTACTATTTGGGAGGCAAATATCCACCAGTCAGGCAAAAAGGCGTTCGGAGGCGCGGGTTCTCTATGCCACGGGTTTGCCACAACACCAATAAATTTTTTCCAGACATGCATACTCGGAGTGAAACCGGCAGGGCACGGGTTTGATGCAGTCCTGATAGAGCCGCATCCGTGCGGGCTGGAGTTCGCGAAAGGGAGCGTGCGCACTCCCAAAGGTGACGTAGAGGTTGAGTGGGTTAAAAAGAGCGGGAAAGTCAGGGTCAGCGCGAAACTGCCCGGTTATCCGCGGATATCGGAATTCATTGGCAAAAAACTTTTCAAACTGTAACAATATATTGCGGAACACGAAGTTTAACCACGAATTAACACGAATTTCCACGAATTAAACTCTGTCAACTTTGTAAACTAAATCTGTAACCACAGGTTAACACAGGTTAAATAAAAATCCTTGTTGTTGCGTTGACACGTTGATACGCTGATACGTTGACACGCTTTTAACTATGACTCTCTGACTCGGCGCCTGCCCGCCGATCTTGCTGGGCGGGACTCTTTAACACTGAATTAAAGGAGTAACGCATGCGTATACTGTACCTTGACATCGATACACTTCGTCCTGACCATCTGGGATGCTACGGGTATGGAAGGAACACTTCCCCCAACATAGACGGGATAGCGAAAGGGGCAGTAAGGTTTGACAATTGCTACTGTTCGGACGCGCCCTGCCTTCCTTCAAGGGCTGCGATGTTCTCAGGCAGGCTTGGCATACACAACGGGGTAGTGGGGCACGGCGGAACCGCGGCAGACCCCTGCATTATCGGCGCGGACAGGAATTTCGGGAACATCCCGAAATATTTTGGCTTCATTGAAATGATAAACAGCGCCGGATACTACACCGTTTCGGTAAGCCCTTTTGCTGAAAGGCACGCTGCCTGGTGGTTCTACTCGGGGTTCAGGGAAATGTTCAACACAGGCAAAAGAGGCGGGTCAGAGATCGCGAAAGAGATATATTCCTACGCCATGCCCTGGCTTGAGAAGAACGCGAAGAAAGATAAATGGTTCCTGCACCTGAATTTCTGGGACCCGCACGGGCCGTACCGGACGCCGAAGGATGAAAGGGCTGACCTGGGAGGCACTGCGCCCCAGGCAAAATGGCTTACAAAAGAATTGCTTGACAAGCACCTCGGGAGTTTCGGGCCGCACAGCGCGAGCGAGACGATCGGGATAGGCAGCAAGGGAGAGCTTGATTGGTGGGCAAAGAACTATCCTGAAACGCCGGTCTTGATAGACACGCTGGGCAAATTCCACAAGTTCATTGACGGGTACGACCAGGGTATAAGATACGCGGATACATATATCGGGAAGATCCTTAAGATCCTGGAAGATAACGGGGTGCTTGAGGATACCGCGATAATCGTCACGTCAGACCACGGGGAGAATATCGGAGAGCTGAACGTTTACGGTGATCACCAGACAGCGGACTACATAACGAATAGGATCCCGTTCATGGTCAAATGGCCGGGGCTGAAGCCCGGGGAGGACAGTTCCCTGCATTACCAGGTTGACCTTGCCGCGACATTAGTTGAGTTTCTCGGGATAAAAGTTCCGGCCAGGTGGGACGGTAAAAGTTTTAAGGACTCCCTCCTGGATAATAAGCCGGAAGGCAGGGAATCTCTGGTGGTCTCCAACTGCGCGTGGTCCTGCCAGCGGGCTGTCAGGTGGCAGGATTACGTAATGATAAAAACATTTCACGAGGGGCTGAAGGATTTTCCCGAGACAATGCTTTTTAACGTTAGGGACGACCCGCACGAAACCCGGAACCTTGCAACACAAAACCCCGAGACCGTAAAGAAACTTTTGGGAATGCTGGAATCCTGGCATAAACAAATGATGCAAACTTCTGAGAGCGGGATCGACCCGATGCAGACCGTTTTGAAAGAAGGCGGGCCCTGGCATACGCGCAACGACGCCGCTGCCTACGCGCAGCGCCTTACCGAGACCGGCAGGGAAGATCACGCCCGCAAGATCCTGAAATGGCTTAAACAGGGTCGGTACTGGAAATAAAGATCGCATATGGCCGAAGGTGGCGTATCGCACATAGCTTAAAGCTCAAAGGTCAAAGCGCAAAAGTAAAAGATTTCCACGAAGACACGAAAGTGTCACGAAAGCACGAAATAATTTTACTTTATAAACTATGTAAACTATTTTTTTACGATGTACGATGAACGATGCACGATGTTACGAAACAAGGGAGTAAAACAATGAAGCCCAACGTCCTGATAGTATTCACTGACCAGCAAAGATGGGATACGCTTGGCGTGCATAAAAATCCGATGGGCCTTACCCCAACCTGGATTTACTTGCGAAGGAAGGAGTGTTTTTCGAGAACGCGTTCACAAACCAGCCTTTATGCGCGCCTGCCCGCGCCTGCCTGCTGACCGGGCAGTACGCGACCACTCATGGCGTGTGGAGGAATGGGCCCCTGCTCAAAGCGCAGGACAACACCCTGGCGCACTGCTTCAAAAAAGCCGGGTACAGGACAGGATACGTGGGCAAGTGGCATCTTTACGACAAGGACCCCGGATACGTGCCGCCGCAGCACAGGGCAGGTTTCGCGGATTACTGGGTCGCCTCAAACGTGCTTGAATTTACATCCCATCCTTACGAGGGAACGCTTTACGATGGCTCCGGCAAAGAGGTGAGGTTTTCCGGTGTTTACAGGGTGGATTTCGTTACAGAGAAGCTCATAGAGTTCCTGGAGCAGGATGGCAATTCGCCATTCTTCGCGATGATCTCCTATCTTGAGCCCCACCAGCAGAACGACCTGAATAGAATGGTAGGTCCTGAAGGTTACGCGAAGAAATATAGGAACCCGTATGTCCCGCCTGACCTGCTCGCGCTTACAGGGGACTGGTTCGAGCAGCTTCCGGATTATTACGGCAGTATCGCCCGCATTGACGAGTGCCTGGGCAGGATAATCAGCGCGCTGAAGAAAAAGGGCGTTTTTGAAAATACAATAATCGTGTTCCTCTCTGACCACGGGTGCCATTTCCACACAAGGGTGGGGGAATACAAGAGGTCCTGCCACGACAGTTCGATAAGGATACCTTTCGTTATGCGGGGCCCGGGCTTCAACCGCAGGCTCGCGGTCAAAGAGCTTGTTGGGATAGTGGATCTTGCCCCGACCCTGCTTGAAGCTGCGGGATTACCGCAGGTTCCAGGAACAATGCAGGGGAAAAGCCTTGTGCCGCTGGTTGACAGAAAAGCCGTAAACTGGGAAAATGAGATCTTCGTCCAGATAAGCGAATCGCTTATCAGCCGGGCGGTACGCACCGAGCAGTGGAAATATTGCGTGGCAACCCCTGACCGCAAAGGGCACGAAGCTCCTTCAAGCGATACGTACGCGGAATACCAGATGTATGACCTGTTCGCTGACCCGTGGGAACTGAATAACCTCGCAGGCAGGAACCAGTATTCCGAAGCAGCGGCTCATTTGAAGGAAAGGCTGATCGCGAAAATGGCTGAGGCAGGGGAGAAAGTACCCGAGATCCTCCCTTCAAAATTCAATACCTCCTGGGCCTGAGTGTAAATGTGCGGCTGAATTTAGAGTCAAAGAGTTCCGCCCAGCAAGATCGGCGGGCAGGCGCCGAGTCAGAGAGTCATAGTTAAAAGCGTGTCAACGTATCAGCGTATCAACGTGTCAACGCAACAACAAGGATTTTTATTTAACCTGTGTTAACCTGTGGTTACAAATGCAGTTTACAAAGTTTACAGAGTTTACATAGTTTAGAATTCGTGGAAATTAGTGGAAATTCGTGGTTAAATGTGTGGTATTAATATGAATTCTTTTCCTTATACTTCCGCAATGATAAAGCCGGTGGGGGGCAGGTGCAATTTAAAATGCGCTTACTGTTACTACACCCATCATAAAGGCGGCACAGATAAGGCGCTGGGCGTTTGCGAGACAACGGACTTCATCCTGGATTTTGCCAGGGCAGCGGGAAGGCCGGTCAGCATTGTTTTTCAGGGCGGTGAACCGCTGCTCGCCGGGATAAAATACTACGAAGATGTTTTTTCCGCAATAGCCGAAAGCCGGGTTCCGGCCGCATTTTCAGTCCAGACAAACGGGCACTTGCTCACCGAAGATTTCTGCTCGCTCTTTAAAAAATACAATGTGCTTACCGGCATAAGCATAGACGGACCGAAGGAGATAAACGACAAAGCCAGGCCAGGCTCGTTTGAAAGGACAATGGGCGCGGTAAGGCTGATGCAGAAAACCGGCGTTGATTTCAATACCGTGTCGGTACTTGCGAAACACAATTATTCAGAAACAGGCGGAGTATATAATTTTCTGAAATCCGAAGGGTGTTTTTACCAGCAGTACATAACCTGTTTCCCGGATTTTTACTCTAAAGGGTGGTTCCTTTCGGGCGAAGAACTGGAAGGCGCGCTTGACACGCTTTTTAATTTATGGAAGACTGACTGGAAGGATGTTTTCATAAGGGAATTCGACGACCTGCTGAAAGCAAGCGCGGGCATCCCTGCCTCAGAATGCATGCTGGGCAGGCAGTGTGCCGGCGCGCTTACGCTTTCATCCGATCTTTCGCTTTACTACTGCGACGTGCCCTCCGTTCAGAAAGCGTTCGCCGGATATTATCCCTGCGACCTTGATAAGATCGCGGAAAGCAGAAAATGCCGGGACTTCATAAGGCGCAAATCGGTATTCCCGCAAGAATGCCGCAGGTGCGAATGGGTCTCCCTGTGCAACAACAGCTGCCCCGAGATGAGGGTTAGCGGGCTTTACCGTTACTGCAAGGCGATGAAAAACTTTTTTGAAAAGAACTCAGCCGTCCTTAAAATGATCGCAGAACAGGCATTGAGAAGAAAAGACCTTTTACGATTCTAACGTCCTGCAAGGCAAATTCTAATTTTAAGTCATTGCGAGAAGCGGAGCGACGAAGCAATCTCTCGCCAAACTTACTTCACCTGTCTGCCTATGTTTCGCTCGTAATTAGCTGATTTACCACTAAAAATATAAAAACAACAAAAAACTTGACTTTTGAGTGATTATATGGTATATTCATAAGTGATAGCAGTATTACTTATCTAATAAGTTATGGAGGTTATGCTATGAAATGGCTTGAAAGTAGATATTCAGTTCTCTGGCAGGAATTCAAAAACAAGCCTTTTAGGATAGAAGAAGCGGAGAAAGTATTAAAGGAAAAATTTAAAGAAGGAAAAGGCCAGGTAAATGTTGTTCTTTCTGAATTCCGCAAAGAAAAATGGCTGGATGCGGAACTTGACCCAGCTGATGCAAGAAAAAGAATATATAAACTGATAGAAAATAAAGAATTACTGCGCGATCCTTCCTTATTAAATAGCGGGCCCTTGACAAGGGCAGACCTTGAAGGTCTGCTAAAAAGAGCTGCCGACTTGATCAGGACAAGGGTTGATTATTCCTTTATATTATTGCTGCTTTTTTATAAGCGCATTAGCGATAAGTGGCATAAGGAATTTGAAGAAGCGTATAAAGAAGCTCTTGATGATGGGTTAGATGAGAAAGAGGCGGAAGAAGAAGCCCAGAAATCAATGTATCACGATTTTGACATACCGAAAAAATTTTTGTGGGAAAACATACGAAAAGAACCTGTTAAACTCTCGGAAAACTTTTCTCGCGCGATGAAAGTGCTGGGAGAGAATAACCCGGAATTAAGGGATGCCTTTGAAAATATTGACTTCATCCAGTTTGCAAATAATCCTGAAAACGCCGAAATATTAAGGCAGCTTGTGGAATTATTCAGCGCGAAACCTCTTTACGATGTTTCGCCTGATATACTTGGAGATGCTTACGAATGGATCCTGAAATATTTCGCTCCGCAAAAAGCGAAAGAAGGCGAGGTTTATACCCCGAGGGAAGTAATAAAACTTATAGTTGAAATACTCAATCCCAAACCGGAAGAAAGCGTTTATGACCCTGCCTGTGGTTCAGCTGGTATGCTTATTTGCTCTTACCAGCATATTGAGGAAAAATTCAGCAGGGACAAAGCCGATAAACTATTTTTATCAGGGCAGGAAGCAAACCATAAGACTTTAGCTCTTGCGAAGATGAACCTTTACATCCACGATATAAGAAACGCGCAGCTTGTTCTCGGAGATACTCTGCTATACCCAAAATTTAAAAAGGGCAATGGTTTAAAGAAATTCAATGTCGTGATAGCAAATCCTCCCTGGAACCAGGACGGCTACGAGGAAGAAGTCCTTAAGAAAGGCGAATTTGTAAGCGACAGGTTTACTTATGGTTTTATTTCAAGGCAATCTGCTGATTGGGCATGGATCCAGCACATGCTGTTTTCTGCGGATGGGAAAAACGGCAGGATTGGTGTGGTTATTGACAATGGTGCTTTATTTAGGGGCGGGAAAGAACAGGCAATAAGGGCTGGTGTGCTCAACGAAGATTTGATAGAATCTGTCTTGCTTCTTCCTGAAAAGTTATTTTACAATACGGGTGCTCCAGGAGGTATAATAATTTTGAATAAGAAAAAACCAAAAGAAAGAAAGGAGAAAATTCTATTTATAAATTCTTCTAATGATTACGAACAGCATCCTGATGTAAGAAAACTGAATCGGCTTGGTCAGCAGCATATAAAGAAGATTGTAGATGCCTATAATGAATTTAAGGAAATAGAAGGCTATTCACGCGCTGTTTCTCTGGACGAGATCAAGGGGAATGATTATAACCTGAATGTCACGCTCTATGTATTTCCTGAAGAAGAAGTTGAGCAAATTAATATAGAAAAAGAATGGTCAGAATTAAAGAGCTTGGAAAGCGAAATTCAGGCAACTGAGAGTAAAATTGAAGGTTATCTTAAAGAAATAAAGTAAAGGATTTAAAAATGTCGAAATATAAAATATTCGTAAGCGGTGTGCAGAAAGAGTTAAAACAGGAACGCAGGGCGATCAAGGATTTTATCATAAACGACGCCCTTCTTTCCGAATATTTTGATGTTTTTCTTTTTGAGGATGCCCCAGCAAAAAGCAAACCAGCCGAGAAGTCCTATCTGAAAGAGGTAAAAAAGAGCGACATATATATGGGATTGCTTGGTATAAAATATGGCAGTTCTGTTAAGAGCAAAATATCGCCTACTAAGGCTGAATTCTGCGAAGCCCGGAAATTACATAAAACAATCCTATTTTATATCAAAGGTGAGAATGGCGCCAATGACAAAAAGCGCGAAGAAGGGGTCCAAAAGCTTATTAAAGAGGTTAAGGATTCTAAAAGCGGTTTTAGCTATAAAAGATTTACCGATGCTGGAAATCTTACGCGTTTAGTTTATGCAAGTATGATTGAATTTCTGAAAGAAAAGGGTATTGTGGGCCGCGGCGCCTTTGACGAACGAATTTGCGTGGATGCCGCGCTTGACGATATCGACGAAGAAAAGGTTAGGTGGTTTGTCCGTGCTGCCAGAAATGCCAGGAAATTTCCGCTTGATATCAATACACCTATTAGGGATGTTCTAACTCATTTAAATCTATTGCGGGAAGGCAAGTTGACTAATGCCGCGATCCTGCTTTTTGGGAAAAATCCGCATCGGTTCTTCCTGCAGGCAGAAGTTAAATGCATTCAGCTGCCGGGCACGGAAGTGCATAAGCCGTTTCCGTCATATAAGGTCTATAGCGATAATCTGTTTGAGCAGGTGGATAAATCCGTTGGTTTTGTGCTGGATATTATAAAGCAGGCGGTTATCCAGCAGGAGCATACCCCGCAATTCAAACGCCCTTTTGAAATCCCTGTTTTTGCAATTGAGGAAGCGATAGTCAATGCCGTGGCTCATAGAAATTACAATGTCACGTCCGGCGTCCAGGTTATGGTATTTACTGACCGTGTTGAGGTGTGGAATTCCGGCAGTCTTCCGCCGGAGCTGACCGTTGAGGACCTTAAAAAAACGCATACATCGTTTCCCGCAAACCCGCTTCTTGCCAACGTGCTTTATCTGGCAGACTATATTCAAAGGGCAGGAACAGGAACGCTTGAAATGG
>MNUP01000060.1 GCA_001871075.1 Candidatus Desantisbacteria bacterium CG1_02_49_89
ATTATATGGGCTGGGAAGTGTATTACCATAATAAATAACAACAGATCCTAGATCCTGGATGCTAGATCCTGGATCGAGGATTTATTTAAATAAATTCCTTCATCCAGGATCCAGTATCTAGTGTGGTGTCTCTAACAGATCTTTACATTTGGGCTGTCATTGCGAGGAGTGTTAACGACGAAGCAATCTCGACCTAAAAATCGAGATTGCCACGCTCCCTTTGGTCGCTCGCAATGACAACTCAAAGCAGAATCAAATGTCAAGGGATTTATGTAACACCACACTAGGATCCAGCATCCCATTAAGAAATGCTTAAAAACATACTGCTGCTGGTTGTGTTCTGGGCGATGCAGGTCATTGCGGGTTATTTTTTCAAGCTGGGAGGCACGGCACCCGGAAGGTGGGTCCCCTGTTTCCTTGCCGGCAACGCGTTCGGCCTGACCAGCACCTGGCTGCTGATGCTTCTTTACAAATCAATGAACATAAATGTTGCGCTGGGCCTGTGCACGGGAGTGGCGTTCATGTTGAGCCAGATCACGCTGGGCGTGATATTCCACTCGGTCCTTTCGCCGATGCAGATCGCGGGCGCAATAGCGACGATCGCCGGGGTATTCCTGCTTTCTTTCGGGGCAAAATAAATATGATTACACCGATTTTCAAAAGAGATTACACAGATAAGAAGATAAGGCCGCTGCGCATAGGGCACAGGGGTGCGTGCGGGCTTGCGCCGGAAAACACTCTCGCGAGTTTCAGGAAGGCGCTTGAGATCGGGGTGGACGGGGTTGAGTTTGACGCGCACGCCACGAAGGACGGGGAGCTTGTGCTCATGCACGACGATAAAGTGGACCGGACCACGGAAGGCACGGGTTTTATCAGGGACCTGACCTTTGAGGAGATCAGGAAACTGGACGCCGGAATGAAATTCAAGGAAAAATTCAGGGGAGAGCGGGTGCCGGCGATGAAAGAGGCGCTGCAGCTGCTGGCGGGAAAAACGATATTCATAGAAATAAAACAGGAAGGTATCGAGGAAAAAGTGCACGAAGCCCTGAAGGCGGCGGGAATGCGGGACAACGTTTACGTGATCTCTTTTAACAGGGCTTCTGTCCGCATAAGCAAGGAGATAAATAAGAAAATAAAAACGGGGCTTATAACCGAAAAACCGGAAGACCTTCAATACGCGCTGGATCTGAGGGCGGATATATTCTGCCTTAACCACGCTGAGGCGGACAGGGAGATCGCGGACGCGGTCCATAAGAACAAGATGCTTCTGAACGTGTGGACCATGAACGATCCTCAGGAAATAAGGCAGATGATCGAAATAGGCGCTGACATGCTGACATCGGATTTCCCGGATATGCTCAATAGGATGCTTGAATGATTGCTGTTGCCGTCGTACGTCGAGCGTCTTACGTCGTGCGTTAAGGTCTTTTAAACGTACGACTTACGACGTATGACGTACGACGAAACGCGATAAAAAAGGAGTTAAATTGGACAAGGTGCGGATAGGGTTCATAGGGTGCGGGGGTATCTCAAACGGGCACATACAGAGGCTTACGCCGATCGAAGAGGCGGAGGTAACGGCCCTGGCTGACACAAATCCTGCCAATGCCGAAAAGCTCAAGCAGGGCTTTCCGAAACTCGCGGGCGCAAGGATCTTTTCGGATTACAGGGAAATGCTTGACAAGGCTGAGCTGGATGCCGTGGGTATTTTTTCGCCGCACACGGTGCATTTCCAGCAGGCTATGGATTCCCTTGGCAAAGGCCTGCACGTCCTGATGGAAAAGCCGATGGTCTGCAAGGTGGAGCACGCGAAGAAGCTGATCGCGGAGGCAGAGAAAAAGAAAAAGGTAGTGCTTCTTTCCTATCAAAGACACTACATGCCCGCGTTCAGGTATATGAGGGAAGTGATCCAAAAGGGGGATCTGGGCGAGGTGCGTTTCTTGTCGGCGCTGCAGACCCAGCAGTGGTATAAAGGCTGCAAGGGAAGCTGGCGGCAGACCCAGGAACTGAGCGGCGGCGGGCAGCTCAACGATTCCGGCAGCCACCTTATTGACATAATATTCTGGATGACGGGGCTTCAGGCCGCGGAAATTTTCGGTTTCATAGACAACCTGGACACGCCGGTTGATATAAACTCCGCGATCACGGTGAAATACAGGAACGGGGCAGAAGGCACATACAGCGTTGTGGCAGAATCCCCTACCTGGTGGGAGGACATAACGATCTGGGGGACAAAAGGCATGTTCTTCTACAGGAACGGGGTGCTGTGGCACCAGAAAGGCGAGGCTAATAAAGCGCCGGAACAGCCGGTATTGCCCGCGCAGGTATCAGACCCGGACAGGAATTTTATAAATGTGATCCTGAAGAACGAGCAGAACGAATCCCCGGCTGCCGGGGGTTTGCGCGTTATTGAGCTGACAGAGGCTGCGTGGGAATCCGGCAGGACCGGCAAACCCGTCAAAGTCAAATAATAATTATGAATGATGAATTATGAATTATGAGTCAAAAGCATAAGGATTTATATTAAAATTAATTCCTTGCAGTTGATTCATAACTCATAATTCATAACTCATAATTAATCCGTGCCGTACCTATTAAATTTTTAGGAAAACCGACTATGGACGATGGACTGAATAAAAAGAAGTCAACGGCTGCAGTATGGGCAGTGGCGGGGGCAGTAGCGCTTACGCTGATACTGGGGTTTACATACCTTTACCAGATAAGGAACTACGCTGTGTACAGAAACCCCGTGCACGGAACCGATATGTTCACATACTATTCTTTTGCGTCTGATATCGTGCAGGGCAAAGGATTCCCCCCCGACACTAATTTTTCGCCGCTCTACCCTTTCGCGTTCCTGCCCCTGATATATTTTCTTTTCGGCATAAACCCGTTCGCGGCCTACGCGGTCCAGGTGATCATGGGAGGGCTGTGCGTCCTGCTCACGTACCTTATAGCGAGAAAGATTTTCGGGGAAACAACCGCGCTGATCGCCGCGTACGCGCATTCTCTCTACGGGTTCTTCATTATATTTTACGGCGCGCTTCTCGCCGAGGTGCTGATAAATTTCACTTTCCTGCTCGCGCTGTGGATGTTCCTTAACGCCCTTGAGAAGCAGGATCTGCGATACTGCATATTATGCGGGCTGTTCTGGGGAACGGCTATCCTTGCGAAGCCGACGATGGCGGGATTCATTCCCTTCCTCCTGATACCGTGGTTCTTAAAGAAGGGCATGAGCCTGAAGTCAGCCGGGGGGATTGCCGCGATGGCGGTATGCGCGGCCGCCGTGATCGCGCCGGTGACCGTCAGGAACTACAGGATAACCGGGAGTTTCATTCCGGTTTCTTCCGGGGGCGGAACCGCGTTCATAATCGGCAACAGTCCCCAGGCGAGCGGCAGTTATATCTACACGCCCTTTGCGCGAAACGTTCCAAAAGAAGCAGAAGGGATGAGCGCCGGCCGCATGGACAGGTACCTGTTTGGAAAAACCATTGAATCCATAGAAAAGGACCCGGCGGATTTCCTGCGGGTTATCGGCAGGAAGTTCCAATTTTTTTGGGGAAGACCCGAGATCCCGAACAATATCAATTATTACTACCACACTTATAATTACAGCCGGAAGGTCCGCCCCCCCGTGCTTGATTTCCAGCTCCTGGTGCCCTGGGAGCTTCTTGTTGCCCTGGGCATAACGGGTTTTATGCTTTCGCTGAAAAAATGGAGGGACGCTCTCACGCTGCAGCTGTTCGCGCTGGTTTACCCGGCGATAATAATAATGCTGCTGGTAATGGGCAGGTTCAGGCTGCCCCTGTTTCCCATACTTGCTATTTTTTCTGCTTACGCTTTGCAGAGCATTGTCAGGATGGCGGCAGACCGCAGGCACGCGGCTTTTGCGGGTTCTATCGCGGTTGTCGCCGCCCTGCTTTTTGTGGAATACGGTTACGCAAGGACTTTTTTGGCTCCAGCCGGCATTTACGAGAAAGAAAGCGGCTCTATCCTTATCAGGGATGAAAACATTCATGTGACGGGAGCCCAGTTCCTCGGGAGCGAATATGAAATAGCCAGGAAGGACATAGTCCTTAATTATGAACCGGGGGAATTCAAAAAAATAGTCCCGGTTTTGTATTTTAAATTCGTGAACAGCACCGGTTATCTGAAAATCGCGGTCAACGGCAGGGAAACCGTCAAGATACCGGCAGGTATGGGCCCTTCGGGAAAATCGTTCTTTATGAACTGGGAAATCCGGGTTCCAACTTCAAGCTTTGTAAGGGGGACCAATACGATACTGATGCAGCCCTGCGAAGGAGCAAAGGTTTATTTTCCCTACGATTTCTCCTACAGGTACGGACGGTCAAGAATTTTTTACGCGTGGGAAAAATACGAGGAAAAAATTCCGGGCGAGTATGTGGTCCGCCTGCGCCTGGAACAGTAAAAAACGCACATAGCAAATGGCATATGGCACATAGCGTATCGCAAAGCATTTGATTAAAGGCTTAATAGATTAACGGTTTCTCGGATTTAAACAGTTTATACAGTTTACAGAGTCTATAAAGTTTACAAAGTAAAAAATTCGTGGGAATTAGTGTTAATTCGTGGTTAAAAAGATTTTTTGTGGATTCCGTGGTTGCAAAAGGAGAGTGTATGGCAAAGATAAAGCTGGGCAGGAGCGAATACAGGGACAAGGTTTACGCGTGCTGGATGGGAAAGAACATCGGCGGCACGCTTGGAGCGCCATTTGAATGCAGGAAATGGGTGAACTGCCTGGAGTATTACCACAAAACGCCTGACGAGGCGGCTGCGAACGATGACCTGGACCTGCAGCTTGTGTGGCTTAAAATGCTGGAAGACAAAGGCGTGGATCCGGCGCTGTCGGATTTCGCGGATTACTGGAAGAAATGCGCGTCCCCCTACCCGTGGAACGAATACGGGTTCTGCAACAGGAACCTTGCCCGCGGTTTAAGGCCGCCTGTTTCAGGGTGTTTTGAAAACCACTACATAGACGAAATGGGTTCCCCCATACGCAGCGAGATATGGGCGTGCGCCGCGCCCGGAGACCCGCAGCTTGCGGCTTCGTTCGCGTGGAAGGATTCTTCGGTTGACCACGCCGGCGGGGAAGGAACTTATGGCGAGATGTTCTGGGCCGCGGTTGAAAGCGCCACGTTCGTGATAAATGACCCCAAAACCCTTATTCATATCGGCCTGCAGATGATACCGATCCACTGCCGCATTTCAAGGGTGATAAGGGAGGCGGTATGGTGCCATGAGAACGGGATTTCCTGGGCAGAGGCAAGGCAGAGGATCCTGGAAGCTTTCGGCAGGGACTATAACCCCTGCAATGCCGTGCAGAACCACGGGTTCACTATACTGGGCTGGCTTTACGGGAAGGATTTCGGGGATAAGCTGTGCATCGCTGTGAACTGCGCGTATGACACGGACTGCACCGGGGCGACGCTGGGCTCGGTGCTGGGGATACTGGACGGCGTAAAAGGGATCCCTGAAAAATGGACAAAGCCCATTGGCGAGAAAATAGTGCTGCACAAGTTCACGCAGGTCCCGGGAGCCCCCAAGACCATAAGCGAACTGACAGAAAGGACGGTAAAGATCGCGGAAAAATTCCTAAAAGCAAGATCAGAGGCCGCCGAATTCTCTCCGGGGAAGACCGTGAAACCGAAAGACCCGGTTTCCGTTCTATGCTCTAACGAAATGGCAACCCAGGCTCTTATGCAGGACCCGATGTCCGCTGTGGAAAGAAGGGACGGCATTGACATATGGTTCCATTACGGCGGAGAACCGGTTGTAAGGCCGGGGATCTCGAAGAACGTGGGCATGCATCTTGAAAAGGACGGAAAGCCGGTCGACGGCAGCATTTCTATCATAGTTCCGAGGAACTGGACCGTGAACAGGGCTTCTGACAATTTCGGGCAGAAAAGGTTCGCGCTCTTCGCTGACAAAGCCTCAGACCGCAACGAGATGAGAGTAAAGGTGAACACGGGCTCAAAGAAGATAGAAGCGTCGTTCATGATGCTGGGACCCGGCGAGGCAAAAGGATATCCCGTGAACGCGCAGGCAGGAAACTGCCCGAAGTGCGGGGGGTGGCCCGGCTCATGTTTGTGCGCTAAATAAAAATAGTTAAAGGTTAAAAGTTGAAGGTTAAAAGTTAAAAATCCGTGGCTGAATATTTTTAAGTTCTCGTAAGTTCCATGTAAAAAGAAAGTATTTCTTTAATCGTTTTTAAATAATCACCGTAATCTCTTTTAAAATCACTGTAATCCAAAATAAAAAAAGGAGAAGAAAGTGGACAGAATCCGGTTGAGCAAAAATGAATATATGGATAAGGTGCTGGCGTGCTGGCTTGGGAAGAACATAGGCGGGACGCTTGGCACGCCAGTGGAGGGCATAAAATATACCCATGCCTTTACCTATTACGACTGGGACGTAACGCGCAGGTGGAAAAAGGACCCGTCCTGGACGCCGGGCGAGCCGCTTCAGAACGATGACCTGGATTTCCAGCTCGTATGGGTGAAAATGCTCGAAGACAGGGGCATCCACGTAAAGTTCAGGGATTTTGCGGATTACTGGCTCAAACACCTTCATAAGCACTGGTACGCGGAATACAGTTTCTGCATCTACAATCTTCAAAGGGGTTTAATGCCCCCGGTTTCAGGCGCGTTCCAGAACTACTGGGTTGATGAAATGGGTTCCCCTATCAGGAGCGAGATATGGGCGTGCGTTGCTCCGGCTGATCCCCAGCTTGCAGCGTCCCTCGCATGGATGGATTCCTCCCTTGACCATACAGGCGGGGAAGGAAGGTGGGGGGAAATGTTCTGGGCAGCGGCTGAAAGCGCCGCTTTTGTGACCAAGGACCCAATGACCCTTATAAAGATCGGGCTTTCCATGATACCGATCTCCTGCAGTATCGCGAGGAGCGTTAGAGAGGCGGTCTGGTGTTTTGAGAACAAGCTGGACTGGGGAGAGGCAAGAGAAAGGATCGCCACTATTTTCGGGCATGTCCAGCCGTGTAACGCGATCCCCAACCACGGGTTTGCCGTCATAGGCCTTCTCTACGGAAAAGATTACGGGGACATACTGTGCAAGGCGGTGAACTGCGGTTTTGACACGGACTGCACAGGCGCGACCTTAGGTTCGCTCCTGGGGATTATGGGCGGGACTGCCGGCATACCCGAGGAGTGGAAAAAACCTGTCGGTTACGCTATAACCCCGTGCGCCCAGACAATTATGGACGGGCTTCCCAAAACAATCACTGAGCTTACTGAGCGCACAGCGAAGATAGCGGAAAAGCTCCTGAAGGAAAGATCAGGCACTTCGGAATTCGGGGAAAAGGCCGTTTTGCCGGAAAACATCCTGTCGCTTTTATTCAGGAATGAAAAAATAGGAAAGCTGCTTACGTTTGACAACAACTGCGCGGTGGAAAACATCGAAGACGCGGAGATTGCGCTGCATTACAACGGTGAGCCGGTGCTTTATCCGGGTATAGAAAAGACACTGGATGTTTCCGTAAGAAAAGGCGGTTCAGCCGTTATGCCGGAAATAGAGATAAAGGCGCCTGCTGGATGGAGCGTCTCAAAGCCCGAAAAGGTGCAGGGCCTGGGCAGGTTCAGCGTTTCCGCGAAAACAGTCGAGAACAAGAACGCGCTGGAAATCACGGTCAAGGCTGAAGGCAAAACAGCGAAAGCAAGTTTTACGCTGCTGGGACCAGGCGCGGTTAAGTTGCTGCCCGCGGCGCAGTCAGCCCCGCAGTCCTGAACGAGTTAAAAGTTGAAAGTTGAAAGTAAAAACAAAAACGTGTCAACGCAAAAACAAGGTAGCCGCAGGCTTTAGCCTGCGTTGTAGCGGTGCGACGTTTCGTCGCACATGTAACTCAGGGCTTCTCGAAGACCCGCCGATCCTTAAGGTGGGAGCCCTGATAAAAATTTCCATGAAAGCACTCCGCCCGTCTTTCAGCGGGCGAGACTTCGCCCACCTGAAAGGATGGGCGAGGAAAGCACGAAAGACCGCTTTTAACCACGGATTAACACGGATTTACACAGATTAATCTTCTACTTGACTCTTGACACTTGATACTTGACACTGAATTTAAGGGGGCGAAATGAAAATACTGTCTGGGATGGACGGGCTGCCGGCCCTGCGGGATTACAGGTCTTTCCGCGTCTCAAGCTATGACCGCACCGGCGCGAACGCGGATTTCGTCCTGATAAAGCCCGGTGAGAAAAAGACGACGGCGGAAATAAAGGGCGCCGGAAGCGTCAGGCACATATGGTTCGGCGGCGCGGCGCAAGAAGAAGGATGGGTCAGGAAAACGATACTGCGCGTATTCTGGGACGGGGAAAAGGATCCCAGCGTGGAATGCCCTTTCGGGGATTTCTTCGGAGTGGGCCACGGGATGTCAGGCAATTACTGGTCCCTGCCCCTCAGCATGAGGGTGGCGGACTGGCAGAACGGCCCGGCAATGAACTGCTAGTTCCCGATGCCTTTCGCTGAATCCGCGAGGTTTGAGGTTGAGAACGGGTCAGGCGCGGATTTTAATCACTATTTCTATATTGATTTTCAAAAATACAAGAAACTGCCGGCTGGGCTTGGAAGGTTCCACGCGCAATGGAAAAGGGAAAACCCCTGCAAGGCGGTGCCTTTCAAGGAAGGCGAACCCAGGACAAACCTTACAGGTAAAGAGAATTACGTTATACTTGACGCCGAGGGAAAAGGCCATTACGTGGGGTGCAACGTGAGCGTGCACCAGCTCGCTCCCGGATGGTACGGCGAGGGAGATGACATGATCTTCATTGACGGGGAAAAATGACCCCCTTCTTTGCACGGCACAGGCACAGAGGATTATTTCTGTTCTTCTTACGAGTTCCCGGTGGACGGGTGGTCCACTCCCTATCACGGGGTTTCTCTTGCCGGAAGCCCGAAGCTTCGGGACTGGGATAACATGGAAGGCAAGACCAACAAGTGGACGGTTTACAAGTTCCACATAGAGGACCCCATCCCCTTCAAGAAGTCAATAAAGGTGACCATTGAGCACGGCCATGCCAACGACCGCTCTGATGACTGGGCAAGCGTCGCGTACTGGTACCAGGCAGAGCCGCATAAGGTTTTTCCGCGGTTTCCGGGCGTGAACGAAAGAATGCCCCGCTAAAAAACAGTTTACATAGTTTACAGAGTGTATAGAGTTTGCAAAGGAACTGCTTTGTAAAAACAACTATGTAAACTGTGTAAACTTTATAAACTCTGTAAACTCAATAGAATATTTTATAAAGAAAAGTACAAAAGGAGGGAAAGATGAAAAAATTAATTGTGGTTTGCGCTGTGGCGGCAGTTTTTGCGGCTGGTGTGTGCAGGGCGGAGACGCTTAAGCTTTTTGACGAGGAAGACGGGTTCGTGGACCTGATCAGCCAGCACGCGGTGGATTCGGTTGTGGAGATAGAGGCAAAAGACGTGTTTGCCGGCAAAAAAGCGCTGAAGGTTACGCCTCAGCAGTCGTATATCGAGACCATTGACGGATGGGAATACCATATTACGGATAAACCGGGTAAGGGAGAGTTCCGCTACATTATGTTCGCCTGGAAAAAGCTGGGCGGGGAAGGCATAATGATCCAGTTCCCTGACAGCGGTCAGTGGGGAGGGGTTACGGAAGCGATCGTTGAACCGGGAGAACCATGCAGGAGGTATGTGGCAGGAGAAAATGTCGCGGGTTGGTCCTCGATCCAGATCGACAAGAATATTCCCGCGAAATGGACGCCGGTGATAAGGGACATGTACGCGGATTTCGGTGAGTTCATAATGACAGGCATCGCGTTCACCCCTTTTGACGGTGATGTGGGCTTGTGGGACTGCATATACCTGGGCACCACGAAGGACGAGCTTGTGAAGCTTGCGGACAAAATTAAAAACAAATAAAAAAACCGTCGAGCGTCATAAGCCGTACGTCTTACGTAAATACCGTCATCCGTCGTAGGTCTTACGTTTTAAGGATTCATACGCAAGACGCTCGACGTTCGACGTGAAACGTACGACGTTCGACGTACGACGTGAAAAAGAGAGGAACTGTGAAAATACTTCTAATTGCGCCGGGTCAGGATGAGAATTATGCGGGAAGGCTCGGATTTGCGTTCAAGTTCCCGCCGCTCGCGCTCGCGACTGTCGCGTCTCTTGTAAAGCCCGGTATCGAAGTCAGGATCCTGGACGAACACGTTGAGGCGATCAATTATGACGAAGGCGCGGACCTTGTGGGAATAAGCGCGATGACCGCGGTAGCGCCGAGGGCTTACAGGATCGCGGACAAATTCCGCGCAAGGGGCACCAAGGTTGTGCTGGGCGGCGTGCACCCGTCAGTGGTTCCTGAGGAAGCGATACAGCACGCGGATGCCCTGGTCATGGGAGAGGCAGAGGGATCCTTTCCCGGGCTGATAGAGGATTTTGAAAAAGGCAGGATGGAAAAGTTCTACTCCAATAAAGAAGTGCCTTCCCTTTCAGGGCTTCCGGAACCCAGGCGCGACCTTTATAAAAAAAAGGCCTATTTCGTGAAGAACTCTTTCCAGACAACCAGGGGCTGCCCTTATGACTGCTCGTTCTGTTCCGTGTCAGGCGTGTTCGGCAGGCAGTACCGGTCAAAGCCCGTTGAGGACGTGATAAGGTCGGTTGGATCGTCCAAAAGCGGTTTTGTCGGTTTTATTGACGACAACATCGCCGGTAACAAGAGGTACAGCAAGGACCTTTTCAGGGCGCTTGCCCCGCTTAAGGTCAGGTGGGCCGGCCAGTCTTCGGTTAACGCCGCGGAAGACGAAGAGCTGCTGGTGCTTCTTAAAAAAAGCGGGTGCGTGGGGCTTTTTATGGGTTTTGAGACTATTTCGCAGGGCAGCATGGGAGAGATAGGCAAGCACCAGAACAAGATAGAGGAGTTCAAAACGAACGTTAAAAAAATGCACGACCACGGGATCGTGGTCCTGGGCGCGTTCGTGTTCGGTTTTGACAGCGACGATAAGGACGTTTTCAAAAGGACCCTGGATTTTGTCTTTGATTCAAAGCTGGACCTGGCTCAGTTCAGCATACTGACGCCGCTGCCCGGAACAGCAGTGTTCAAGAAACTGTCCTCCGAGAACCGCATAATAGACACAGACTGGTCCAAATACGACATGACAAGGACCGTGTTCAAGCCGGCGCTTATGACCGCTGACGAACTGCAGAAAGGCAGTATGTGGGCGTGGAGGGAGTTCTATTCCGCGGGTCCCATACTGAAAAGAATGACAAGGATGGATTTCCATTTCATATCAAGCATCCCGTACTGGATCGTGCTGGCAATAATGAATTTCGGTTTCAAGGGAACCCTTGCCTTTAATGACGCCCTGAACAGGAAGTTCATAAAGGAAGGCAACGAAAGAGCGATCAGGTGAACGGATTTATTTCTATCCTCGGTTTATTCGGGATGGGATTAGGCATAGGGCTGAGCGGGGCGCTGATCCCGGGCCCGCTCCTCGTATTCAACATAACGGAAACGCTCAAGCACGGCGCGAAGACAGGATTTCTGGTCATACTGGGCCATTTCTTCGTGGAGGTATGCGTATCGCTTCTTATAATCTTCGGATTTTTAAAGTTCCTGCGATCGCCTGTTGTCGCGGGGGCCGTAGGGCTGGCAGGCGGGATCCTGCTTTTCCTGACCGGTATTTCTCTTTTAAGGCAGAAAGGGCTTAATGCCTTCGGGCCCGCGTCCGAAAAAAGCTACGGCCCGGTCCTGGGCGGGGTGATATTTACGGTTTTCAATCCTTCCTTCCCGCCGTGGTGGGCAGCAATCGGTTACAACATGCTGTGGCAGGGCATGCAGGCTGCGGGCGTAACAGGGCTTATCGCGATACTGGTTGGGCACTGGTGCTCTGATTTCGGATGGTACGCGCTTGTTTCTTTCACGGTTTCAAGGGGGAAGGATGTTATCCTGCGCGAAAAGGTATACCCCCTGCTTAAGACAGTGCTTGCGCTTTTTATGTTTTTCCTTGCAATCTATTTTATAATAAAAGCAGTCAACTGCTTTACTCCGCTGTAGCGCCCGCCTGGCGGGTTGCGGATCATACTGCGGTTGCCTGCGGATAGGAGGATGGATGAGGATCTTGTTGATATCACCGGGCAAAGACGAGGATTACGCAAAGAGGATGGGGCTTGCTTTCAAGCTTCCGCCTCTGGGGATAACCACAGTTGCGGGTCTGACAAAACCCGGCATAGACATAAGGCTTCTGGATGAGCAGGTGGAGGCAATAGATTTCAATGACGGGGCTGATATCGTGGGTATCAGCATGATGACCGCTGCCGCGCCCAGGGTTTACAGGCTTGCGGAGGAATTCCGCAGGCGCGGGGCAAAAGTAGTGCTGGGAGGGCCGCATGCCTCGGCGGTCCCGGAAGAGGCGGCGCAGCACTGCGACGCGGTGGTTGTCGGTGAGGCCGAGGGTTCATGGCCCAGGCTTATAGAGGATTTTGAAAAAGGAAAGCTTGAAAAAATTTATGCCAACGCGGAAAAACCCAGCCTTGCCGGGCTTCCTGAGCCCAGGCGCGACCTTTACAAAAAAAAGGCGTATTTAATTAAAAATACCTTTCAGACAACAAGGGGCTGCCCTTACGCGTGTTCGTTTTGCTCTGTTTCCGGGGTATTCGGGGAACAGTACCGCTCAAAACCCGTGGAGGACGTAGTAAGGTCGATCGAAATAACGAAGGCCAGGTTCGCCGGCTTTATTGACGATAACATCTGCGGGAATAAAAAATACAGCAAGGAATTGTTCAAAGCCCTTATACCGCTGCATGTAGGATGGATCGGCCAGGCTTCTGTCAACGCCGCCGAGGACCTGGAGCTGCTTCAGCTTGCGAAAAAAAGCGGGTGCGTCGGTCTTTTTATGGGGTTTGAGACCCTTTCGCAGGGCAGCATGGGAGAGATCGGCAAGTCCCAGAACAAGATCGCGGCTTTCAAGGACAACATCAAGCGGCTTCACGATCACGGCATAATAGTGCTGGGCGCTTTCGTTTTCGGGTTTGACAGCGACGACGTGGACGTGTTCAAGCGCACGGTGGATTTTATTTATGACGCAAAGCTTGACCTCGCGCAGTTCACAAACCTTACACCCCTGCCCGGGACCCAGCTTCACAAGAAGCTTGCGGCAGAAAACCGCATCATAGACACCGACTGGAGGCATTATGACACGGAAAGCGTGGTTTTCAAGCCCGCGCAGATGACCCCTGACCAGCTCTGGAACGGGACCGGATGGGCGTGGAATAATTTCTATTCCCGCGGCAACATCTTAAGAAGAATGATGGGAATGAAATTTGACATAATACGCCTCGGGATGTATGTCGTTCCTCTTTTAATAATGAACTTTGGGTTCAAGAAAGCCCTTGATTTTGATAACGTTGTCAAGAATACGTTTTTCAAGGACCCCGGCATCCGCAACAAAGATTAGCTGCCCGCCCCAAAGGGGCGAGGTCTCGCCCAGATTGAGATCTGGGCGGAAAAGTAAAAGATTTCCACGAAATCACGAAAGTGTCACGAAAACACGAAATATGCTTTTATCTTGCTAATGACTCACGACAAATGCCTAAGGACTGTTTTTGTAACCACAGGTTAACACAGGTTAACACAGTAATACTTTTTACAGGGAATTTAAGAGAACTTAAAAGTCAGTTTAAATTCTCGTCAGATCCCTGTTGAAAAATTGTGTATCATTGAAGTGAGGTGGAAGATGAAGAACATGATTAAAATCAGTGTTGTGATCGGGTTGGCGCTGGTAATCCTGAATACCGGAATGGCAAAGGATCCCGTTTTCATTGATGATTTCAAAACCGACAAGCTGAATGAAAAGTGGGAGTGGGTTTGCCCTTCGGAAGGGCCTTCATATAAAATTGACGCGAAAAAAGGCATTCTTATTTTCACTGTCCCTTCTGAGCAGACCTATGACCACTGGAGCCACATCGCGGCCGCTCCCCAGCTTGCCCTGAAAGTCCCGAAGGGGAACTGGACCTTTGAGGCAAAGATGAAACTGGCCGAGTCAACGGAAGGCCAGCAGTTCCACGCTGTTCTTTTCGTAAGGTTCGCTGACCTGGACTATTTTTACTGGGGGCCGTATATGGGCACGAAACTGCGCCTTGAGCGGTCAGGGGCGAACGATATGCTTAACGCGGATTACGACTCCGACGAGGTCTGGCTGCAGATCAAAAAAGACGGTTCCTCGTATTCCTGGAGCTACAGGAAGACCGAGAAAGACAAGTGGGAGGAAGTGGGCACTGCCGCGGAGGAGCTTGAGCCGGAGAAGATCGGGTTTATGATCAAGACCTGGGGAGCGGCGGAAGTCACAGCCGAGTTCAGCTCCGTGAGGTTATACTGATAACCACCGTCGAGCGTCGTAAGTCGTACGTCTTACGTAAATACCGTCATACGTCATAAGTCTTACGTTTCAAGGATTCATACGCACGACATACGACATACGACATAAAAGGAGCCATTATGAAAATGGAAGAATTGAAACCTGGAGAAATCGATAAAATCCTGGAACACGCACCCATATGCTACATCCCCTGGGGGTCCCTGGAATGGCACGGTGTGCAGAACCCTATAGGCCTTGACACGCTCAAGGCGCATCAGCTCTGCCTTATGGCAGCGGAAAAAACCGGCGGAGTTGTCCACCCCCCTGTTTACTGCGGTTATAACACGATGAAGCCGCACGCGGGATTTAAAAAGACCCTGGAAATGAACAAGGAAACAGTGCAGGTCCTTGCGCAGGACACGTTCGAGCAGTTATACGACGAGGGATTCAGGATAATTTTCGTGCTGATGGGCCATTACGGCGGCGAGCACATGAAGGCGCTGAGGGAAGCCGGGTTTCTGTTCCAGGAAAAGCACAAGGACGCGAAGATCCTGCTTTTTTCAGATGCGGAGATCGCCGCTGACAAGGGGATCGTGGGTGACCACGCTGCGGGATACGAAACTTCGCTTATGATGTATTTCAGCCCCCAGCTTGTGGATATAAAACTCCTCCCGAAGGACAGGCCGATAACGATAAAGGAAGACGGGATCGGCGGCCCGGTTGACCCCCGGAAATCCACAATAGAAGAAGGCAGGCGGATAGCTGAAATCGTTGTAGAAGGTATGGTCGCCAGGGTGAAACAGTTGATAGGTGGATAAGTAGATAAGTGGATATGGGGTAACGTAGGGCAAGGCTTTAGCCTTGCAAGTTGTAGGGGCTCAATTCATTGAGCCCGATATAGCGGTGCGACGTTCCGTCGCACTTTTTGCCTGCCCTGCGAAGCCTTGGCGTAGTAGGGTCATTGCGAGCATAGCGAAGCAATCTGTTTGTTAATCTGTGTAATCGTCATTTTAGAATCGGTGTAATCAGAATAAAGGAAATAAAAATGAATTCTAAACGACAATTAACAAGGTATTTTTACAATCAATTTGATGAAATCGTAACAATGATTAAAGACGCAAGATACAATGCCATAAAAAACGTAAATATTGAGTTAGTGAAACTATACTGGAAAATCGGCGAATATATCAGCAAAAAAATTGTATCGGCTGAATGGGGTGACGCTGTAGTTGACAATCTTGCCTTCTATATACAGACCAGACACCCTGAATATAAAGGATTTACCCGCCGAAGCTTGTATCGTATGCGCCAGTTTTATGAAATATATAATCAAAAGCAATTTGTGTCAGCAGTGCTGACACAAATAAGTTGGACAAATCATTTACTCATTCTTTCTAAAACAAAATCAAAAGAAGAACGGGAATTTTATTTAGCGCTTTCAATAAAAGAAAGATATAGCTCCCGAGAACTTGAGCGTCAGATCGATTCTGGTTATTATGAGCGGGCAATCCTCTCAAAGAAAAAAGTGTCAGCATCGCTGACACAAAAAGATTCAGATATAACCAGAGTATTTAAAGATACCTATGTTTTAGACTTTCTGAACCTTCCCGAAGTCCACACAGAGAAAGACCTTCAAAAAAGCATAGTAGGTAATCTTAAAGACTTTATTCTTGAATTCGGAAAAGATTTTGCCTTCATTGGACAGGAGTATCGAATACAGGTAGGCAAAAATGACTATTTCATTGACTTACTTTTTCTGCATCGCGGTCTCAAGTGTCTCGTGATGATTGAGTTGAAAATTGACGATTTTAAGCCTGAATATATTGGAAAATTAAATTTTTGCCTTGAAGTGCTTGACCGCGACATAAAAAAGCCCCATGAAAGCCCGAGTGTGGGCATAATTCTTTGCAAGTCAAAAGATAACGAAGTAGTTGAATATGCTCTTAGCAGAAATCTATCTCCAGCGCTTGTGGCTGAATATAAAACAAAACTTATACCTAAAAAAATACTTCAGAAGAAACTGCGTGAGTTTTTCCTTTTAAATGAATCACAGATTAAATAAGGAAATATAAATGAATAATAGGGAAAGATACCTGAAAACAGTACAGTTCCAGAAGCCTGACAGGTTTCCCCTGTACGAGCTGGGGATCTGGGGGCAGACCTACGAGCGGTGGATAAGCGAAGGCCTGAAAAAAGAAGAACTTGACGGGGATTGGTTCAGGGGCCAGCCGAAATTCGCGGGCCTTGACAAACACGAGTTCATAAGGCTCAATATGGGGCCTATTCCCGGGCTTGACAAAACCATTGAGGAGACAGACAGGTACGTTATTTTCATGGACGCCTGGGGCGAGACAAGGAAGGGCCTGAAAGAAGGCACTGTTATGGGGACCAGGCTTTCAATGGACACCTTCATGGATTTCTTCGTGAAAAAGCGCGAGGATTTCCTTGAATTCAAAAAACACTTCAATCCGGATGATCCTGCCCGTTACCCGCAGAACTGGGAAGACGCTAAAAAGGAATGGAAGAACAGGGATTACCCCCTTAACCTTACCGAGAACTGCGGGTTCGCGGGGTTATACTGGAATATGCGGCAGATGATGGGAACCGAGCGCCTGTCAATGGCTTTCTTTGACCAACCGGAACTCGTCCATGAGATACTGGATTTCATGGTGGATTTCTTCATTAAGCTTACTAAAAAAGCCCTTATAGAAACAGACATCGACGCGTTCTGCTTTAACGAGGATTTCGCGTTCAAGAACGGGCCGCTTATCTCGCCGAAGATCTACAAAGAGTTTTTCCTCCCGAGGCATAAAAAGATAATAGGATTCCTGAAAAAAAACGGCGTGCAGGTGGTCGAGATGGACAGCGACGGCAATACCGAAGTCCTCATACCGCTGATGATCGAGGCAGGTGTGAACCTGATATGGCCTCTTGAAGCCGCGGCAAACATGGACCCGGTAAAAATAAGGAAGGAATACGGGAAAGACCTGGCATTCTCAGGCGGCATAGACAAGCGTGAGCTGGCGAAGGACAGGAAGGCGATCGACGCGGAACTGAAGAAAAAGATCGTTCCCCTGCTCGAGACCGGCGGGTACATCCCCACTGTTGACCACACCATACCACCGGAGATTTCACTGGAGAACTTTAAATATTATTTAGATTTAAAGTGTAAAATCGCCAAAGGAAAATGCTAACTACAAAGGCATAAAATAGATGGAACCACACGATTACACAAGATTAGCACTTGATTTCAAGTTAAGCTGTCATTGCGAACGATAGTGAAGCAATCCAGATTTTAGATTGCTTCGTCGTTTCACTTCTCGCAATGACATTTCTCGTGAAAATCTGTGAAATCGCGTGGTAAAAAAATTTAATTCAATATTCAAGGTCTGACACTCAATTTTTTACGCCCCAGACCACACTTTTATGAGGGGGTCAATATCTTTACACCCCTTCCCATTTTCAGTTTTTCACGACGACAAATTTCTTTTGAAAGGAGAAATTACTTATGAAAAAATTTGCTACTGTAATAATGCTGTGCTTGGCGGGATTAACCCTGATCTGTGGCTGCATGAAAACAAGCACAGATTCTTGGAGGGTTTTTAGTTTAGCAGCAAATCATTTTAAAGTTTCTTTCCCAAACGAAGTTAAGAAAGTTGGTAGCGGAGCAACTGTTCAGTATATAAGTAAGAATTCTCTAGGTAATTTGTATGCCGCTCAGCGATTTGTTCCAGAAATAGAGACAATAAGGGGGCAAAGTTCTAAGGATATGTTGCGAACCGCAATAAAAGTTCTCGTCATGAAACATAATATTAAGTTGGACGAAACAACCTATACTGAATATCTTAGAGAAACTGTTGCTGTTGATTTTTCGGGTCAAATAACTAATCAGCCATCCGCTGATAGACCATTCAAGGGCAAAATTATTTTAGATAATAATTCATTTTACTATATTTATTCAATTCTCAAGACAAATAATCAAAAGAATCTAGAAAATTATGAAAAATTTGTAAGGTCGTTTCAGATTACCGAATAAAAAATTAATGAGAATAATAATGTAAATTGTAAAGCAAAACACAAACTTAAACTTTCCGAAATCGTCAGACGTGCATCAGACAAATCCCTCGAGGATAAAATGAATATATTTTTAGACACAAATATTATAATTGAGGCTGGGGCCAGAAAAGAGCATCATGACCTTATTGCTTTGGCAAAGAAAGGTATCATAAATCTCTTTATAAGCTTGGATATACTTGGCGAACAAAAGTATAGACAGCTTTTATGGTTTTATAATAAAAACTCTCTGGGAAAGTTAGAACAAATAGAAGAGAATGATAAAAAAGAGTGGAAATTTTGGCAAGAAGTCAATTTTGAGAGTGCTGACGATTGTTCTTTTAGTAAATTAGTTGATTACTCACTAAATAAAACAGAAGAAGAAATTTTAAAATTTGACAATAAAGGGGAATATCAGTTGCTTGATGAGCTAAAAATGAAATTTAAAATTAAAGACAAAGATTCAATAAATATAATGGTTGCGCATAGTGCAAACATGGATTATTTTTTAACGTGGGATAATGATTTGATAAAAAAGACTAAACAAGTTTTGTGGTTAAAACCAAAAGTAGCTACTCCTTTTGATTTTATTCAAACGATGAGTAAACGTCTCCCGAAAAACTATACCCCTTGCAATTTATAATGGGGGGCGGTTCTATTTATTTTTACAAAAATAGAGGCAGCGCCTGTTTTTAAAACGATCCATATACCATCCTCCTACGCTTAACTCCGGGAACGGTTCTATTCAGTTAGAGAAGTAGAGACAGTGCCGCTGAACCATTTTGATTTTATAATTCAAATTTTTTTATGATTTTGTGTTTTCGTGAAGATTTTATCCGTATGCATCCGTTCTGTTAATCCGTATGCATCAGTATAAACAGAAAGGAGAAAAGATGGAGATAAAGTTCAATAACCCGTTCGGGGTGGAAGGCAACTGGTTCAAGGGCAACCTGCACACGCACACAAAGAATTCGGACGGCACGCTCCCGCCCGAAGATACTGTGGCGCAGTACAAGGAGGCGGGATATCATTTTTTAGCGCTGACAGACCACTGCAAGCTCACGAAGGTTGAGGGGAACCACGGGGTCCTGCTTATCCCCGGCGAGGAGCTGCACTGCGGTATAACCGAGGCGAAGACCAACTTCCACCTTCTGGGTTTTGACCTGAAACAGGAAATTGTCTATTCCGGGGACGAGGTTGTTGTTCTCAAAAAGAAATGGTGGGAGGTCCACCCCCAGGAGATGATAGATCTGGTGAAGTCACAGGGCGGCGAGATAAACCTTGCCCACCCGTACTGGTCAGCCCTGACCACCAACGACATTTTCTCCTGCAAGGGGTACATAGGGACAGAGGTTTTCAACACGTCCTGCCACCCAAGCGTTGACAAGGCGTACTCGATGACCTACTGGGATAACATGCTTGCAGCCGGCAGGAACGTTTACGGGTTCGCGGTTGACGACGCGCACAACCACTTCAACGATCACAGGTGGAACGACGCGTGCGGCTCCTGGATAATGGTTAAGTCAAAGAAACTCGCGCTGCGCGACATAATGGACTCGATCAAGAAAGGGCTTTTTTACGCGAGCTGGGGCCCGGAGATAAAGGACGTGAAAATAAACGGGAACAGCCTTTATGTCGCGACCTCCCTCGTAAAGACGATATCGTTTATTTCTTTCAACGGCTACGGGGAGATGTTCTCTGCCCTGAAAAAAGAGCCGCTGAAGGAAGCCGAATACAAGATACACGGAAAGGAAAAATACATAAGGATCCAGTGCGCGGACACGCAGGGGCGCATGGCCTGGTCCAACGCGATTTTCCTTGAATGATTACGGTGATTATTAAAAGATGATTACAGTGATTATTGAAAGATGATTACCGTGATTATCAAATACTGATTACCTGAAAAACGCATAAAACATCCTATATTTTTATCACTTCTCGTCGGATCTCTCATTAAGAGACTTTGCAAATTGTTTAGAATGTTATAAGATAATAAACATTTCTAAGGTTGTTTCCCGAGTATAACAAAAGAAAGCTCTCTTTATTGATTTGCAAATTATTGAAGAAAAAGTAACTCTCTAAAG
>MNUP01000077.1 GCA_001871075.1 Candidatus Desantisbacteria bacterium CG1_02_49_89
TTGGTTAAACTCGCCTACGGGCGAGTGGCCCCGGCTTTGTCGGGATGAGTAGCAGGAACGGTTTTACCCGCTACCCATACAAAACTCGGAAGAACCTTTGGTAAAGGGGTTGCCGCGCCCTTCGGGCTCGCAATGACAAAATAAAGAAACAAGGTAACAATTATCTAATAATAGAAAGGATAAAATCAATGAGTGAAGAAAAGAAAAAGGCAATATCAACCGATTCGTTGATGACGGAGAACAGGACTTTCCCTGTTCCCAAAGAGATGGAGGGGAAAGCTTACATCAATGCGAAACAATATAAAGAGATGTATGAAATGTCAGTTAACGATCCTGATAAGTTCTGGCTCAAGCAGATCGAGATCATTGACTGGATCAAGAAACCTACCGTATCCCGGAAATATACATGGGATACCGGAAAACGCGTAATTGAACATACGTGGTTTGAGGACGGCGAGCTGAATATCAGCTTCAACTGCCTTGACCGCCATCTCAAAACCAAGACAAAGGATAAGCCCGCACTCGTATGGCAGGGAGAGCCGGAAAACGACGTTAAAACGCTTACTTACGAGCAGCTGCACAAAGAAGTGTGCAAGTTCGCCAACGTGCTGAGGTCGCACGGCATCAAGAAAGGCGACCGTATCTGTGTTTATATGCCCATGATAATTGAACTGCCGGTAGTTATGCTTGCCTGTTCCAGGATAGGAGCTATCCACTCCGTAGTATTCGCGGGATTCAGCGCTGATGCTCTCGCGGACAGGATAAACGACTCCAAGTGCAGGATACTTGTTACCACCAATAATTCCTACCGTTCAGGAAAGATAATACCGCTGAAGAAAATATCTGATGACGCTCTTGCCAAAACGCCGTGCATCGAAAAAGTCATCGTAACCAAGAGAAGCGAGGAACCCTGCAATATGAAGGAAGGCAGGGACCTCTGGTACCATGATGAAATGGCGAAAGCAAGTGCTGACTGCAAACCTGAAGTAATTAAGGCGGAAGACAAGCTGTTCATCCTCTATACTTCCGGCTCAACAGGAAAACCCAAGGGTGTTGTGCATACAACCGCCGGATACCTTATCCACGTAATGCTGACCCACAAATACATCTTTAACATCCATGATGACGATATCTTTTGGTGCACAGCGGATATCGGCTGGGTGACAGGCCACAGCTACATAGTTTACGGGCCTCTGGCTAACGGCGCGACAAGCATGATGTTCGAAGGCGTGCCCACATACCCGGACGCAGGCCGTTTCTGGCATATTGTGGATAAATTCAAGGCTACGGTGTTCTACACAGCCCCGACCGCGATCAGGGCGCTCATACGCCTCGGGGACGAATGGCCGAAAAAATACAAGCTCGATACGCTCAGGATACTCGGAACCGTAGGCGAACCTATCAACCCGGAAACTTGGGTCTGGTACCACACCATGATCGGCAAGGGGAAATGCCCTGTTGTTGATACCTGGTGGCAGACCGAGAACGGCGGCATACTGATCACACCGCTGCCCGGGGCGCACACGCTGAAGCCCGGAAGCGCGAGCAGGCCTTTCTTCGGGGTTGAGCCGGTAGTCCTGCGCGATGACGGCACCGAGTGCAGCAGGAACGAGGGCGGCAAGCTCTGCATAAAGAAACCCTGGCCCGGAATGATGCGGACAATGTGGGGCGACCACGACAGATTTGTGGATACTTACTTTACAATGTACAAGAACCTTTATTTCACCGGTGATGGGTGCCGGCTTGACCAGGACGGGGATTACTGGCTGATGGGACGCATTGACGACGTTGTGAACGTGTCAGGCCACCGCATCGGCACAGCCGAGGTTGAAAGTTCGCTTGTCAGCCACCCGAAAGTGGCTGAGGCGGCAGTGGCGCCAATGCCCCACGATATCAAGGGGCAGGCACTGTACGCGTTCGTAACCCTTAACGAGGGTGTTGTCCCAAGCGAAGAGCTCAAAAAAGAGTTGTTGCTTCACGTGCGCAAGGAGATCGGGCCCATAGCGGTCCCGGATAAGATCCAGTTCGCGCCGGCACTTCCAAAAACGCGTTCCGGCAAGATCATGCGCCGCATCCTGCGTAAGATCGCCGAGAACCAGACTGACCATATAGGGGATACGACCACGCTTGCGGATCCCAGCGTTGTGGAACAGCTTGTAAAAGAACGCCAGGTTTGATCCTGCGTGTCATTGTGAGGAGCGTAGTGACGAAGCAATCTAATGCGAGATTGCTTCGCTATCGCTCGCAACGACTTCGTCGGATTGTCCCGAAGGGATCCCTTTGGGAATTCGCTGTCGCTCGCAATGACATAAGAAATATGACAGTTAATCGTATTAAAGGAAAGGTGGATTAATGGATGAGACGAAGCCTGTAAAGAACATCGGCTGGCGGGTAGCCCTTGCCGGGATGGGGATAAACCTTGCTTTCGGGGTCCTGTATACGTGGAGCGTTATCAGCAAAGCGATCCCGGCTGAATGGGGATGGAAAGAAGTTGATAAATCATGGCCGTATTCCGTTGCCTGCCTTGTGTTCGCCCTGATGACTGTTCCAGGAGGCCGGCTCCAGGATAAAATAGGCGCCCGCATTGTGGCTACGGTCGGGGGCATATTTGTGGGCATTGGCATGATCCTGGCAAGCTTCAGCACGTCACCGGTTATGTATATTATAAGCTTCGGGATCATAGCAGGCGCAGGCATAGGTTTCGGTTACGCTTCCGCCACTCCGCCCGCGCTCAAATGGTTTTCCGCGAAAAAAACAGGGCTTATATCCGGCATCGTGGTTTCTGGTTTCGGGCTCGCGTCCGCATACGCTTCACCGCTTTCAACCTGGCTGATAGGCAGTTACGGCGTGCAGAGAACAATGCTTATCCTGGGCGTGATATTCCTGGTTGCCGTTGTCGGCATAGCGCAATTGTTAAAGGAGCCCCCGAAGGGATACCAGCCGCAGGACGCTGCTGTGAGATCGGCAACAGCCGCGGCTCCGGTTCAGATCAGGGAGTGCAAGTCAGGAGAGATGCTCGGTACCGGACAATTTTATCTTATATGGTTCATGTATGCGTGCGGCGCCGGCGCCGGCTTAATGATAATAGGAAAACTTGCCGCGATCGCCAAAATGCAGGCGCATCTAAATCTTGGTTTTGTGCTTGTCATAGTTCTTGCATGCGGCAACGGGGCAGGCAGAATACTCGCCGGAATGATATCAGATAAGATAGGCTGCAGGAAGACTCTTTTTATATGTCTTGTTTTTCAGGCATTGCTCATGATGCTGCTTTCAAAGGTATCTGATACCAATATTCTCGGTAATATGATCGTCCTTTCGATCATCTCAGCTCTTATCGGGGCAAACTACGGAGCGAATCTTTCTCTTTTCCCGTCACATACAAAGAGCTGTTACGGCCTGAAGAACTTCGGTTCGAATTACGGTTTTGTTTTTACCGCGTGGGGAGTAGGCGGGTTCCTCCTGTCTCTTCTTGCGGGCAGGATGTATGATTTGACAGGGAGCTTCGTTATAGCTTATTATGTCGCATCAGGCCTGCTTGTTGCCGCCGCGATCGGAACATTCTTTATGAAGCCGCCCGTTTTAAAGACAGATAAGGCATAGGCACGGATCATAGCCAATTTATAATCAACGTTACCAACCAGGTAAATAAGATTTACTTTATGCTGGATAATGGATTGAATGTTTTTTTCTAAATCCGGTATCCAGCATTTTCTTTAGGAGCGCAGATGGAAAGAAGCCTGATAATAATTAAGCCCGATGCCGTGTGCAAGGGCAGGATAGGTGAGGTTATTGGGCGCATTGAGAAAAAAGGTTTCATAATACGCGCGCTGAAAATAGTACGCCTTACAAAGAAAAAAGCTGAAGAATTCTACGGGATTTACAGGGGCATGCCGTTCTTCAAAGGCCTTGTCAAATTCATGATTTCGGCCCCGTCGGTCATGATGGTGGTGGAAGGCAGGGGTGTTATAAAGAAAATGAGGGAAATGATAGGCGCGAGAGTGCCTTCAGAAGCAAAAAAAAGAACTATAAGGGGCGACCTGGCTTCAGACGACAGGCGCAATATAATACACGGCTCTGATTCAAGAAAAAACGCGGCGCGGGAAATAAAGATATTTTTCAAGCCAAATGAGATATATAAATATGATAAGAAAGACTGGCTGAACAGCGAGCCTGATAGAAACAGTTAAAGGTTAAAAGTTAAAGGTTAAAAGTTGAAGACAAAACATGGAATTATGGTGGAAATATGGCATATAAAATATTGGAAAAAGAAGAACTGGCGCCGGGGATAAAACAATACGATATTCACGCTCCCCGGGTCGCGGAAAAATTCAAGCCCGGGCAGTTCCTGGTCATACGCCTGCATGAAAAAGGGGAAAGGATACCGCTTACCATAGCCATGGCAGACGCGCGCGCGGGCAGTGTCAGGATCGTGTTCCAGGAAATGGGCAAGACCACTTTTGAACTGGGGGCTATGAACAAAGGGGACAGTATAATGGATGTTCTCGGTCCTCTCGGAGTTCCCACGGAAATAAAAAAATACGGCCTTGTCGCAGGTGTGGCAGGAGGGGTCGGCGCCGCGCCGCTTCTTCCCATATTGAAAGCGCTTAAGGAAACAGGCAACAGGGTCATTACAATACTCGGGTCAAGGACAAAGGACCTGCTTATTTTCCGCAGGGAACTTGAGAAGGTGAGTAGCGAACTCATAATAACCACGGACGACGGGACCGCGGGTGAAAAGGGATTCGTTACTTTTCCCCTGAAAAGGATCATTGAAGGCAAGAACAAGCCGGACGCTGTATGGGCGATAGGCCCTTTGATAATGATGAAGAATATCTGTAACGTGACAAGGAACGACGGGGTCAGAACGTTTGTAAGCCTGAACCCGATCATGCTGGACGGAACAGGGATGTGCGGCTGCTGCAGGGTCACTGTCGGCGGGCACGTTAAGTTTTCCTGCGTTGACGGGCCGGAGTTTGACGGCCTTATGGTCGATTTTGACGAGATCATCGTCCGCAACAGGCGTTTCCTTGAACAGGAGCGTATTTCATACGAAAAGTATAAAAATAGTTTATAGAGTTTACATAGTTTATGTAGTTTACAAAGTTAAGGATAGGGAAAATTATAAATGTATAGTTCATTACATATACTCTGTAAACTCTGCAAACTTTGTAAACTATGTAAACTAATCTGGAGTTAAAATGGAAAGCCGGCAGGAAATGCCCAGGCAGGAACCTGGTAAAAGAATAAAAAACTTCAAGGAAGTTGCTTCCGGATACACCGAGGAACAGGCTCTTAAAGAGGCATCCAGGTGTATTCAATGCAAGAAACCGACCTGTAAAGCGGGTTGCCCTGTTGAGATCGAGATACCTGAGTTCATAAAAGCTATAGCCGAAAAGGATTTTGCCAAAGCAATTGAGATCATCAAGCAGAAGAACAGCCTTCCCGCGGTATGCGGCAGGGTCTGCCCGCAGGAGAGCCAGTGCGAGAAGGTATGCGCGCTTTCGAAAAAATACGGGTCTGTGGCGATAGGCCGCCTGGAGCGTTTTGTTGCTGATCTGCAGATCAGCAACAGTATCAACGTGTCCCGCCCAACAAACGTTGGCGGGCAGGCGCCGTGTCAAAGTGTCAAAGTAGATAAAACGAAGGACGATGCACGATGCACGATGTTACGAAGGTTGCTATCGTGGGCTCTGGGCCCGCGGGCCTGACATGCGCGGGGGACCTCGCGAGAATGGGTTACAGGGTTACTGTATTTGAATCCCTGCATTCCACAGGGGGCGTGCTCAGGTACGGCATACCCGAATTCCGCCTTCCGAAAGCAATACTGGATTTTGAAGTGGAAAGTATTAAATCCCTGGGTGTTGAAGTGAAGGTAAACGCGTTGATAGGCGGGAGCTATACTCTTGAAGACCTGTTCAAAGAAGGTTATAAGGCTGTTTTTATAGGGACAGGAGCGGGCCTTCCTTATTTTATGGGAGTAAAAGGCGAGAACCTGAACGGCGTGTATTCAGCCAACGAATTCCTGACAAGGGTTAACCTTCTGAAGGCGTATGAATTCCCGGAATACGACACGCCGGTCAAAATAGGGAAAAAGATCGCGGTGATAGGCGCGGGGAACGTGAGCATGGACTGCGCGCGCGTTTCCCTGCGGCTCGGTGCAGAGGAGTCATGGATCGTTTACAGGCGCTCGGACGCTGAAATGCCCGCGAGGGCGGAGGAGATAGAGAACGCGAAGGAAGAAGGGGTCAAATTCAGCCTGCTCACGCTTCCTGTTGAGGTTTTGAGCGACGGAAAGAGCGGAGTGAGAGCTTTGAGATGCATAAAAATGAAACTCGGTGAACCTGACCAAAGCGGCAGGAAAAGGCCTGTTCCTATAGAAGGCTCCGAGTTCGACATGGATATTGACACCGTGATAGTTGCAATAGGCCAGGGCCCGAACCCGCTCCTGCCGAGGAAAACGCCGGATCTGAAAGTGACAAGCCATGGGAATATAGTTGCCGACCCCCAAACCGGAAAAACATCGATAGAAGGGGTTTATGCAGGCGGGGACATTGCCACAGGCGCGGCAACGGTCATAGAAGCAATGGGCGCGGGAAAACGCGCCGCCAGAGCGATTGATCAATACATAAAGAAATTATGAATTATGAATGATGAATTATGAATCAAAGGCATAAGGATTTTATTTGAAATAAATTCCTTGCAGTTGACTCATAACTCATAATTCATAACTCATAATTGATTTTCAGGAGGAATAATGCCAAAGATAAAACGGGCGCTTATAAGCGTGTCGGATAAAACAGGGCTGGTAGATTTCGCGAAGGGCCTGCAGGAGATGGGCGTGGAAATACTTTCCACCGGAGGCACGGCAAAACTGCTTGAAAAGGAAAAGATAAAAGTAAAGGAAGTTGCGGAATACACCGGATTCCCGGAAATGCTGGATGGAAGGGTGAAAACCCTGCATCCCAGGATACACGGAGGGCTTCTCGCCCTGCGCAATAACCCGGACCACATGAAACAGCTTAAAAAAGAAAAGATAGGCCTTATAGACATGGTGGTAGTTAACCTTTATCCTTTTGAGAGCACCATAGCGAAACCCGGAGTTAAGCTTGAGGAAGCGATCGAGAATATTGATATCGGCGGGCCTTCAATGCTGCGCTCGGCAGCGAAGAACCACCAGAGCGTGATAGTGATCTGCACACCCTCCCGCTACCAGCAGATCCTTGAAGAACTGCGCAAGCATAAAGGAGACATTCCCCTGCAGCTCAGAGAGGAGCTTGCGGCAGAGGTATTCAGGCTGACCAGCAATTATGACACGGCGATCCATAATTACCTCGATATGAAATTCAGGATAAAAGAGGAAGGTTTCCAAACATCCGAGCTCAGCTTCCCGAGTTTCCTAGGGTTAAAGTTTGAAAAGATCCAGGAGCTGCGTTACGGCGAGAACCCGCACCAGAAGGCTTCGTTCTACAGGGACCTGGCTGCGAAAGGCCCGAACCTCGCGGGCGCCAAACAGCTGCACGGCAAGGAGCTGTCATTCAATAATATATATGATATGCACGCCGCGTTTGAAAACGTAAGGGATTTTGAGGAACCGACAGTGGTCATAATCAAGCACAATAACCCATGCGGAGTCGCGTCAGCGAAAGACCTTTTATCAGCTTACAAGGACGCCCTTGACTGCGATCCGCTCTCGTCTTACGGTTCGATAGTGAGCGTCAACAGGGAAATGGATGCCGCGGCCGCGAAGGCGATGATGGATCTGTTCATAGAGGTTATACTGGCGCCTTCGTATTCAAAGGAAGCGCTTGAAATACTGAAAGGAAAGAAAAACCTCAGGATCATGGAAGTTCCCGCGCTTAACCCGGCGCTGCGCAGGCAGATCTCAATGGGCCTTGATATCAAGAAAGTCAGCGGCGGGATCCTGGTGCAGGAGCCGGACGAGAAGGATTTTGACCCGAAGAGCCTCAGGGTTGTTACAAAAACCGAGCCTGCGAAAGAAGACATAAAGTCGCTTCTTTTCGCCTGGAAGGTGGCAAAGTTCCTCAAGTCAAACGCCATAGTGCTTGCCCAGGGCACAAAGACCGTGGGCATAGGCGCGGGCCAGATGAGCCGCGTGGATTCGGTTATGCTTGCCGTGACAGAAGCAAGAGATAAAGCGAAAGGCTCAACCCTGGGTTCGGACGCGTTCTTCCCGAAGGCGGACGGAGTTGAAATGGCAGCGGAAGCAGGGGTAAAGGCGATAATCCAGCCCGGCGGCTCCATTGCTGACGAAGAAATTATAAAAGTCTGCAATGACAACAACATAGCAATGGTGTTTACCGGAGTCCGTCACTTCAGGCATTGATTTCAAAATTACCACAGAGGCACAGAGTAGGGCAAGGCTTTAGCCTTGCTTAAACCGCAATCCTGCTTGCTTGTCATTGCGACCCGCCGGTATTCAGTATTCGTGGCGGGGAAGCAATCTATTTTAATAGGTTGGAGGAATTATTGCGTTCAAGGTCGTTAACTATCCTTTTACTTTTATTATGCCTGCCTGCTATTTCCGCAAACGCGCAAAAATCCCCGGTTTTTTCCTGCCAGGATAACTTTTCAAATTATAATGACGGAAGCGACGGTTCTCCGGCGTGGATCACGAGTTCAGCCGGATGGGGAGTGAGCAAAGGCGTTTTTTCATGCGACGATCCGGACAAGCAGTTTGCCGTGCTCAGTTCTCCTCTGCTGAAAAAGTTCTTTATCGAAGCCCGGCTTACCATACGCGAAAAGACGGGTTCTGACTGGAAGATAGCCGGTATTTCCGTTTTCGTAGATGAAAAAAACTACTGGCACCTTGCTCTTGCGGAAAAACCGGACAGCGCGGGCGGCGGGCATTTCGTTGAGCTTGTTGAAATGTACGACAACGCCTGGCTTTCCCAGTCGATCACCCTGACAAAGCTGACGCCGCTGGCTTCAAAAGGGGGGAGTTTCAACTGGGAATATAACCATCCCTATATTTTAAGGATAGAGATGGCAGATGAGACAATTACCGGTTTCGTGAAGGAACTGGACGGCACAATAAGGTCAAAACTCGGTTTCAGGTTCAATAACGAAAAAGCGGTGAAATACGGCAAGCCCGCCCTTGACAACGGCAGTTTCAGGGCTGAGTTTGACGATTTCTCGGTTAAAGCAGAGGAAGATATGAAATCAGCGGTTGAAGATGCAGGAAAACCGTCTTTTGCCCCTTATGAAAGCAGGGGATGGGAAGGATTGAAAGGAAAGGCATCGGGATTTTTCCGCGTTGAACAGGCCAAAGGGACCTGGTGGGTGATAGACCCTTTCGGGAACGCTTTCTACATAATCGGCACAGACCATGCAAGTTTTAAGGTGCACTGGTGCGAAAAACTCGGTTACGCCCCTTACAGCAGGAACTGCGAGAAGATATACGGCACCGAGGAAAAATGGTCTGACAGCACTGTAGGGCGGTTGCTTTCCTGGGGATTCAACAGCCTGGGAGCGAACAGCTCTTTGTTTATCAGGCACAGGGGACTTGCTCACACAGAGATCCTGGGCATGGGAACAATGTTCGCAGGAATGGAGAACATAACCCCGCGCACAACCTGGACAGGATTCCCCAATGTCTTCAGTTCCAGGTTCGAGAAATACTGCGATAAGCTGGCGCAGAAGATATGCGCTCCTGTCAAAGATGATCCCTGGCTGATCGGGTATTTTATTGACAATGAACTGGAGTGGTATGGCACAGCAGGAAAGGGTATCTTTGATGATGCTTTTTCAAAGCCGGCTGAGAACAGCGCAAAGAAAGCAATTGTTGAAATGCTGATAAATAAGTATAACAAAATCAATATGTTTAATGAAGCGTGGGGAACCAATCTTTATAAGTTTGAAGAGCTTTATGAGCTTAAAAAGCTTCCCGGGTCAGCAAGCCCGCAGGCACAGGCTGATAGAAGGGATTTTATCCGGCTTGCAGCTGAAAAATACTTCTCAATTACGTCTGCAGCGATCCGCAGGCATGACCCTAACCATATGGTGCTTGGGTGCAGGTTCGCGGGTTCAGCCCCTGACGTATGGGACATAGCAGGCAGGTACTGCGATATTGTCAGCGTGAACTGCTACAGGACAGTTGACCTGGAGAAAGGCATACTGGCAGACGGGTTTGAAAAAGACCTTGCAAGCTGGTACGGATCAGCAAAGCGGCCGATGATGATAACAGAGTGGAGTTTTCCGGCTCTTGACGCCGGGCTTCCCTGCAAGGGCGGGGCAGGGCAGCGGGTCCCGATACAGAAGGACAAGGCATTCGCGTTCACGGTTTTCCAGAAGCTCCTTTTCGCGACGCCGTTCTTAGTGGGTTCGGATTATTTCATGTGGGCAGACGAGCCGGAGCTGGGAATATCCAAGACATTCCCGGAGGATTCAAACTACGGGCTTGTGAACGTGAATGATGAGCCGTATACTCTCCTGACCCGGGCGGCAACTGACCTGCACCAATACGTTTATACGCTTCACAGCAGGAATGCGCCGGAGATCTCCGTAAGGCCGGGCAAAGAGAAGGGATCTTTTGAAATAAGTAACTCCGGCGAAACAGACGCTGCCTGCTCGATAGAGATAATTATGGACGGAAAAGTTATCGAGCAGAGGAAGGAAACGATAGGCGGCAACAAGAGCGTTGAGTTAAAAGCAACCTATTCTTTTATTCTTGCGCCCGGAGGCCATCTGCTTGCGTGCAAGGCGAAACCTGAAAACGAGTTCCTTGAACTGGACAGGACTAACAATATAGCGACGCAGGTATTATACGTTCCCGGCGCTGCCTGGTGGGACAAGGCGCAGAAAAATAGTTCAGAGCGGCTTCCTTTTGTTATCTGCAATTTTTCGGATAAAACCGTCAAGGACGCGAGCGTTATATTAAAAACGCCGGACATCTACCCGTTCCTGCAGAAGGCAAAAAAATTAAGCGTGGTTTGCGCGTCAGCGTCAGGCGTAATAAATGAGATCGCGCCTTTCCAGGCCAGGCCGGCAGAAGGGGAGATAGCCGTTTTCGCGAATGAGATAAAGCCAATGGAATGCGCTACGTTTTACCTGTATAACGGGAACCTGGCTGCAGTCCAGCCCCAGAGATCAAAGATTGAGTATAAAAAAGAAGGTGACGTTTTCGGCGCGGACAACGGGGTAATGAAATTTTACAGGACTGACGCGGCAAAAGGGAATGCTTTTGACAGGATCGAGCTGAAAGGCATTGAGCTGGGAAGGTTCACGCCGCTGGTGTGGCAGAAGGTGGGCCAGAACATGTGGATCGGCCCGGATAGCGTGGAGAATATAGAGATCAACCACGGCCCGGTCTTCCTTTCTTTCGACATGACGTTTTCTTTTTCCCGCGGCGGGAGCGAGATGAAAACAGAGGTTGACAGCAAAGGCAATTACGCTTCCATGACCAGCCGCCCGCACAGTTTTCGCGCGAAATACAGGATAACGATCTTCCCTGAAAAACAATATTTTTCAAGCAGGATGCTGTGGATCGAGAATACCGACAAAGAACCCTGGGAACTGGGTGCTTATTACCACTACCTTGTCTCGAACATAAACGGCAGCGTGAAGGACGATGAGGCAAGGGGAACAAAATGGTTTGATCCCGGAACCGGCATATCTTTCGGCGCAGCGGCATTCTCGCCCGAGATAAAGATAACGTTCTGGAAAGACCCGGGCGGGACAGAGCATCCGGATACCTGGCGCGAGGTCGGCAAAATGTTGAAGCCGGGTGAGCGATATTCGGACCCCCAGCCCGAAGTTTATATTATCGCGGCAAAAACCGAAGGGGAGTGGAAGGAAATAATTGATTCCATCAAGTTCCATTCCGCGCTCTCAGCCCAGTCCTTTCCCATAGAAAAATAAATCCCTGTCATGTCATTGCGAGCCGAAGCCGCGAGCGAAGCGTGGCGGGACGAAGCAATCTGTATTGTAGCGGTCCGATGTATCGTCGCACTTGTAGGGGCTCGATTTATCGAGCCCGAAATCCTTTTGCTCCCCCCTGCGCCTGTATAATATAATCGAAAATTGACCCACTTAGGCGGTAGTTGTAGTTGAAATTTGATCCACCCTGCAATATAATTTCGGAATTTAGGTGGGTCAAACCGGATTACAACATGGGTCAAAATGACATTACAATTGACACCTCGTAGGTTGGAATGGTTGCCGAAGGATCCGTCTTTAAGACGGATTTTTTTGTTTTTCCTTGCATTTTTATTTAATTTAGTATATAATATATAAGTCTAAATAATTTGAGAAAGTATAATATAGTGGCTGGCAGGTTTGTTCCGATGGAATCCCTTTGGGACAATCCGTCGTTGCGAGCCGAAGCCGCGAGTGAAACGTGGCGGGCAAGCGAAGCAATCTCGTATCTGGATTGCTTCACCCTTCGGGTTCGCAATGACATGTTGGTTGGAATTTAATATTGCAGAGTACCAAGAACTTCCGGAGTGTGAAATAAATGAAAAAATATGTTTCTGAAGAAAAAGAATGGCTGGAACTGAGCCCGAAGCAGAGAATAAAAGAGCAAACTATGCTCTGGCAGATATACATGTCCCTTGGAGGTAGCCTTGATCCGGAACCCGATCCTCAAAGTCCTTTTTACTTTCCGGAAATTCGGTGTAAAAAGCCTTCTGATCGGAGGGCAGGCGTGCATTATCTACGGCGCCGCTGAATTCAGCAGGGATTCAGATTTCGCGGTCCTCTGTGACGCGGAGAATATCAAAAGACTAAAAAAAGCCCTGCGGTCTCTAAAGGCAAAAAATATCTATGTCCCGCCTTTGGAACAAAGCTATCTTAAGACGGGACACGCCTGCCATTTCAGGTGTTCCGGCAGGCCGGTTAAAAATTTCAGGGTTGACGTGATCTCGAAACTCAGGGGCTGCGGGAGTTTTGAAGAATTATGGGACCGGAGATTCATTTTGAGGGTTGGGAAAAACATAAGCGTTGATATAATCAGCATAGAAGACCTTGCAAGAAGCAAGAAGACCCAGAGGGATAAGGACTGGCTGATGCTGAACAGGCTGGTTCTGAGCGATATGTCAAGGACCAAAAGACCGTCAGAAGAAAAAAATAAATGGTGGCTGCTTGAATGCAGGGACAGCAAGGTTCTTATAAACCTGTCAGGAAGTAACAAGGCCCTGGCAAAAGAGTGCCTGGTTGAAAGGCCGTTGCTGAAAGCAGCTTTAACCGGACACGCGGCAAAACTGGACGCTCAGCTCAGGCAGGAGGAAAAAAAGGAGCGGGAGGATGACAGAAAATACTGGAAACCTTTGTTAAAGGAACTTGAAGTTTTAAGGCATAATTAACACTTTGATCTGTTTAAAAATTACTGAGATCAGGAGTTGAGAAAATGGATGCGATTTCAAGGCAAGATCCGATAGTCGGAAAGATCCTGAAAAACGAGATGAAACGCCAGCAGGAAAACCTGATCATGATCGCTTCAGAGAATTACGTGAGCCCGGCTGTGCTTGAGGCGCAGGGATGCATAATGACGAATAAATACGCCGAAGGCTATCCGGGGAAACGCTTCTACCAGGGCTGCGGCAATTACGACAAGGTTGAGTCGCTCGCTATCAGCAGGGCAAAGAAGCTTTTCGGCGCTGAGCACGTGAACGTCCAGCCGCATTCAGGTTCCCAGGCGAATATGTGCGTGTATTTCGCGGCCCTGAAACCAGGTGATAGAATATTATCCATGAGGCTTGACCAGGGCGGGCATCTTACCCACGGACTCAAGTCGAATTTCTCCGGAAGGGCGTACAGGTGCGCGTTTTACGGTGTGAGCAAGAAAACCGAGACCATTGATTACGATGAGGTTATGAGGATCGCGAAGAAATTCAGGCCGAAACTGATAGTTTGCGGGGCAAGCAGTTATCCCAGGATCATTGATTTCCGAAGGTTCAGGCGGATCGCCGACAAATGCGGCGCTATGCTGATGGCTGATATCGCGCATATAGCGGGCCTTGTTGTCGGGGGAGTGCATCCGAACCCTGTTTCTTACTGCGATTTCGTTACGACTACCACCCACAAAACCCTAAGGGGCGGAAGGGGCGCGATAATTATGTGCAGGAAAAAATACGCGGATGCAATAGACAGGGCTGTTTTCCCAGGGACACAGGGCGGCCCGCTCATGCACGAGATAGCCGCAAAAGCTGTTGCTTTCGGGGAAGCAATGAGCCCGAAGTTCAGGCTGTACCAAAAAAATATAGTAAGGAACGCAAGGATCCTTGCAATAGCGCTTCTTGGCAGCGGCATACGGCTTATTTCACGCGGCACAGACAACCACCTGATGGCAGCCGACGTATCGGGTTTTGGCATTGACGGAAAAAAGGCGGCAGCGATCCTTGAAGAAGCCGGCATCGTGGTTAATAAGAACCAGATACCTTTTGACAGGCTCCCGCCTACACGTACAAGCGGGATACGCATCGGAACTCCCGCAATAACAAGCAGGGGGATGGGCCCTAAAGAGATGATCCTGATAGCAAGCTGGATCAAGCGGGTTCTCATGCGCCCGGGTAATAAAAACCTGCGCGTAATGATCAAAAAAGAAGTAAAGAAGCTGTGCGCGCGCTTTCCAATATACAGTAAATAACAATTATGAATTATGAGTTATGAATTATGAGTCAAGGAATTTAGTTTAAAATAAAACTCCTTGTTGTTGATTCATAACTCAGCATTCATAATTCATAATTAATTATGGAAAAAATACAAAATGATACTATTGCGGCAATAGCGACACCTGTGGGCGAAGGCGGTATAGGGATAATACGCCTCAGCGGCTCTGGTTCTTTGAAGATCGCGGACGGCATCTTCGAAGGAAAACACGGCAGGAACAAACCTTCCGGGTTCTTGACTTATACAACGCATTACGGGCTTATACGCGACAAGAGCGAAAAGATCGATGAGGTGATACTCACGGTTATGCGCGCTCCCAAAACCTACACGCGTGAGGACGTTGTTGAGATAAACTGCCACAGCGGCATTGTCCCCTTGCGGAAAATACTTGAGCTTGTGCTGGCAAGGGGCGCCAGGATCGCGGAACCGGGTGAATTCACGAAAAGGGCTTTTCTGAGCGGCAGGATCGACCTGAGCCAGGCTGAAGCGGTCGCGGATGTTGTGCGCGCGAAGACCGACCTGAGCCTGAAAGCCGCGATGGGGCAGCTTCAGGGAGGGCTGTCAAAAAAGATCAGCTCTGCGCGGGCCGGGCTCCTGAACCTGCTTGCGGACATAGAAGCTTCAATTGATTTTCCTGAGGAAGATACCGGGGATGTGCCGGGAAACATGCTCGCGGGAAAGCTTGACCAATGCAGGATCGAGCTTGAAGGCCTGCTTAAGACATTTGACGCGGGAAGACTGCTTAAAGAAGGGGTTTCAGCCGCGATAATCGGGCGGCCTAACGTAGGCAAATCGTCTCTGTTGAACTGCCTGGTGGGAAAGGAAAGGGCGATAGTGACTTCCGTGCCCGGGACCACAACAGATACCATAGAAGAAACAATGGATGTCGGAGGGGTCCATATCAGGGTTATTGACACTGCAGGCATAGGCCGCAGGGGTAAAAGACCCGGGATCATTGAGGCAGAGGGGATAAGGAGAGCGGGCAGAGTTATGGAGGTTTCACAGCTGCTTTTGCTTGTCCTGGACGGCTCGCAGCCGCTGAAAGCTGAGGACAGGAAGTTACTCGGCAGAATAAAAAATAGGAAAGCCATCATACTTATAAACAAGATAGATCTTCGACAAAAGATAAAATCGAAAGACCTGCAAACCGCGCATCCGGCCATAGAGATCTCGGCAAAGAAAAACAGGAACATAGACAAGGTCCGCGCGCAGATAAGCAGGGAAGTCTGGGGCGGAAAGATCGATTTTACCGGAGACGCGGTGCTTACGAGCATAAGGCATAAGAATGAGATCGGATCCGCAGTGAAGAATCTGCGGTCTGCCGGAAGCTCAGCCGGTTCGGCTGAGCTTGCTTCAATGGATATCAGGGAAGCAATTAACGCGCTCGGCAGGATAACAGGCGAAACAATAACCGAAGATATCCTGGACAGGATCTTCGACAAATTCTGCATAGGTAAATGAGCAGTAAATATTGTGAGATTTTAAGATTTAAGATTGTAAGATTGTTTAAAAATAATTCAACTTCTTTTCACTCTCACAATCTTACATCTCACAATCTTCAATAGCAAGCTCTGCGGGGGTTGGTGTGCTGAAGCTGGGAGTAGCGGGGTATGAGGGGCATGGCCAGGCTTTTACTGAGGCGCTTAACGGAACAGAACTCGGTGATAAGCTGGGAATGAAAGTAGCCGTGATCTGGCAGGACCCTGACAATAAAAAATCCCATGAGAACATGCTTTCGGCAAGCGACAAGCTGGGTTTCCAGGTCGCGCACACCCTGAAGGAACTTGAAGAGGGGAATGACGGCATAATAATAGGGGAAGAACGCCCGACAAGGTATCTTGAGCTGGCAAAGCCGTTCATGCAGAAAAAATTGCCCACTTTTATAAACAGGCCGGTCGGGGCAAGCGTAGGTGACGCAGGAGCCATTTTTCATATGGCAAAGAATTACAGGACACCGATACTTACCGGCTCTTCTCTTGTTTTTGACCCGGTTGTGCGCAACCTGATAACCGAGGTGGAAGCATTTAAGCCGATACAGCTCTTTTATGATACAGGGCCCACTAATTTCGTAAATTTCTATTTGCCGCACGTCATAAGCGTTGCGGTTACCGTGTTCGGCGCCGGTGTTTTACAGGTCCGCTGCCTTGCGCTTGAATGGGATGAGCCCGGATGGACCTGCAAGGGAAGCATCATTGCCAGCGTGGAATATTCGGACAAGGCAAAATACCCTGGGCTGCACGGCATAATAGCGCAGGTCCCTGACCCGGTTAAGAACTGGTACGGCTTCAGGCTGAAAGTATTCGGGGCAGGCGAATCGCAGGAATACAACACATACCAGTCGCACGGCTGGCAGGAGATACTTGAAGCGTTCAAGCAGGTCATTGAGACCAAAAAACCGGTGATACCCGAAGAAGAGGCTATGGAAGTGCCGAAGATATATTACGCGATACTGAGGAGCGCGTCTGAAAGGCGGCCGATACAGCTTTCCGAGTTTGACGACGAGATAAAAGACAGGATATGGATGCTTTGATTCCAAATAAAAGTTAAAATTCAAATTGCAAAATGTAAATTTCAAATTGAAGGAATAAAATATGACATCGAAAGAAAGAATGCTGACAGCGATGCGGAACAAACAGCCGGATATGGTGCCGGTCGCGCCGGATATGTCCAACATGATCCCCGCGAAACTTACAGGAAAACCTTTCTGGGACATATACCTGTACAGGAATCCGCCATTATGGAAGGCGTATATAGATACGGTAAGGCATTTCGGCATCGACGGATGGCTGGCCAGTATTGACGGGCAGATCTTTGATGATTATCCCCAGCCCGGCTACAAGACGGAAAACGTCATTGTTTTCAGGAATGAAGAGCGGATAATAACCAGGGTGTATTCAGAAAAAGAAAAAGGGAAAAAAGAATGGTCCGATTTCATAACGGTATATTACGTGAAAGACCCGCCGACCTACCTTAAAGCCTCGAAGATAGGGATGCAGGCCCCGCCTGAAAAATGGTGGCAGATCGAGGGGGTAAAGCCGGAAAAAAAGGATGAAGCGCTCCTGGCTGAGGTTAAGGAATATATGGGCGATGACGGCGTGTCCGCGGTGGGATGCTGCCCGCCCCAGCTGAGCAACCCGGAAGGCGGCGGTTACTCGGTTTTTGACTATTACGACAGGTACAAAGAAGTAAAGGAGTGGAGCGAAAGGGCCACGGAGGACATCCTCAAACGCCTTAGAAAGGTCCTGTCTTCCCCGTCAAGGCCGGATTTCATACTTACAGGCGGTTCCGGTATGCTTGTTTTTATGACTCCGAAAATAGTGCGCGATATTTCGTTCCCGGCGCTGAAAAAAATAACTACAATGTGCAAGGATGCGGGCGTCCCCACACAGATCCACTGCTGCGGGCCAGAAAGAGCGCTTGTGGAGATGTGCGCCAATGAAACAGACCTTACTTCCATAAATCCGCTGGAGATCCCGCCTATGGGGGACTGCGACCTTGCCGAGATAAAGAGATCATTCGGGAAGAATCTTTCCCTGATGGGCAACCTGCATACTACGGAAGTCATGCTGCGTGGAAAAGTCGCGGATGTTAAAAACGCCTCAAAGAAAGCGATTGACGATGCTGCCGCGGGCGGCGGGTTCTTGTTATCCACAGGTGACCAGTGCGGCAGGGATACACCCGAGGAAAATATTTTCGCGATGGTGGAAACAGCGCGGTCTTATGGTAAATATTAGTTATGAATTATGAATGCTGAGTTATGAATCAACTGCAAGGAGTTTAAATTTTAAATAAATTCCTTGACTTATAATTCATAACTCATAATTCAGCATTCGAGCGGGAGCGAGTCATGGATGTTGTTTGCTGCGGAATAATAGTTGCCGATGTGGTAGCCAGGCCTGTAAGAAAATTCCCCCAGAGGGGCAAGCTCGAGCTTTCAGACGAGATGGGGCTTTTTGTAGGCGGGTGCGCGACCAACACGGCCATAGACCTGGCAAAACTCGGGATTTCAACAGGCGTTATGGGCAAGGTAGGAAAAGACGGGTTTGGAGATTTTGTGATAAGCGAAATGCGCAGGCACGGCCTTAATATAAGGGGAGTAAAAAGGGATCCCGGGCTTGAATACTTCAGGGACAATGGTATTCGTCCTTCCTGACGGTGAAAGGTCTTTCATACACTATTTCGGGGCAAACTCGACTTTCGGAGAAAAGGATGTGGACTACAATTTCATCAAAGGCGCAAAGATATTTAACGTAGCCGGATTTTTCCTCCTGCCTGCGATGGAAGGGAAACCGATAGCAAACGTGTTCCGTAAGGTAAAGCAGATGGGGATAACCACTACTTTTGACACTGCCTGGGATTCGAGGGGCAGGTGGCTGAAGGCGATAAAGCACGCTTTTCCATATGTTGACGTGTTCCTTCCGAGCCTTGCAGAGGCCAAGATGATATCGGGAGAAAGTGAGCCGGACAGGATATGCCGGTTCTTCCTGGACAGAGGCGTAAAAACAGTAGGGTTAAAGATGGGACCCAAAGGCTCTTATTTAAAGACAAAAGACATTAAAATGTATGTTCCCCCTTATAAGGTAAAGTCTATTGACGGGACCGGAGCTGGAGATGCTTTTGTCTCGGGGTTCCTGGCAGGCATGGTCAGGAACTGGCCTTTTGAAAAATGCATAAAACTGGCGAATGCTGTCGGCGCTCTTGCAACAACTAAAGTCGGCGCCACCTCAGGAGTAAGTTCCATGAGGGACGCTCTTGAAATTATGAAACAGCGATGACTTCGCGAAAGGATATGAAACTATATTGACACTGATATTCACTGATTTTATCTGTGTAAATCAGTGTCAAAAGAAATTTATTTGTGAAAAATAGGAGGTTGTATGAGAATATTTTTATTAGTTCTCGTATCCATGCTAGTCGTTTCTTTTGGATATTCACAGGGAAATGATGTCGGAACGATACAAACAAACATACGGGCTTTTTCAGGCGGGGGCAAAAATATCAAAGCAATAGATGAATACAGGAAACTTTTTACCCAGACAAAAACTCATGACACTGAACTGCTGCACAGGATCGTTATGGGAAGCCTGAGAGATGAAGACGGGTACATGAAAATGGCAGGCGCGATAGCTGTGGGCCAGCTGGGAGGCAGCACAGAAGCCTTTCCGTTCCTCAGGGACAATCTTAAAGAAAAAGATATGTGGATACGTATATGGACAGCTGTTTCTATAGGTGAAACCGGGGACAAGGAAGCGATACCCAATCTCCTTTACGCACTGCTTAACGACAGGGTTAATTTTGTAAGGATCTCATCGGCTATCGCGCTGGGCAAACTGGGTGATGCTAGTGTGGTGTCTCTAACAGATCTTTACATTTGGGCTGTCATTGCGAGGAGTGTTAACGACGAAGCAATCTCGACCTAAAAATCGAGATTGCCACGCTCCCTTTGGTCGCTCGCAATGACAACTCAAAGCAGAATCAAATGTCAAGGGATTTATGCGACACCATAC
>MNUP01000066.1 GCA_001871075.1 Candidatus Desantisbacteria bacterium CG1_02_49_89
CTGAACAACCAAAAATTAGCACAGATGATTTTAAAGGAGAGGGTACCTTTAAAAATGACCTTAGAAATATTGAATATTTATCGGAAAAAAGCATGATTAAAGGATTGGTGAATCTATTGGGAAGTAAATTTAAGGAAAGTGTTTTAAATGATGAAGGTGAATTCTATTGGACACATCATACAAAATGTCCAAGTAGAAAAAAAAATCAAACTAAACCGAAATGTGCACAGAACTATCTTTTGAGTGATATTGAGATTTTTCCTAATCTCGAAGTAATAATAGCAGTGTCAGCAGATGCCGCAAATTATCTGCTACACGAATTTAAAAAAAGTGAGAATAATAACGATTGGATTTGGTTAGAAATAGGTAAAATATTCGGTGCAAACAAAGAAAAATTTGAAATAACAATTAAAAATATGAAGCTTAAGTTTTTATCTTTTCCTCATACAAGTGGTGCTAACCCATGCAATTGGTTAAACGAGAAATTATCAATATTATTAAAAGATATTGTATAAATAAAGGATGTAAAATTGGGCGACGGTTCTATTTTCCCAGCCGACATATTCAGTGTCCAGTATCCAGTATCCAGTGTCCAGCTTGAAACTGTATAGGCAGGGATGATTCTATCTCTTAAATAGATAAAAATCAAACTGAAGCAATAAAAAAAGAGACAATCGCTATGAAAACCAACATCACTTTTCGTAATTCCGGGTAATTCCGGGGACACAATACTTAATTCCTTAAATACCGTCGAACGTCGAACGTCGTAAGTCGAACGTGATAAAAATAAGGAACTCGGACCCCCATGTCTGTTCGCAGACCTATACGGGGGTCTGCCTTGTAGGCAAAACTCGGACCCCCAGGTCTGTTCGCAGACCTACACGGGGGGGGTCTGCCTTATAGGCAACGGTTCTATTTCCTAACAGATAAAAATCAAACTGAAGCAATAAAAAAAGAGACAATCGCTATGAAAACCAACATTACTTTTAAGCGGAAATGCCGCCTGGCAAGAATGGCAGTGCAGTTAGACCCGTCCACTGTGTCGGGCGTAAAGCACATCATTAGATTAGCCAGGAGAAGCGGGCTCAGCCTTGACAGGCTCGTTTCCTACCTGAACGCTTATGAGACGGCGGGCGAATCCGGCATAATAAAGGGGACGGGTTCATTTAATTAAAAGGTTCAAAGGAAGAAACGTTCTTGAAAGCAAAAGGTTCTTTATAGGCAGAACTCGGACCCCCAGATCTGTTCGCAGACCTACACGGGGGTCTGCCTTATAGGCAAAGAAACCATTTCCACCTCGCAGGTGGAACCGGTAAAAATCTTTGCGAAGAATAGCGCCGTAATCGGACATTTTTTTGATATATGCTATTTTTATCTTGACTTTTTTAGCATATTGTGTTAAAATAGTCCTAAAGGGGATAATATGGAACTTCTTGACAGAGAAATTATAGATAAGATAAAACCCTGGTTGGACAAACCCGAGATCATAGTGCTTTTAGGAGCAAGGCAGGTAGGCAAAACCAGCATAATGAAAATTATTGCTGAAAAAGTGCCGGGTAAATCCATGTATTTTGACCTGGAAGATACATATAATCTTAATATTTTTGGTTCAGTGGATAATTTCTTATCTTACCTTAAAAGCCAGGGTATTGATGAAAAGGAGCGGACTTTTGTTTTTATAGATGAAGTACAGTATCTTCCCCGGACATCCAATTTCCTGAAAATTATTCACGACCATTATCCCAATATTAAATTACTCGTTTCAGGCTCTTCTTCTTTTGACATAAAGAAGAAATTCAGCGACAGCTTAACCGGCAGGAAGATAGTATTTGAAATTTATCCCTTAAGTTTCGCGGAATTTCTTAAATTTAAGCAAAGCGAATATGCTAAAATTAAGGCCGGCGTAAACCTTCACGGCGTTCTTGAAAATTTTGAGCATTTTGCCGCGTTGGAAATTATGACAAAAAAGATCGCCCCCTTATTTGAGGAATACGCCCGTTTTGGAGGGTATCCCCTGCCGGCGCTTACTCAACGCGAGGAAGAGCGTGTCCTGAGACTTAAAGAAATCCACAATACCTATATCCAGAAAGACATTAAGGACCTTGCCCGCATTGAGAACATCCTTGAGTTTAACAAATTCGTATCCTATCTTGCGGTTCAGATCTCCAATCTTTTGAATATAAATGAAGTTACCAAAGAGGCAGGCATATCCAGGAGGACCGCCGAGCGTTATATTTCCATTCTTGAAAAAACCTTTGTTTTAAACCTGGTAAAACCTTTTTATAAAAACAGGCAAAAGGAAATAACAAAAATGGCAAAATTATATTTCACGGATAATGGCTTGAGAAACGTAAATATAGGGGACATAAGGCCTCTTGAAGTGAGGCAGGATAAAGGAGCTTTGCTGGAAAATACTTTTTATATGGAGCTGATTAGAAACAAGGAACCGCTTGAAGAAATTTATTTCTGGCGCGCCAAAGATAAAAATGAGGTTGATTTTATTATTTCAAAAAGCAGAGAATTGGTGCCCCTGGAAGTAAAATACCAAAATTTTAAACTTCCATCCATACCTAATTCACTTAAATCTTTCATTGCAAAGTATTCGCCCCCGAAAGCAGTGATTCTCACTAAAGATTATATACAGAAAACAGCATATCTGAAAACAGAAGTTTATTTCATGCCTTTGTGGATGGCATAGTTTTTTCAATAAGAGGGTCTAATTAATTCACGTGGCTGATTTCAGTGCTGGTGTCCAGTTTAAAGATTGTTTAGCAAAAATATGATTTAACCCCCCGCGGCTTGCCGCGGGGTAATTCAAAATTTTGTTTTCATTGCGGACGAAAGCGAAGCAATCCAGACCTTTTAGATTGCTTCGTCACTGCTGTTCCTCGCAATGACAATGTTAAGGAAAAAAATGATTTCATATGAAGACGCGCCGGACATAAGGGCGAAGATAGAAAGCATAATTGCGGCAGCAGGGCTGGCGCACATAAAACAGGAGTCGCTGACCTGCATGCGGTCGCGGGGGACAAATTCGCGCCGCGTCATAGCCAGGTGCCACGCCCTGCCAAGGATAATGCAGAAAGCGCTTGGTGCCGTGCCGCACTACGTTATAGAGATCGTAAGCGAAAGGTTCGACAAGCTTTCCGAGGAAGAAAGGACAAAGACCCTTATCCACGAGCTCATGCACATACCGAAGGCTTTCGGCGGCGGGTTCGTGCACCACAACATGGTCAACGCGAGGGAAGTTGAGAAAGTTTGGAAAAAGATTGCCAAGGGATTATTATGAGGGGAATAGGTCTGGCGCTTGGGGGCGGGGGAGTGAAGGGTTTCGCGCATATCGGCGTGCTGCGCGTGCTGAAGCGTGAAAAAATACCGATCGGCGCAATATGCGGGACAAGCATGGGCGCGATCATCGGCGGGCTCTACTCTCTCAATGAAGACCTGGAAAAAGTCGAGAGCATGGTGTTTGGATTGCTTGAGCGTGAGGGTTTTGACCAGCTGGCAAAGCCGGATAAGAAGCACCTTCCTTTTGATATAAAGGGCTACAGGGACATAAACAAGATGGAAAAGAAGATGAAAGAATCCCTGCCGGATAAAGAAATGAAAGACACAAAGGTGCCGTTCGTCGCGGTCGCAACGGACCTGAGCAACGGGGCAAGGGTTGTGATAAAGGAAGGTTCTATGAGGGATGCCCTGTCTGCAAGCTCAAGCGTGCCCGGCGTGCTTGACCCGGTAAAATACCGGGAAAAATACCTGGTGGACGGCATTCTGTCCGACAACGTGCCTGTGCGGGAAGTGAAAAAAATGGGCGCGAAGAAGATCCTCGCGGTGCACGTTACGCCCAGCATCAGTTTTAAGGAATCGCCAAAAGGCAGGATCGACGTTCTCCTTAAGAGTTTCCTTTTAATGCTGAACAGGATGTCCCTGGGGTCCGGAGACGAAGCAGACCTGCTTCTTGAGCCGGACCTTGAAGTGATCCCTTACGCGGATTTCCGCTACGCGCGGCTCTGCGCTGACCTGGGCGAAAAAACGGCGGGCGAGAACATTGAAAAGATAAAGAAGATGGTGAGCTTGCTGGACCTTTTATTCAGATAAATAAGGAAAAACAATGACAGAAAGAGAAAGACTTCTTGCGGTTTTCAGGGATGAGAAGCCGGATATGACCCCGTGGTACGCCGACCTTTCCTACTGGTATACCGGCAGGAAGGCAATGGGCAGTCTTGACCGAAAATACGAAGGCGAGGAGGGTTATGTCGGCCTGCACAGGGATGCGGGAGCAGGCATATACCTGTTTGCGCCACAGGTCTGGAAGGAGGAAGCCGGGGAGGGCATAAAGGTCGAGCAGGAAAGGAACGGCAACGAAATATTCACGGGTATTTCCACTCCTGCCGGAAAGATCAGGTCTGTTGAAAGATACCTGCCGGGATCATACACGACCGCGTACGTGGAACACTATATCAAGGAGCCCGGGGACCTGAAGGTGATGCGCTATTATTTTAAAAACCGCAGGATAAGCCCTTCGTTTGACGACTTTAACAGGATCGACAGGCTCTGGGGAGAGTGGGGGATGCCGGTTCTTCTCTCGCCGGTATGCACATCACCCCTGCAGACCCTGATAACGCGCTGGGCAGGGATCCAGACAACCGTTTTCCTGCTTGCGGACGCGAGGGAAGAGGTGGAGCGGACGATATCCGAGATCGAGGAGAGCGACAGCGCGATCTTTGAGATAATCGCAGGGTCGCCTGCCCGGATAGTTGAATTTCCGGAAAATCTTTCCGGTGAAGTTACCGGCGCGAAGCTGATCGAGAAATACGAAATGCCCTACTGGAAAAAAAGGATAAAGCAGCTGCGGGACACAGGCAAGCTCCTGGCGATCCACAATGACGGCACATTAAAGCAGTCCCTGCCCCTTCTTATTGACACGGGGTTTGACGCTGTTGAGTCCATAACCCCCGCGCCTGTGGGGGATATGACCAATGAAGAGATAAGGGAGATGGCAGGCGACAGGCTGATCGTCTGGGGAGGGCTGCCCGCCGCGCTTTTCTCGCCGGTTTACTCCGAGGATTTCTTCGCGGAATACCTTAATAAAGCCCTGGATATTTTCCCGCCTGGCTCAAAATTCATCCTCAGCGCGGCTGATGAGGTCCCGCCGGACTCGGAGTTTGAGCGTATATGCCTTGTGCGCAAAATACTGAACGCGCGCAGGAGATAATCAATGAAGGTGGTTGCACGATGAAAATCGTAAAGATAATGTTTGCGGCAATAATTCTGATGTGCGCGATATCCTCCGCCCGCGCGGAGACAGTAACCCTGGACGCAAAAGCCGTTTACTGCAACCTGATGGAAAGCTCGCCGGGCAGGATAAAGAACGCGCAGCTGTACGCGTGCTGCGGAAGCCCTGAAGACATCAGGAAAGACCTTTCCGGCAGCATCGTGCGCGGGGAGAAGCGGCCGCCTGCGATATTCTCGGAGAACGACGCGGTCACGCTTGTTGTGTTCAGGGGCCTTTTTTGGAACGGAGGGCGCAGCGTCCGCATAGAAAAGGTGGAAAGGGCCGGTAATACATTTTACGTTCACGCGGCCTATATCAACACGGCGCGGGGCTTATTCGTCATTCAGGCGCGCACATATCCTGCCGCGCTTGTGGACATAGGCAGGCTGCTGAAGGGCAAGTACGAGGCAAAGCTCATGGTAACAAGGGTGACCCGTGACTGGAAAGGCGGGTATGTGGACATTGTGCAGGAGAAGGAAAAAGACAAAGAACGCGCAAGCATTTCCTTTGAAATAAAATAGGTCAAATGTCAAAAGTCAAAGGTCAAATGTCAAAAGTGAAAACGAGTTTAGCCGGTTTGATCTGTTAAGCCAGTTTTGAACCTTAATCTCAATCTAAATTTTCATCTGTTATTGCGATGCACGATGCACGACGGACGATGCACAAGAGAAAGGAGAAAAGATGATACAGGCGGCAAAGGATCTAAGGACCGAGTACGCGGTGGAACCGGTTGGGATAGACAGTGCGCAGCCGAGGTTTTCGTGGTGCCTTGAGCATGCGGAGCGGGGTCAGAAGCAGACAGCGTACCAGGTGGTCGTATCAGACGGCAAAAAGGACGCGTGGGACACCGGGAAGGTGGTGTCAAGCGAAAATTTTGGGATAGTTTACGGGGGGAAGCCGCTTGAAAGCAATAAAACTTATTGTTGGAAGGTGAAATGGTGGGACAAGGACGGCGCAGAGAGCCTTTTCACCGGGTCTTGCTTTGACACCGGGTTACTGCAAGCGTCGGACTGGAAAGCGAAATGGATATGGGGCAAGAACCTTCTGCGCGGAACCTTCAAGATCGAGAAGGAAGTAAAAAGAGCGCGCGTTTTTGTCTGCGGCCTGGGTTTCCATGAACTCTATATCAACGGGAAGAAAGCCGGGGACAGGAAACTTGAGCCGGGGTGGACTGATTATAAAAAAATAGTTCTGTATTCTACGTTTGAAATTGAAGATCTGCTCAGAAAAGGCGAGAACGCGGTCGGCATAATGCTTGGGAACGGAAGGCACGTGCCGGATTATAAATATAGCAAGCCCAAGGCGATAATGCAGATCGAGATAGAGTTTACCGAAGGCGTGAGGCAGACCGTTATTACCGATGAGGCGTGGAAGACATGCCAGGGGCCGATTGTTTCCGACGGTATTTATCTGGGGGAAACATATGACGCTCGTGAGGAAAAAAACGGCTGGGACATGCCGGGTTATGACGACGGTTCCTGGGAAAGGGCTGAGACCGCTGAACCTTCGGGCGGCAAACTTGTTTCTTCAGCCGGACTTTCGCCCGTCAGGATTGTGAAAACAATGCAGCCGAAGAAAATGACTGAACCGAAACCCGGGGTCTTCATTTTTGATTTCGGGCAGAACTTCTCCGGATGGCTGAGGCTGCGCAGGTTGAAAGGCGCGAAAGGGACAGCCGTCACGATAAGGCATTCTGAGCTCGTCCGCGATGACGGAAACCTGAATGCGATCCCCATGGGAGGGGCTAAGGCGGCAGACGTTTATATAATGAAAGGTGAAGGTATTGAAACATATGAGCCGCGGTTCACGTACCACGGTTTCAGGTTCGCCGAGATCACGGGTTTCCCTGGAATGCCGTCTCTTGACGACATCGAGGCAAAGGTCGTGCACTCAGACGTGGAACAGACAGGCAGCTTTTCCTGCTCTGACGACCTCATCAATGCTATTCACAAGATCATCCTGTGGGGACAGGTCTCAAACCTTATGAGCGTTCCCACTGACTGCCCGCAGAGGGCCGAAAGGATGGGCTGGATGGGAGATGCGCAGCTCTCAGCAGAGGAGGCGGTGCACAACTTCGATATGTCCGTGTTCTACCCCAAATACATCAGGGATATGAGGCACGCCCAGAAGGAATCAGGGGATGTGCCTGACGTGGTGCCGCCGTACTGGGACCCAGATCCGTCTGACCCGGCGTGGGGGACCGCGTATATTACGATATCCTGGCACCTTTACCTTTATTACGGGGATAGAAGGATACTTGAGGAAAATTATGAGGGATTTAAAAAATGGATCTCGTACCTGGGTTCTGTTTCAAAAGATCTCATAGTGATGAAAAATACCTACGGGGACTGGTGCCCGCCCATGCAGGTAAAATCCTATTACACTCCCGGAGAGTTAACTTCAACCTGGTATTTTTACGAGAACTGCCTGCTTATAAGCCGCATAGCCAAACTCCTGGGAAACCCGCGGGACGAAAAGGACTACGCGGCGCTTGCCCAGAAAGTAAAGGAGGCGTTCAATAAAACCTTCCTGAAAGAAACCTTTTACTGCGACCCGTACAGCCAGACAGCTAACCTCCTGCCGCTTTTCCTGGATATGGCGCCGCCTGAAAAACAGCAGAAGGTTGTTGAAACGCTTGTGAACACCGTGGTGGTGAATAACAGCTATCATCTTAACACAGGCATTATCGGAACCCGGTTCCTGTTCGAAACGCTTACGAAGTTTAACAGGCCGGACATTGCTTTAAGGATAATAAAACAGGAGTCGTTCCCGGGATGGGGCTATATGATAAGGGAAGGCGCCACAACCGTATGGGAAAGGTGGGAGTACCTGGATGACGGTGGAATGAACTCGCACAACCACATAATGCTGGGAAGCGTGGACGCCTGGTTCTACAGGAAGCTTGCCGGCATACAGGTTGACCCCGATAATCCCGGTTTTGAGAAAATGACCATAAGCCCGTATTTCGCGCCTGATTTGAAATTCGCCGGCGCTTCAATGCGCACCGTCCGCGGGTTTGTTTCATCCGGATGGGAGAGGAAAAACGGGAACACTGTCCTGAAGATCAGTATCCCTGTAGGCAGCACGGCTTCAGTGGTCCTGCCCGCGAAAGAAAGCTCTGCGGTCACGGAAAGCGGCAAGGCGGTCTGGAAGGACGGGAAATTCGTGTCCGGGAGCGCCGGCGTAAAGAACGCTGAAGTTGAGCAGGACAACATTGTGATAGAGGTCAGCTCTGGGAACTATTTGTTTGAGATTAATAAATAATCCCCCTTAAATCCCCCTTTAGAAAAGGGGGAGAGAGGGGGATTTGAAGGAGATAAAATGACCAAAAAGTTCTTTTTGCTGGACGCGAACGTGATAGTGGATTATTACCTGGGCAGGCACGAGGTCCAGCGGGTTTTCAATGACCTGCTGCGCAGAAGGCAGGAGGGCAGGTGCCTGATCTTCATACCGGATTTCTGCATAAGCGAGATCTTTTCCACCTTTGCCAAGAAATGCTATTACGAGAAGGACGCGCGGGACAGGATCTCCGAGCAGCAGTTCAGGAAGGCGAAGTGGGATTTCATAGACGATACTTCCAGGGACCTTGAATACAAAAGGGCCCAGCCGTACACGCACGTGGAACTGAGCCAGAACCACCTGATAAACGCCCACCTCGTTTACCAGCCTGCGTGGGATTTTGTGAAGAAAGAGCATGTCAGGAAAAAGCTTGTCCGCAAGGACGGCACCTATAAATTCCCCAGCACCTTCGACCTGCTCGTAATAGCGCAGGGCGTGGAAATGGCAAAGCTGTATTCGGACGAGGATTTTGTGATCCTGACCTCGGATGAGGTGATGCTTGAGATATGCAGGCACCTGCGCAACCTGAGGCACGCCGACAAGGTGTCGTATATAAAAAGGAATGAATCAAGGCTTGAAGCCTACCACAACCTGCCGTCCTTTAAATATCCCCGCGCGATAAACGCCAGGAATTACGGGGAAATAAAGGCGTTCCTGAGATGAATAACCAGCCCGCCCGTCCCGAAAGGCGGGCGAGGTCTCGCCCCGATATTGATCGGGGCGGATGACAAGTGACCAGCAAAAAAGGGCGCCGTTTTCCGGCGCCCTTCGTCTTTATCGCTGCCATCTTTTTTTGATCGCTGTAATCGGATACATTAAAACAAATAATACCTCGCACCCACTTCCCATGTCATACCAGGCACAAGAGCAGGAAAACTTAGCGGACCGAATGATAAAAGACATATCGTGGTTCCATAACCAATTCCGCCGTAAATTCCCAGATTTCCCAGCCTGCCTTCTACTCCTGCTTTTGCTTCGATTTCCATTATGGTAAATCCGGTTGGGATTCCATAGAATGAATAAGTGCTGTTTGGAATGAAGAAATAGGTGAATTCACCGCCTATATACGGCTTAACAAGCGGCAAAGGAAATTTACCGACAGCACCTACAGAAAGCGGATATACCGTCAGTCCGCTACCTAAATCCGCATATCCAATTGCAACGTTGATCGGACCCAGAACCACTTCTCCCTGGATCGCACCGAGACTCGTAACCGGAATTGAGGAAAAATTGGTAAACACGCCTAAACCTGCATACCTTACCCCTGCGCCTATGTCAAAAGCGCAGGCTGATCCCGCCGCAAGTGCTAATACCGCCAGAACAACCAGCAGTTTCTTCATGTTCCCTCCATTGTCATTGCGAGTGAAACGAAGCAATCTCTAACCGAGATTACTTCGCACTTCGTGCTCGTAATGACAAAATTATTACATATATATATTATATTCATTTTTTAAAAAAAGTCAAATATGCCATAATAGGAAAAAAGTCCTTATAAACTTGAAAAATTTCAAAATTATGTTATTATATTGATGTTATTACATTAGATATAACATCAATATTGAATATATAGGATGGAGTCTCATATATGAAACCGAACATAGTGCTTATCCTCGCGGACGATATGGGGTACGGCGATTTCGGGGTTTTCAACAAGGGGCTGTCCCGCACCCCGATCCTTGACTGGCTGGTAAAGGAAGGGGTGTGCCTGACACAGCATTATTCCGGGTCCCCTGTATGCGCTCCCGCGAGGGCATCCCTTATGACCGGCAGGTACCCGCACAGGACAGGCGCCATAGATACACTTGAAGGCAGGGGCCTTGACAGGCTTTCGCTCAAAGAAAGAACTATTGCCGATGCCTTAAAGTCCGAGGGATACGCCACAGGCCTTGTCGGCAAGTGGCACCTGGGCGCGCTTGACCCAAGGTATCACCCCAACTCCCGCGGATTTGACGAGTTTGCGGGATTCAGGGGCGGGTGGCAGGATTATTACCAGTGGCGGCTTGACCGGAACGGGTCTTTTCAGAAGGCTGACGGAAGGTATCTTACGGATGTTTTCACCGAGGAAGCGGTTTCGTTCATAAGGCGGCACAGCAAAGAGCCGTTTTTCCTGCACGTTACCTACAACGCCCCGCATTTTCCCTTCCAGGTCCCGGAAGAGGAACATGAATATTTCGTTAATAAGGGCAAATTTACAAAAGGCGTCAGCCTGATCTACGCGATGATAGCCAGGATGGACAGGGGGATAGCGCAAATAATCGAAGAACTCAGCAAACAGGGCATTGAGGAAAATACCATTGTTGTTTTCACCAGCGACAACGGGCCCCAGTTCGGCGGCGAAGGCGATATGTGCACGACCCGTTTCAACTGCGGTTTCAACGGGTCAAAAGGCATTGTGTATGAAGGCGGGATACGGGTGCCGGCGATCGCGCGCTGGCCCGCGGGCCTGGAAAAAGGAATGCAGGTCAACGAAATGGTGCATTTTACAGACTGGTTCCCCACGCTTCTTGCCGCGGCAGGGGCGAAGGTTCCCCCGGACCTTAAGATCGACGGCTGGAATGTCCTGCCGGTGTTAAAAGGCAAAAAAGGCAGGGTGAACACTAAGCGGTTCTGGCAGTGGAACAGGTACACGCCTGTAATAACTTCAAACGCCGCGATGAGGGACGGGCCCTGGAAACTCATGCGCCCTGTGCTGCATGAGTCCTTTTTTGTCACCCGTGAAGACGGGCAGATGGACATGGCGCTGAAATACGAACCCGAAAAATTTATTGACATATGCCGTGACCCAGAGCCTATGCGCAGGATACCGCCGGCTTTACCGGCCCAGCTCTATAACATAGACATAGACCCCCTTGAAAGGAATGACAGGGCTCCATCAGAACCTGAAAGGGTTGAAAGGATGCTCAATCAACTGGAAGACTGGTTCTACGAAGTTGAGCAGGACAGGAAAAGCATAAAAGACAGTTAAGAAGTTTAGAAGTCTTGGGGTCGAGGAGTCTGGGGGTCTAGGGGTCAAGGCTTTGACTCCAAGACTCCAGGTTCCGACGCAAAGTCGGGACGACTCTTAGACTCTAAGGCTCGCTATTTTTCAACGCGAGCCGACTCATTAATTCATAAAGGAGAAAGACATGCGCGGACAAAAGAACGTTCCGGTGGAGTTTTACCTGAAATCCGAGAAAAGCCACCCGGATATTTTCAATAACATAGAGGTGGACGTTATTTTCACAGGCCCTGAAAGGGACGAGTGGAAGGTGCCTGCGTTCTGGGCAGGGGGAGACTTGTTCGGGGTAAGGTTTTCAGCGCCTGAGCCGGGCAGATACACATGGGTCAGTCTGTGCTCGGACACGAAAGAAACAGGGCTTCACAGCAGGACAGGGGAGGCTGAGGTTGTTCCTTACGAGGGCGCCAACCCGCTTTTTAAGCACGGCCGCGTGCGCTGCGCGCGCACGAAGCGCACGTTTGAGCATTCGGATGGGACCCCGTTCTTCTGGCTGGCGGACACCTGGTGGATGGGCCTGTGCAAAAGGCTGGGGTGGCCGGAGGATATCAGGATGCTTGCCGCTGACAGGATTTCAAAGAACTTTTCCGTCATTCAGGTCGTGGCAGGCCTTTACCCGGACATGCCCGCGTTTGACCAGCGCGGCGCCAACGAAGCGGGTTTCCCCTGGGAGAAAGATTACGCGCGCATTAACCCGGCGTATTTTGACATGGCTGACCTGCGCCTTGAATGGCTTGTGCGGGCAGGGCTTGTACCCTGTATCGTGGGGTGCTGGGCGTATTTCCTTCCCTGGATGGGCATTGAAAAAATGAAGAAACACTGGCGCAACATCGTTGCCAGGTATGGAGCGTATCCGGTCGTGTGGTGCCTTGCCGGTGAAGGCGCGATGCCGTATTATTTGTCCAAGGACAAGGAAAAGGATATCGAGGTCCAGAAAAAAGGATGGACAGAGCTCGCGAGATACGTTCGTTCAATTGACCCGTTCCATAACCTTATAACAATACATCCCACGAATAACGCGAGGGACCAGGTTGAAGACCCGTCTGTGCTGGATTTTGAAATGATGCAGACAGGGCATTCTGACAGGCAGAGTCTGGGCAACACGGTTACAAGCGTGACTGACGCTTACAAGCGGGAACCGGTGATGCCGGTGCTTGTCGGTGAGGTTTGCTATGAAGGCATAGGCGAGGCATGCAGGCAGGAAGTGCAGAGGCTTATGTTCTGGGCGAGCGTGCTGAACGGTTCATGCGGGCACACGTACGGGGCGAACGGGGTCTGGCAGGTTAACACGAAAGGAAAACCGTACGGCCCTTCGCCGCACGGGATGTCCTATGGAAATGTCGCCTGGGAGGACGCATATCAGCTGCCGGGATCAGGCCAACTCGGGCTGGCGAAAAAATTCCTTGAGCGTTTCGAGTGGTGGAGGTTTGAGCCCCACCCGGAATGGGTAAAACCGGCCTGGACGAAGGAAAACCCGTGCGCGCCGTACGCTGCCGGAATACCCGGAGAGGCGCGGGTCGTTTATTCCCCGCTGCCGTGGGGAGTTCCGGAGGTCAGGGGCTTAGAGATCGGGGTGAGGTACAAGTCCGCTCTTTTCAATCCTGTAAACGGAGAGATCACCGACATCGGCCCAGTGAACGCGGATGAGAACGGCGACTGGGTCCCGCCCCTGGGCAACGATCCCTGGCGCGTTATGCCGGTTTTCCAGGACTGGGTCATTTTCCTTGAAAGAATAAGATAGAAGTCTATCAGTGTCATTGCGACCCGCCAATGTTTATGGCGGGGAAGCAATCCCAATATGAAAAACCAATATTATATTTATATAATGACCAACAAAGGAAACACCGTTCTTTATACGGGAGTAACCAATGATTTGAAACGGAGAGTTTGTGAACATAAAGAAAAACTTGCCGAAGGGTTTACAAAGAAATATAATGCCGTAAAACTTGTATACCATGAAGTTTTTAATGATATACGTGATGCAATCACGAGAGAAAAACAGATAAAAGGTGGTTCGAGAAGAAAGAAAATTGATATGATAAATAGCTTTAACAAAAAATGGAAAGACCTGTACAATGAGATTTGATATGTGAGCGCGGCAAGATTTTGTTACGGGGTTGCTTCGCCCCGATTTTATATCGGGGCTCGCAATGACAGGGGGGTTGCTTCGTCGCAAGTTCCTCGCAATGACAAGGAGAAGAAGTAATGATTTACGGAGTGCAGCTCGGAGCGGTGACGGTCGGAAGGGACCTTCGGCAGGGCATGGCAGACTGTGAATACTGGAGGAAGGAAGCGGGCCTGGAAGCGGTGGAGATAGATTTTTCCCATCCCGCGCTTTTTTCCGACGGGTTAAAGGCAAGGGTGCTCATATCTGAAGTTGACGGAGCCCTGGAAAAGGAGATCATCGCATTCGGCAGGAATTACAGGATAAAAGGGGGACACCTGCTGTGGACTTCAATGGGAATAAGGCTTGTTTCCGCGGATGAGCGCGTGCGCGCGGCTTCTTTTAAGACCATTGAAGACAGCCTTAAGAAAGCATCTGAGCTCAGGCTGGATTACGCGACCCTGCACGCCGAAGGATGCACCGAAGATTTTAAGGGCATACTTGCAAGGCTGTCAAAAACAGCAGAAGGATGCAAGGTAGCGCTGGTTGTTGAAAATATGGGCGGGGACGAAGAATGGCTTGCGAAGACAGTAAGGGAAATAAACAGCCCGCGTCTGAGTATGACCCTGGACGTCGGCCATTTCTATAATTTCCACATATCCAAAAGTAATAAAACCGCGGGCGAGCTGACCCCGCTGCTTGCCGGTTTCATAAAGACCTGTAAAGGCGTTCTTGGCAACGTGCACATGCACGATCACTCAGGCCAGACAAAAACCCATCCCGTGGACCACCTGCCCATCGGAAAAGGCGTCCTGGATTTCAGGCCGCTGATCAGCGCTCTGGGAGCCATCGGTTATAGCAATTCAGTAAATCTTGAATACGGTTCGGCGGACAGGCGCGATATCGTCGAGAGCGTGAAGATCCTCCGCTCCGCTGAAAAATAGCTCAAAGCTCAAAACTAAAATTTCCACGCTTTTGATTCATAATTCATAATTCATAACTCATAATTCATAATTGAAGTTAAACCAGATACTTGTTACAGGAGAAAAGATGCGGATCGTTTATTTCGACCTGGACTGCTTAAGGCCTGACCATTTAAGCCAGTACGGGTACCTCAGGAACACTTCGCCCAGCCTGGACAGGATCACCGGGGACGCGGTTATTTTCAACCGCTGCTATACCAGCAATTCTCCCTGCGCCCCGTCCAGGGCGGCTCTTTTTTCCGGAAGGTTCGGAATAAACAACGGGGTTATCGGCCACCACGGCTATGGCGAGAAGTTCAATTATCCGGGGGACAGCTTCTGGCACGATCCTTCAAAGCCGATGCTTATGCGCTGGCTGCGCCTGCGCGGCGTTAAGACCGTGAGCTTCTCAAGTTTCGCGGATAGGCACACTGCCTGGTGGTTCTGTTCCGGGTGGAGCGAGCTGCACACGTTCACGAACAAGCAGGGCCAGGAAACAGCGGACGAGGTGAACAGGGCGGTCCTTCCATGGTTGAAGGTCCACGCGAAAGACGACAATTACTTCCTGCACGTCCACTACTGGGATATCCACTCGCATTACCGGCTGGATGAGAAGCAGTACCGGAAATTCGCTGATAAGCCTGCTCCTGACTGGCCTGATGAAAAAGCGATCAAAGATAATACGGGCATTTACGGCCCGCGCACAGCCCTTGACCTGTATACCGGGTACCCGGACGAAGACAGGGCGCCTGTTAAGGGAATGCCTGATAAAATTACAAACAGGGAAGAATTCAAAATGCTCATAGACGGTTATGACGCGGCGATAAATTTTGTTGACAGGCATATCGGCGAACTCCTGGATGTTTTTGAAAGCCAGGGAGTTCTCGAAGACACTGTTTTTATAGTAAGCAGCGACCACGGGGACTGCTTCGGGGAGATGGGCCAGTACATGGACCACTGGGTAGGCGCGGAACCGATACACAATATTCCGCTTATGATCCGCATTCCGGGCGTGACGAAGAAAAGCAAGTGCGCGGAATATGTTTACAACCTTGACCTGGCGCCGACACTGTGCGACCTTTACGATTTTCCGGTCCCCGGGAAATGGGACGGCAGATCCTTTATTGACGCCATAAAGGGAAAACCGTTTGCCGGAAGGGAAACGCTTGTGTGGGACCACGGGCACGGAAGCCTTATGCGCTGCGCCCGCACGAAAAAATGGCTTTTCACGAAAATACTGCACCCGGGTTTCTACCCGTTTGAAGAACCGTATATGCTCCACGATATGGAAAACGACGTTCATCAGACACAGAATGTCGCAGATAAAAATCCACAGATCGTAAAAGAAATGCAGGAAATAATTGCGGACTGGCATGAAGAGCAGATGAATAAACACGGACCGCACGATGACAACCTGCAGCAGATGGTCCCTGTCGGGTTTTTAAAATGGTATTCGCTGCGCAGGATGATTGACAGGCTGAAAAAGACCGGCAGGGCTGACCAGGTTGAAGGGCTTGTCAAAAGGCTTCAGAAATATCATAAGGACCTGTAAATTGTAATTGCGAGCGTGGTGTGTCATTGCGAGAAGTGAAACGACGAAGCAATCTCGTTTTTGTAGCGGGGTTGCTTCGCCGTTACGCTCTCCCCTGTAATTCCGATTAAACCGGAATTTAATACAGGGGCCTTCGAGTCAGAGCTGGGTTGATGACTCTACGGTCGCAATGACAAGGAGATGATGAAATGGCTGAAATAGGCGCAGGAATAACCTGGATGAGAGATGTTGTTTACGGCACGGGCAGTAACCGGGAGCTCAGGATGCACGTGTTGATGCCGAAAAATCTCACTGGCAAGCCGCTGCCGGCGGTTATCTGGATCCACGGAGGCGGGTGGGAGGCAGGGAATAAGGAAGACGGGTTATACAGGAGCGCGCTTCTTTGCGATAAGGGCTATATCTGTGCGAGCATTGAGTACAGGTTCAGCCAGGAAGCGATTTTCCCCGCGCAGATAGAAGACTGCAAATGCGCCGTAAGGTTTCTACGCGCAAAAGCAAAGGAATACGGTATCAATCCTGACCGCATTGGGGTCTGGGGCGCTTCCGCGGGCGGTCATCTTGTTGCGCTTTTAGGAACGTCAGGCGGGATTAAGGAATTAGAGGGAAACGGCGGCAGTCAGCAGGCATCAAGCAGTGTGCAGGCGGTATGCGACTGGTGCGGGCCGACTGATTTTTTAAACTGGAAGGAGATACCCGAAGCGAACAAACCGGCCATCGAAGCGGTTATCACTAAGCTTTTCGGCGCAGCTGCAGAGCAGAAGAGGGAGCTTGCGGTTTTGGCCAATCCCATAACCCATATAAAGAAAAATGCGCCGCCGTTCCTGATAATACACGGGGACTTAGACGATCTGGTTCCCCTGAACCACAGCATAATGCTTGACGAAGCGCTGAAAAAAGCGGGCGGCAGGTCTGAGCTGATGGTAATGAAGGGATGCGGACACGGGTTTAACGAGGCTGAGATATTTCCGAAAATATTCGGCTTCTTTGACAGAAACCTGAAATAAAGTCTGGGAGTCGAGGGGTCTGGGGGTCTGGGAGTCTGGGAGTCGAGGAGTCTTGGGGTCTGGGAGTCGAGGAGTCTTGGGGTCTAGGAGTCTAGGGGTCAAGGCTTTTAACTCCAAGACTCCAGATCCCGACATAAAGTCGGGATGACTCCCAGACTCTAAGACTCAATATTTTTCAACGCGAGCCGACTCCTAAACAGGAGGTTGCAGTGAATATTATTGTGATCGTAACCGATAGCATGAGGGCGGATTATGTTGGTTACCTGGGCGGAAAGACGAAAACGCCGAACATAGACAAATTCGCGAAGGAAGGGACGGCTTTTGAAAAGGCGTTCTCCGAAAGCCTTCCGACCATGCCCACGCGCACAACCTGGTGGACAGGCAAGACCAATTTCCCGTTCAGGGGATGGCAGCAGTTCGACCACTGGGATTACCTGCTCGCGGAGGTTTTATACAGCCGCGGGTATACTTCCGCGCTGATCAGCGATACTTACCACATGCACAAGCCGGTTTATAACTGCGGCAGGGGATTCGACACGGTTGTGTGGGTGCGGGGCCAGGAATATGATCCCTGGATAGTTGACCCCAAATTAAAGGTGGATATAAGAAAATTATACCGTTTGCGAGGCGATGCGTCAGACGCGACGTGGAGGTCTCACGCCGAGCAGTACATACGCAACATTTCGGTCAGGAAAAAGGAAGAGGACTATCAGATACCAAAGGTAATGAAAGAAGCGATGCTTTGGCTTGATCGTATAACTCAAAAGCAGAAGGATAACCTGTTTTTATGGGTGGACTGCTTTGACCCGCACGAGCCCTGGGACCCGCCTGAGCCGTTCTGGAGCATGTATGACCCGGGTTATAAAGGTCTGAACATCATTGACCCGGTGCCCGGACCTGTGAAAGGATATATGACCGAAGAAGAAGTGAATCATACCAAAGCTTTATATGCGGGGGAAGTGAGCTTCGTGGACAAGTGGGTCGGGATCTTCCTGGACCACGCGCGCAAACTCGGTCTTTTTGAGAACAGCGTTATAATGCACACCACTGACCACGGTGAGCCATTCGGCGAGCACGGGATAATACGAAAGGCAGCTCCGTGGAATTATACCGAGTTGGTGCATATCCCCTGGGTTATATATCATCCGGAAATCGGGAAAGGTAAGAGGATAGGATCAATAGTCCAGACAACAGATCTGATGCCTACGGTCCTGGACGCGCTCAAGATCCCGGCAACGCTTGAACTTCCTTTCCTCGCTCCGGCAAAAACAGGCACGTTCCCGCAGGATGAGGTAATGGGGAAGAAAATAATCTCGATGGACGGAAAAAGCCTGCTTCCCCTTTTGAAAGGCGAAGTGCCTAAGATCAGGGATTTCGCGCTGATAGGTCACGCTTTCCAGTCCCACACAATAAGGGGAGATGATTGGAGCTATCACCTTTACATTGACAAAAGCAAGCCTTCTGAACTGTTTGACCTGAAACAGGACTGGTGGGAGCAGAAGAACGTGATTGATAACAACAAGGCGCTTGCGAATGACCTTGAAAAGACGATGGAGAACGCGATCGCCTCGCTTAGTAAATAAAGTATCAGAGTATCAAAGTATCAGAGTGTCAGAGCAATAACAAGGAATATTATTGTCCCGAAGGTCCCAAGGGGATCCCTTTGGGAGATCCCTTCGGGGTAACTCAGGGCTTCAGCCCTGATAGGATAAGCAAGGCTGAAGCCTTGCGTTACTCATGACTAATAAAGTCAGGGAAGAAGTCTAATGAAGAAAAATCTATCAGCGATTTTATTTATATTCCTTCTGGCAGGAGTCAGTGCTATGGCGCAAGGCGCGGCGGTATCAAAAATTGAACCCAGGGTGTGGATGTGCAAGGGGAATTTCGCGGAGCTTGCGGCTGTGGACCAGAGGACCTGGAGGTTCGTGCAGGCTTACTGCAAGGTGATCAAGGTCTATATAGACGAAATACCAAAGGTCAGGATCGAGGACCTGCGCAAATTCGCGGAGTTGTGCGCGGCAAACAGGATAGAGGTCGCGGTGGAATGCGCGGGGTTGTGCGATTGGCGCTCAAGCGCCGGCAAAAATACCGCCAAGCTCTCTTTTCAGGATGAATTTGCGAAAGTGAAGAGGTATATAAAGCCCGTTGAGGAAGGCGGAGCAGGCGGGAAAATAAAATACCTGGACATGGACCACCCGATAACAAGACTGATATACCAGACGGTTAACGGCAGGGAAACGAAGGCGGATTTTCACACGCTTGGATCCGCTTCTGACCAGCTTGTAGAAGTGATGAAGCTGTGGCGCGACAAGATACCGGATATAGAGTTCTGTTTCCTGACAAATTTCCCGAATTACGGGTGGGCGGATTATCCCGCGTACCATGCCTGGGATTTTACCGGAGAGGGAGAAAAGGGCTATTACGACGCGAAGGCTGAGCTGGAAACCGTTATTAAAAAGACAGCCGCGGCAGGCATCCCGCTGAAAGGGATCACGGTTGACAACCCCTACGACTACGCCACAGGCCAGCATTTCTCGAACCAGCCTTCCGTAACAACCGGGGTTGACTGGGTCCAGCGCCTGCGCGATTTGCAGGATTTCTGCAAACAGAACAAGCTTGAGTTCGGGCTTATTTTCAATTCCGAAAGGGCGGGCAGCGAAGGTTCAGGTTCGGATGAACTCTATTTCAAGGAAACGCTGGATTTTGTAGATCTCTACTGTTCAACCGGCAGTATTCCGGACTACTATATAATCCAGAGCTGGTATAAGCACCCGTCAGCATACGTTCCGGAGACAGAGCCGTACACAATGACCAACCTTGTGATGGAAGTTATACTAAAGCTGCGGCCGGACGTTAAGGTCTTCAAATGACAGTTATCCCGACAAAATAACTGTCGGGATCTGGAGTCTAGGGGTCTGGGAGTCTGGGAGTCGAGGAGTAACTGATGGGAAAAATAGAAAGATTTGAGGACATGCAGGCCTGGCAGAAGGCAAGAGAGCTGAACAAAGAAATAAATAAAATCATAAAGAAGCCATTGTTCTTTAAGGACTTCTTTTTACGTGACCAGATACGCAGGGCTTCGGGTTCTATAATGACCAATATTGCGGAAGGTTTCGGAAGGAGAACAGATAAAGAGATGTCTAATTTCCTTAACATGGCGCACGGTTCAGCCGCTGAGGTGCACTGCCATCTTTATGCCGCGCTGGATATGGAATATATAACCAGGGAAGAATTTAGAGATTTATATGAAAAGGTCGAGACGGTTTCAAGGATGATCCAGAGTTTTATGAACTATTTGAATAAGAACTAAAGGGTCTGGGAGTCTAAGGGTCTAGGAGTCTTGGGGTCTGGGAGTCTAAGGGTCTAGGAGTCTTGGGGTCTAGGAGTCTAGGGGTCAAGGCTTTTAACTCCTAGTGTGGTGTCTCTAACAGATCTTTACATTTGGGCTTTGCGAGGAGTGTTAACGACGAAGCAATCTCGACCTAAAAATCGAGATTGCCACGCTCCCTTTGGTCGCTCGCAATGACAACTCAAAGCAGAATCAAATGTCAAGGGATTTATGTGACACCACACTAGACTCCAGATCCCGACATAAAGTCGGGATGACTCCCAGACTCTAAGACTCAATATTTTT
>MNUP01000132.1 GCA_001871075.1 Candidatus Desantisbacteria bacterium CG1_02_49_89
ATTCAATTTCTGGGCTGTTCTTCTGGTGGTCCTTTCGCTCTTCCTTAATATATGGGGGATAAACTGGGGCGTGCCTGATGACGAAAGGATAAGCCTTGTGTTCGGCAGCAGGGAAATAATTTCTGGGATATCCGGGATAATGAAGGAAAGCAGGGATGATATCCGCAGCCAGCTGGAAAGCCCTCTCCAGGAGCAGAAGTATGAGGAAAAAAGCATAGGGCTTGACATGAAAGGAAAAACCGTTCATATACCGCGCTCCCAGCTCGACGGGGCGCGTTCTTTCCTGATACGTTCTTACGGGGGAGACGAGCAAAGGCCGCTCGTGAGCCTCAGCGGCATGAAACCCGGGAAACTCGATCTGAACCCGCGTATGTATTTCTACGGCGGTTTTTACCTTTACGGACTGGGAGCTTTCCTTAAAATGCTTTCTGTATTCAAGCTGGTCACAGTGCAGTCAAATTCCGCTTACTATTTTATCAACCCCTCGGAAATGGGAAAGATCTTTATCGCGGCGAGGGCCTACAGCGCAATATTCGCGAGCCTTGCGGTCTACCTGATGTATATGATCGGCGCCCTGCTCTTCAACAGGAAGACCGGCCTGATAGCCGCGCTGTTCTTCTGTCTAACTCCCGGGGTCGTTCTATGGAGCCACTACCTTAGTCCATTCGCTTTCACGCTTTTTTGGCTGAACCTTTCGCTGTATTTCTGCGCGCAGATATACAAAACAGGTAGGTTCAGGTATTATATTCTTTCAGGGGTCTTTGCCGGCCTTGCTTCGGGAGCCCTCATCCATTACGGGTACGTGCTGCTTGGTGTGCCTTTGGCGCATTTCCTGAGAAGCGTCAAGGAAGGGAATGGCATCCTGCTTTCGCTTAAAAAGATATTCTCAAAGAAGATACTTATTTCCCTGTGCCTTTTCCTCGCGTGTTTCCTGGCGGTCAATCCTTATTACGTGATATCCCTGAAAACAATGATCGCCGAATTCCGGCACGCGAAGCAGTGGTGGAGATCGGAGTATTCGCCGCGTAACTGGGCGTATCATTTTGTAAAAGTGCTTCCGTACCAGTTCGGCTGGCTCATCTGGATAGCCGTCGCGGCAGGCCTGGTTTTTGCCGCCGCAAGGCATACGGCCGAGGATATATTTTTCCTCGCGCTTACCGTGCCGCTCTATATCTACATCAGTTCCAGCACCACGTATTACGCGCATTACGGCCTTCCGCTTGTGCCTTTCATGTTAATGCCGGCGGCCGCGATGCTGGGAAGGGAAGGCGGCTTTCCGGGCAAAAGAATAGCGTTTTCGGCGTTCATTGCCGCGATCGCGCTTTATACTTTCGCGCTGGACGTTTCATACGACAGGATATTCGCGGGCGTGAATATAAGGACGCAGGCAGGCAGGTGGATTGATAAAGAGATACCGAAAGGCAGTTCTGTAGGCATGCTGGAAACACCTTCTCCGTGGAGGACCCCTCCGATCAATCCTTTCAGGTACAGGATCGTTGTAACCGCAAGGGACAGCAAGATACTGGAAAAAGAAAGGCCCGAATACTATTATATCAACGAGTTCCAATGGATGAGGGGGGTGAGTTTCCCGGTTGTGCGGGATTTCATTTCGGGATACGAAGAGATAAAAAGGTTCGAGCAGAGGCCGCGGCTTTTCGGGATCACCCTTGTTTCCGGCAAAGACCAGCCCTGGGACTGGCCGTCGCCGAACCCGCTTATGATAGTATATAAAAGAAGAGCTCATGGCTCATAGCTCATAGCTCATAGTCAAACTGATAAAAGATAGCTCATGGCTCATAGCTCATAGTCAAACTGATAAAAGATGGCTGATGGTAAAAACAAGAGGGTACGGTGGCGAAGAGAGAAATACATTTTAGTTTTGAAAATTTAGAGGTCTGGCAAAAGGCAATTACTTTTGCTGATACTGTTATTGATATAATCGATAAACTTGAGACAGACAGGAAACATTATAGGCTGATCGAACAGCTGGAATCGTCAGTTACTTCAATAGCAATGAATATCGCAGAGGGAAAGGGCAGGTTTTCAAAGAAAGAATTTGCAAAGTTTCTTTATATTGCCAGAGGTTCCCTGTTTGAATCCGTTGCTTTAATGGAGATTTTTAAAAGAAGAAGGTGGGTTGCCGAAGACCAGTATGATAAATTTTATAATGACGGAAATATAATAGGGAAAATGCTGACAGGTTTGATAAACTCAATAAAAAGCTCTTAGTCTTTTGTTTTTGCTATGAGCTATTAGCTTTTAATTTTTAGCCATGAGCAATGAGCTATGAGCTATGAGCCAGGAGTATCCATGACTGAATTTTCATTCGGCAGGAACTGGGACCAGTTCATTAAGAACTACCTGACTGAGGAAAGGGTTGAGGCCGCGAAAAAGCATATCCTGGATTTCTTGGAAATTCCCGACCTTAAAGGCAGGTCCTTTCTCGATATAGGCTGCGGGAGCGGGATACATTCGCTTGCGGCCCTGAAAGCCGGCGCCGCGAAGGTCATAAGCTTTGACGTGGACCCGTATTCGGTCGAAACCACCCGCAGGGTCAGGGAAATGTCCGGCAGTCCTGAAACATGGGATGTCCTTTCAGGCTCAATACTGGATGAAAAATTCCTTTCAGGCATAAGCCTGGCTGATATCGTGTATTCCTGGGGGGTGCTGCACCATACGGGGAATATGTGGAAGGCAGTGGAAAACGCGTCAAGGTTCATTAAGGATAACGGTATTTTTTACGTGGCGCTGTACGTGACAACGCCGAAGTCGGATTACTGGGTCAGGATAAAGAAAAGGTACAATACGGCTTCATCAGCCGGCAAGGCTTTCATGGAGCAGTGGTATATGTGGAGGCATCTCATAATACCGTATTTCATGCGCTCCAAAGACCCGCTGAAATACATTCTGGAATACAAACAAAAAAGAGGCATGTCTTATTTCACCGACGTAAAAGACTGGCTTGGCGGTTACCCGTACGAACACGCGAAGATCGAGGAGGTCCTGAAATTCTGCAGGGAAAAACTGGGCCTTGAACTGGCCGGCCTCGGTACCGGGGAAGCGTGCATAGAATACCTTTTTAAGAAAAGCGGGAAGCGATCCTGAAAAAGAGCGGAGATCCCGTATTAAATACAGGCTGAAAGACTAAGATGGATAAAATAAAAATACTTTATATTATAGCCACGCTTGATATCGGCGGGACCGAAAAGCAGCTTTTCGAGCTTGCGAAAGGGCTTGACAGGAAGAAATACGAACCGGTTGTGTGCTGCCTTACGCGCAGCGGCCCGGTTGAAAAGGACCTGCGGGATCGCGGCATCAGGGTGATCGAGGCAGGGAAGAAAGGCAAGCTGGATTTCGGCTTTTTATTCAAACTGGCAGGGATAATAAGGCGGGAAAAGCCCGGGATAGTCCACACGTTCCTGTGGACATCCAATACCTGGGGCAGGATCGCCGCGATGTTCGCGGGCGTGCCGGTCATCATTTCCAGCGAAAGGAGCACCGATTACTGGAAGGGATGGTTTGAATTCCTTATAGACTGGAAACTATCGCTCTTTACGAAAAAAATTATCGTCAATTCTCTGATAGTGAAGAAATTCATAGGATCCAGAGGTATCAGCGAGAAGAAGATCGAGGTTGTCCCCAACGGCATCGACACTTCCCTGTATGGGTCCCTGCCTGGTCCGTCGCAGGCAAAGAAAATGCTGGGACTTGACCCTTTAGCGCCTGCGGTCGGTTTTGCGGGCAGGCTTTGCAGGGAGAAAGACCCTTTTGTTTTTGTAAGGCTGGCCGCAGCGGTACTGAAGGAAAAAAGCGCGCAGTTTGTTATTGCCGGGGACGGTGAAATGAGGGGCGGGGTCGAAGCGCTTGCAGGGTCCCTGGGAGTGAAAAAGAACCTGAGGATACTCGGCTACAGGAATGACATGCCGCTGGTCCTGAGCGCGATGGACGTAGTGGTCCTAACGTCATTATGGGAAGGGCTTCCGAACGTGCTTATCGAAGCCGGCGCCGCCGCAAAACCGGCGGTCACCTTAAATGTCGGCGGGGCGGGAGAAGTGGTGGAGGACGGCAGGACGGGTTTTGTGGTCCCTGTTTCCGACGAAAAAGGCCTGGCCGAAAAGGTGCTTGTGCTTTTGAAGGGTCCGGCGCTTTGCGCGGAAATGGGCGCCGCGGCAAGGCAGCGCGTGGAAGAAAATTTTAAGCTTTCAAAAATGATAAGCATGACCGAGGCGATCTACAGCGCTGAACTGCAAAAAACAGCGCGCTGATTTTTAAATGCGGGCAGCAGTTTCTCAATGAGGAGGGACTGGTAAAATGGGAGAATTGAGGAACAGCGGAGGATATATGTGCGGGTTTTGCGGGATCCTTGAATTCGGCTCGGGAAGCATAATAACCGAGGAGCTTTTGAAAAAAATGTGCGCGGTGCTCCAGCACCGCGGGCCTGATGACCAGGGCATATACATAAAAAGGAAAGACGGGGTGAGGCTGGGCCTGGGTCACAGGAGGCTGGCCGTCATAGACCTCAATACCGGGCGGCAGCCCATTTCCAACGAGGATGATACCATCTGGGTTGCCTACAACGGCGAGATATACAATTTCATGGAGCTGAGGGAAGGGCTTGAGAAAAAAGGGCACAGGTTCAAGACCCGGACCGACACGGAAGTGATAGTGCACCTTTACGAGGAGCACGGGACCGGCTTCGTCAGGTTCCTGCGGGGTATGTTCGGCATAGCGCTGTGGGACGAGAAGGAAGAACGCCTGGTCCTTGTAAGGGACAGGATCGGCAAGAAGCCCGTCTGCTACGCGCTGGCCCCGGGCAGGCTTATTTTCGCGTCCGAGATAAAATCGATACTTGAGGTCCCCGGGATAAGCAGGGAGGTGAACCTTACCGCGATGCACCATTTCCTGACCTACCAGTACGTGCCGTCCCCGATCTCGATCTTCAGGGGCATTTCCAAGCTGCCAGCCGCGCACATGCTTGTCTGGGAGAAAGGGAGCGCGAAGGTCGAGAAATACTGGGAGCTTGATTACGGCGCTAAAATAAAGATAAGCCCTGCCGAAGCGCAGGAAAGGATAATCGGCGAGTTCAGGGAATCAACGAAGATGAGGCTTGTCAGCGACGTGCCGCTCGGTGCTTTCCTCAGCGGCGGCATAGATTCAAGCGCAGTGGTGGCGATGATGTCGGAGCTCATGCCGAAGCCTGTCAAGACTTTTTCAATAGGTTTTGAAGAGCAGGATTTCTCCGAGTTGAAATACGCCAGGATGGTCTCAAAAATGTACGGGACAGACCACAAGGAGCTCATAGTGAAGTCCCCGAATGTCCCGGAGCTGCTCCCGAAGCTGGTCTGGTATTACAACGAGCCCTACGCGGACTCCAGCGCCATCCCGACTTACTGCGTTTCGAAGATGACCAGGGAGCACGTTACGGTCGCGCTCAACGGGGACGGGGGGGACGAGAATTTCGCCGGGTATCCCAGGTACCAGCAGAGGAAGCTTGTCGATACAGTTGCAGGGCTGTATAATATACTGCCCGGGTTTAAAAAGAACTGGATCAGCAGGATAGCGGGATCGCAGGCGTCCCGCAGCGCGTTCTGGAGGAAGGTAAAGTGGGCCGCGCAGGCTTCAGGCATGAGCCCGGAAAGAAGGTACGCCAGGTTCATGACGGTCTTCCCCAACGATTACAAGGAAAAGCTGTATTCCGACACGCTGAAAAAAGAGCTTGCGGGAATGGATTCAATAGACCTGCTTGCGGATGCCTGTTCAAGGGTGAAGGCAGATAATATTGTCGAAAGGATCATAGGCAGCGACATAATAACGTATTTGCCTGACTGCCTCTGCGTCAAGATGGACATAGCCGCTTCCGCGAATTCGCTTGAAACAAGGGCGCCCCTTCTTGACCACAGGTTCATGGAGTTCACGGCAAGCCTGCCCCCGGGCTTCAAGCTTAACGGCTTTACCACGAAATACGTTTTCAAGAAGGCGCTTGAGAAATACCTGCCTAAAGAGGTCCTTTACAGGAAGAAAATGGGGTTCGGCGTGCCCATAACGCACTGGTTCAAAAAAGACCTTAAGGATTACGCGCGCGGCATACTGCTTGGGGAAAGCGCGAAGCGCAGGGGCTATTTCAGGACGGAATACGTGAAACAGCTGCTGGACGAGCACGCCTCCGGGACCGCTGACCATACGACCAGGATCTGGGCGCTCCTGAACCTTGAGCTGTGGCACCAGGTTTTTATAGATGCGAAATAAATATAACCACGAATTACTCGAATTACACGAAATAAGCATGAGAACAAGGCAGGACCTTTCAAGTTTTTAATTTCGTGAAATTAGATTAATTCGTGGTTAAAGTACTATTAAAAAACTAACGCAACCACGAATTTCACGAATTACTCGAATTAGGCAATGGAGAAGATTTACTTCGTGAAATTAGATTAATTCGTGGTTAAGGTGTATAAAATAATGCAACGACGACTTTTTCAGCTTACGCGAATTGCTAAAAACAAGAACATAGTATATAAAGAGCTGAGCTATAAAGTGATAGGCGCAGCTATGGAAGTTCATATAAATTTGGGTCCGGGTTTTCTTGAGTCTGTTTATGATGAAGCCTTCGGCATTGAATTAAAAAGGATCAATCTGAGATTTGAATATCAAAAGGACCTGAGGATATTTTATAAAGGGGAAAAATTAGCAAAAGAGTTCAGGGTTGATTATATGATAGAGGATAAAATCCTTGTAGAAAATAAGGCTGTAAAAGTAATAACGGAAATCGAGGAAGCGCAAATGCACAATTATTTAAAAGCTACAGGTTTAAAATTGGGCATAATTATAAACTATGGTTCGCCTTCGTTGGAATATAAAAGAATCGTAAGGTAGAAATTCGTGGTTTCTTAACAGGCAACTACGAATCAATCGAATTGCACTAATTAAGTATAAGAACGAGGTAAGCTTTTTTGAGCTTTTAAAATTTGTGAAATTCGTGAAATTCGTGGTTAAGGTCTTAAAATGAAAAATATAGTCATACTCGCGTACCACAGGATCAATGACTCGGGTGCAGGCGTCCTGGACGTGCCACCTGAAAATTTCAAAAGGCAGCTGGAATGCCTGCTGGCAGGCGGTTACACGGTGGAAAGCGCGGAGGACATTGCGGGAAGGATACTTCGCAACCGTTATCCTGAGAAAAAAACGGCGGCGATCACATTCGACGACGGGCACAAGGATAATTTCAGCAATGCCTACCCGGTGCTGAAAAAAATGGGATTGCCCGCAACCATTTTCCTGACGACCTCATTCATGGACACGGAGAATTTTCTTTCGTGGGACGAAGCAAGGGAAATGAGCGGGGGCGGCATCTCTTTCGGCGGGCATACGGTTACCCATCCGCGCCTGACCCGGATCCGGCCAGAAGAGGCTAAGGAAGAAATATTGAGATCAAGGCAGGAGATCGAAAGCAGGCTGGGAAAGCCCTGCTCCTGTTTTTGCTATCCTTACGGGGATGTCAATGAAGCGGTCAAGCAGCTTGTAAGGGAATGCAAATACTCATCGGCGGTTGTAACACCCCCGAGGCGCGGGATAGGCGAAGACATACTGTGCCTGAAAAGGATCGGAATTTACCGCCACACGGATATGCTGCAGTTCAGGCTGAAGCTGTGGGGCGTTTATTCATGGCTGAAAGGCAGGTGACATGGATATGAAGTTAAAAGTTCCCGCCCCGATAAGATCGGGGCGAGGTCTCGCCCGCTGAAAGACGGGCGGAAAAGGTTAAAGGTTAAAAGTTGAAAACAGAAAATTGCAATTTTTGCGGGACGAAAGGCGCTAAGGTGTGGGGTGACGGGCAATACGAGGCGCTTCGCTGCGGCAAATGCGGAGTGGTATGGGTGAGCCCGCAGCCCGGAGAAAAACAGCTGCGGGACATATACACCGGGGATTATTACCGAAGGTGGTACCTGAGCTTTGAGGAAAAAAGAAAGGAATATTTCAGGGGAAGGCTTAAGGCGGCCGAAGACGTTCTTTCCGTAAAGAGAAGCCCGGCCGCGGCACGCGGAAGGCTTCTGGATATCGGATGCGGGGTGGGTTTTTTTCTTGAAGCCGCGAAGGAAAAGGGCTGGGAAGCCGAAGGGACCGAAATTTCGGATTTCGCGCGCGAATACGCCGGGAAAAAAGGTTTCAGGGTTTACGCCGGCTGTGAAGGACTTAAAGACAGTTCTTTTGAAATGGTCACCATGATGGATGTTCTTGCACACGTCACTGATCCTGCCGGGTACATAAACAAGGCAAAAGCCCTTCTGAAGAACGGAGGAGCCCTTGTCATAAAGACACCGGACCATCCGGCAGGGCTTTTCAGGATGGCAGGGATCTTTTCTTTCACGGGACGCTCCAGGGCGCTTCTGCACATTCCCGCCCAGCTTTTTCACTTTGACCCGGGAAATCTTACCGGCGTTGTGGAAAGGTCGGGCCTGCGGGCGGTCAAGACCGAAAAAGTCCGGGAAGCGCTGAGGGGCGGCTGGACATCCTCATGCCTGAAGAACTCGCTGGTGAAACTGTTTAACGCCGCTGCTTCCGCGGCTGGCATCGGCGAAAGTTTCATGCTTTACGCGATAAAGCCATGATAATTTTGACACTGATTTCCACTGATCTTTTCTGTGTAAACCAGTGCGTAAATTCAGTGACAGGAATTTTGTTTTTTGTAATATTATTAACCGAAAAAGTAAGATCTGTGCCA
>MNUP01000020.1 GCA_001871075.1 Candidatus Desantisbacteria bacterium CG1_02_49_89
ACATAATTATTGAAGACAGTAAAAGATTGAAGAAAGCGGTTAAACTAAGTAAAGCAAAGCCCCATAAGTAATATTTCCTCATTTATATAATAGACGGATTAAGGAGGATTTATGCTGGCAAAACTTTTATCTGCGGGATTCCAGGCAATACTTGAATATCTTTCTGCGCACGTGCTTACCTGCCTTATCCCTGCTTTTTTCATAGCGGGCGCGATATCGGTTTTTGTTTCACAGGCGTCGGTTATGCGTTATTTTGGGCCCAAGACGAACAAAATTAAGTCTTACGGGGTTGCTTCTGTGTCCGGCACGATCCTTGCAGTTTGTTCCTGCACGGTGCTTCCGTTGTTTGCGGGTATATACACCATGGGCGCAGGACTTGGGCCTGCAATAGCTTTTCTTTATTCAGGGCCAGCGATAAACATCCTTGCTATTGTTTATTCGGCAAGGTTGCTGGGATTTGACATAGGCCTTGCCAGGGCAATAGGAGCAGTATCTTTTTCCATTATTATAGGATTATTGATGGCGTTCTTCTTCAGGAATGAGAAAAAGAAAGAAGCGCCTGCTGTTATAATGCCTGAAGATTCGGCGGTCAAAAGCGGATGGATCACCATTGCTTATTTCGCCTCGCTTGTCTGCATACTTATTTTCGGCGCGGGGAAAAACTGGATATTGGCTGCGATTTCACTCATTGCCCTTTTCCTTATTTTATATAAGTGGTTCACAAAAAAAGAAATAAAACAATGGTTTTCTGCCACATGGAACTTTGTCAAAATGGTAACCCCGTGGCTTTTAGCCGGAGTATTTATCGCCGGAATGCTGAAAGTCCTGATCCCCCAGGAAATAGTTGGCAGGCTTGTGGGGGGTAATAGTTTCATTGCCAACTTCATCGCGTCGGTATTCGGCGCTTTTATGTATTTTGCCACCCTTACAGAAGTGCCGATAATAAAAGCGTTTATGGAAATGGGGATGGGTAAAGGGCCGGTGCTTGCCCTCCTGCTTGCAGGACCTACCTTGAGCCTGCCCAGCATGCTTGCCCTGGGAAAGATAATGGGCGCGAAAAAAACTATCGTGTATGTGTGCCTTGTGGTAATTATGTCAACCTTTGCCGGCATGGTTTTCGGATTAATCCGGTAGATAAAAAGTAAAGTGGTTTAATAAGGAGAAAATATGGCTAAGGTTAAAACAAATATAGAAGCAGGGGTATGCGGTTTTAAAACCGAAGTAACTGCAAATTCGGAAGATACGCAGAATGTAAGCTTTAATATTGTCACGGACTGCGAAAAAATAGGAAAACTGGCAAAGGAATTGACTGAAGTGGACGCGTATAACGAAATAAAAGAAGGATTTGAAGGAAAATTATACGGCATAATAAGAAAAAACCTTACGGGCTGCTGTTCCGGCTGTGCGGTCCCTGTCGGAATTTTCAAAACAATGCAGGTAGCTGCGAACCTTGCGCTCCTGAAAGACATAACTATAAAAATGAAAAAGGAGGAACAGTGAAAATTGAGATACTCGGAACAGGCTGCCCGAAGTGCAAGAAAGTAACTGAAAACGCGGAAGCGGCAGTAAAAGAATTGGGTATTGATGTTGAAATTGTAAAGGTGCAGGAAATAAATGAAATAATGAAGCGAGGAGTTATGCTCACGCCGGCGATTGCCATTGAAGGCGAGGTCAAGGCTTCGGGAAAAATCCCAAGTGTGGATGAGATTAAAAAGTGGCTTGAAGAGAAAAAATAACCCCCGCCCTTCCCTCCCCCGCTCCGAAGGAGTCCGCATGACTCTTCGGTCCGATGACTCCGAAAGGACGGAGTATACGGACTCTTCGGAGAGTTCATCGGACTTGTGGGGAGGGATAAAGGAAGGGGGAAGAAGGGGGATTTGTAGCGGTGCGACGTTTCGTCGCACAATAAATGTAATGGCAGAGTTTACTCTGAGGAGGTTGAAATGTCTGCTCAACACGAATTTAGAAAGCTCATTTTCATTTTCTGCGGGCTGTGCATAATTTGTTTTATGCCTAACGGTTTGTTTGCGGCTCAGGCGAAAAGCTCCAAGGCCTCCAAACCGGAAACCAAAACAGTTGCAGCAAAAGACCTGCAGCAAAAAACGGTTAAAAAAACCGCGGATGAAACTCCGGTTGCGCCCAAAATAAAGGTTACCTTCGTGGAACTGGGTTCTGTGGGATGCATTCCCTGCAAGATGATGCAGCCGATAATGAAGGAAATAGAAAAAGAGTACAAAGATCAGGTAAGGGTTATTTTTTACGATGTCTGGGAGCCGGACGGCAGGCCCTATGCCGAGAAATACAAAATCCGCGTTATCCCGACACAGGTCTTTCTTGACGAAAACGGCAAGGAATATTTCAGGCACGAGGGTTTTTTTCCCAAAGAAGAATTAATTGAAGTTCTAAAGGAGAAGGGGGTAAAATAACAATGATGGCTCTATTCGGATGGCTTACCAAGGCAGTTGGATCATCGCCCGCCATTGCATTGTCCGCTTCTTTTATCTGGGGGGTATTGAGCATAATCCTCAGCCCCTGCCACCTTGCCAGCATACCTCTTATTGTCGGATTTATTGACGAGCAGGGCAGGATTCCAACGCGCAGGGCATTCTGGATATCTCTGCTTTTTGCATCGGGCATCCTTGCAAGCATTGCAATTGTCGGGTTTGTGACCGCAATGCTGGGCAGGATGATGGGAGATGTGGGAAAATACGGAAATTATTTTGTTGCCGTGATTTTCTTTCTTGTGGGGCTTCATCTTCTTGACGTGATCCCGATGCCCTGGTCAGGGCCAAGCGGGAGTAAATTCAAAGGCAAGGGAATGCTTGGCGCCTTTCTTTTAGGGCTTATTTTCGGCATAGCCCTGGGTCCCTGCACTTTTGCTTATATGGCGCCGATGCTCAGCATTACATTCAAGCTTGCGGCAACCAGGCTTGCTTATGGCATATCCCTGCTTCTTGCCTACGGGATAGGGCATTGCTCTGTGATAGTCCTTGCCGGGACAAGCGCTGAAATGGTCCAGCGCCTTTTAAACTGGAATGAAAAATCAAAGGGAACGATCATCGCAAAAAAAATCTGCGGGATACTGGTAATTCTGGGCGGGATATATCTTGTTCTAACAAGCAGATAAGAACCTCTGCGAGAACCTTGTTGCTCGTTAGCGTGGTCGATAAAAAGTCGCAATAGAAGGAATAAGTGGCTAAACAAAAGATGAAGGCAAGTAAATGCGCGTGCGGGAGCGCCGGCGCAATGGTTTTTGCATGCAGCGGCGGTTCTAACGTGGGGCAGATAGCAAACGATGCGGCAGTCAGGCTTAACGATCAGGGTACCGCAAAACTTTATTGTCTTGTAGGCGCTGTTTCGCACATACCGGGGATGGTAAAAGGGGCGGAATCAGCAGAATATATAATAGCCATTGACGGCTGCCCTGTAGGATGCGCAAAGAAAGCCCTTGAGCATTTGAAATTAAAAATTGATGAATATATTGTTGTAACCGAAAAAGGCATAAAGAAAACGTATGATCTGCATCCGCGGAAGGCTGATATTGATAAAATATTAAAAAAACATTATTGGAGAAAAGAATGGAAAAAAAGTTTGTGCTTGCGTTTGAAGAAAAGGAATGGCAGGAAGTGCAGAGAATCGTGATAGACAGAGATAAAGACGCTGCGCTGCAATTACTAAAAGACTCTGTTAAAAAGATTGAAAGGCAGTCAGAGGGCGGGTGCAAGCCTGCGTTTGAAGTAGAAGGGCTCAAGTCCAATGTAAGGAAGTACGGCGGTTAAATGGATGCGCTGCTTCACAGCATTACGATTACCAATGCCCTGCCCTGTCTTGCAGACCCCGTATTAATACGCGTCTGGGCGGATTTTTCAGATGACATAAGCGGGATAATGCCATACCTTAATGCCGTGGTGCCGGGGATAATATACAATCCTAACGGCCTTTCGGTCACAATAAAACGGGGCGGAAGATTGATAACCGCCTATGCGGGTCAGATCGCAATAGGAAAATTGGCTGATATTAACGATGCGCACCGGACCCTTGAGTGGTTTAAGGACCTGGTTAATGATACTTTCGCAAAAAAAGACAAAATTACCCCGGTATATGAAAGGCGTAAAACCCTTAGCGCAGTTGACATATATAAATTACTCCCGGGTGAGAACTGCGGTAAATGCGGGGTCCCTACCTGCCTTGCGGTTATCACCCAAATTCTTTCGGGAGATTTCAATATTATGAAATGCGGCCCGCTCTTCGGCGCTGAATTCCGGGACAGACGCAAAGAACTGCTGCGCATCCTGCAGGCAGCGGGCTACGAGGTACCCGGGGAATTTCTTTAAAATGGAGGTAGGACTATGCGTATCTTCGATATTCAGAAAATAAAGGCGTATCCTTATGAGGAAAGAGAAAAGAACGTGTTATACGCCTGTAAAGACTTCAAGACAAGAATTATTCAATTGCTACCGGGAAAAGAGATTCCTTCCTGTGATATGCCGTCCTGGGTCCTATTTTTATGCCTCAGGGGAGAAGCACGAATACAGATTAACTCAAAGAAAAAAGTTATCAGAAAAGGCCAGCTGCTGATCAGTGAACCGGGGAAATTCTCTATGAAAACAGAAAAAGGAGTGCGGATAATCGGCGTTCAGATTCCGGAGGGTAAAAATGTTTAGCTTTGTAATTTCGTTAATAGCCATAATTTTTCTAATAGTTTCAGCTGTTTCCAGCCGCGAAAAAACCCTGCTTGCGCTTAAAACTGCCGGCAAAACAGCCGCGGGAATACTTCCGTTCCTGCTTATAATAATTGTCATCATCGGGTTCCTGCTGACCTTTGTGCCGCCGCATGTTATAGCATCGCTTATCGGCAGGCGCGCGGGATTCTGGGGCGTTCTTATCGCGTCAATAATTGGATCAATACTCCTCGTCCCCCACTTCGTGGCAGCGCCGCTGGCAGCGTCCTTGCTGCACCAGGGAGCGGGAATACCTGCAATAGCGGCATTTGTAACAACCCTTGTAATGGTAGGGATAGTCACCATGCCGATGGAAATGGAAGTGATGGGCAGGAAATTTACTATATGGCGCAATCTCCTCAGTTTTGGGTTTGCCCTGCTGATAGCGCTGATAATGGGGGCATTACTGTGAAATCCCCCTCAATCCCCCTTTTGTAAAGGGGGAAGAAGGGGGATTAGGAAATTGAGATGTCTACTCGGCAAAAAAAGTTATTAGGGCAATATTGCATATTCTTCGGGCTTGCCGCTCTTACACTGCTGATCTACAGGTGGCAGCCGGGAAAGGCAATTTCAATATGGAAAACTTCCGGGAACTATTTTTTTGAAATGCTCGGGATCCTTCCTTCCATACTTATACTGCTGGGACTTATGGATGCCTGGGTCCCAAAGAAAATTATAGAAAGGTTATTGGGAAAAGATTCCGGGATAAGCGGTATCGGGGTTGCAATTTTGGCAGGTACCGCCGCGGCAGGACCCCTTTACGTTGCTTTTCCTGTGGCCGCGTCTTTATTAAAAAAGGGGGCGCGTATTTCAAATGTGGCGATCTTTCTTTGTTCCTGGGCAGCCATAAAAATACCTATGGTCATGTTTGAAATCAAATTCCTCGGATGGCAATTTACCGGTTTGCGGTTATTGCTTACGGTTCCAAGCGCGATTTTTATCGGCTTGATAATGGAAAAGGCCCTTACGCCGAAGGCGGCACATTAAAATCCCCCTCAATCCCCCTTTTACAATCTCGATGCTTTGATGCGGGATCCCGTACCGAAAGGTCGGGAAGGGGGGAATGAGGTGGATTAGGAAGTTTTAGCTCCCGTTCTTTACAAGAGCCTGCTTTTGGCAAGTAAGTGAGCCTACTTTTGGTAGTTCCCTGTAAATTTTCAGTATAAATCCTATCGGCATAAAGATAACAAAAACTACTATTCTTGCAGTAGTTTTTTTGTTTTTATTTACAAAAAACTTGACAAAATAAAAAAATTGTGATATTATGTATGTATAATCGTTTATAGGTATATAGGCGGGGGGTAAACATGAAAGATGAATTAAGTTTATTTAGGTGCTTATCAGACGAAACACGCCTGAGGATCATGCTGCTGTTATCAATAAAAGAACTATGTGTCTGTCAGTTAGAATGGGCTTTAGAATTAATTCAGGCAAAGGTATCTCGCCATTTAACTGTGCTGAAAAACGCCGGGCTTGTCCGGGATAGGCGTGATGGTTTATGGATATATTATTCTTTAACTAAACCCAGAAACGAACTGGAAAAAATCATCCATAAATATCTTAGAAAATATTTAACAACAAAACACAACCTATTCAAGAAGGATATTACAAACATGAAAAAGTGTGTTGTAAAACCATTAAAAAAAATAGCAACCAGGAAATAATTCCATAAAGCATATTTTGGGTTGTTGCCAAATATTGTAAAAAAAGCACAAAAGCCGTAAGAATTTTAAGAGGGGGTGAGGTTGATGGATGAAAAAATAAGGGAATTAACTGGTATCGCTGCGGCAGTCGCCGGTCATTGCCAGAAATGCTTTATATATCATTATAGCGAAGCAAAGAAGTTTAAAATTGAGCAAAAGGATATCGAGGAAGTTATTGAATTTGCCAAAGCCATCCGTTCAGCCGGTAATAAGGGCATGGATGAATTTGTAAAAAATACAGTGAGCCAGTAACGATTTTAACAAGGAGGATATGTGAAGAAAATTGAAATTTATGATCCACCAATGTGCTGTTCAACCGGAGTTTGCGGCACGAAGGTTGATAAAAAGCTGATAGAGTTTGCCAATGCTTTAAGAACATTGTCTCTTTCCGGCGTTATTGTTGAGCGTTTTAATATGGCCCAAACACCTCGGGTTTTTATTGAAAATCTCAAAGTTAAAGAGCTTCTTATAAGGAAAGGGCAAAACGCTCTGCCGTTTATTTTTGTGAATGGTGAACTTAAATGGTCCGGGAAAATTCCGTCCGCAAAGGAACTCTTAAAAGTTTTTGGGGTAGAGCATAAGCCGCAAACTATCAATGAGGGTGGTTGTTGCGGTGATGGGGGGTGTTGCGGATGAAGAATCTGATATCGAAAGCCACGCGCTTTTTATTTTTTACCGGAAAAGGCGGCGTTGGCAAAACTTCCGCTTCTTGTGTTGTTGCTGTCGGGCTTGCTGATTCGGGTAAAAAGGTCCTGCTTATCAGCACAGATCCCGCATCTAACCTTGATGAAGTCCTGGGAACAAAATTGGTATCAAAGCCGACCGCCGTTTCTAATGTTCCCAACCTTTATGCGATGAACATAAATCCCATTAAGGCAGCCGAAGAATATCGGAAGCGGGTAATCGACCCATATAGAGGAATTTTGCCGGAGGAATCAATAAAGCAAATGGAGGAACAACTTTCAGGAGCTTGTACGGTTGAAATCGCGGGTTTTAATGAATTTTCAAAGTTTATTGGCAATGAAGAATCTAATATTGAATATGACCACATTATATTGGATACAGCGCCAACCGGCCATACGCTTCGCCTTTTAAATTTGCCTTCGGCATGGAATGATTTTATTGCTTCAAATAAAACCAACAGTTCCTGCCTTGGACCCTTATCGGGCTTGAAAGAACAACAAAAACTTTATCAGAAAGTGGTGAATAATTTTAAAGATTCCGATAAGACTACTTTTGTTTTGGTGTCAAGGCCGGAGAAAATGAGTTTTGATGAAGCGGCAAGAGCAAGCAGTGAGCTTAAATTTTTGGGCCTGCGCAATCAAAAGCTTATTATAAATGGCGTTTTCAAAACACCATCAGAAGACAAGGTTGCCAAAGCCTTTTCATTGAGATCTGAAATTGCAATGCAAGATATGCCGGGCGCGATAAAGAAACTTGATGCGACAATTATTTATTTTAGAGCGCACGGAGTTATAGGAATAGAAGCTTTGCGCGGCATATCAGAAGGGCAACAAGATATTGTTGATTTTAAAGCTATGGATAGGCTTGAAAGCGAACTTCCTGGGGCATTAAACAATACCTACAAATGGCCGGATTTTTTAGAAAATCTTGAGAAAGACGGCACGGGGGTTATTATGACAATGGGAAAAGGAGGGGTTGGTAAAACGACGATCGCCGCTATGATAGCGGTACAGCTTGCCGGCCGCGGGCACAAGGTTCTGTTATCAACAACCGACCCTGCTGCGCATATATCCAAAGTACTTCAGTCGGATATTGCCAATCTTTCCGTTGATAAGATAAACCCAAAAATAGAAACTCGAAAATATGTTGACGAAGTTTTAAATGAAAATAAGGGTAAATTATCAAAAGAAGATATGGATCTTTTAAAAGAAGAAATGCGTTCTCCCTGCATTGAAGAGATTGCAGTATTTAAAGCCTTTGCGCGCACGGTAGCCAAGGGAGAAAATCAGTTTATTGTGCTTGATACTGCGCCTACGGGGCACACCCTTTTGCTTTTGGATGCAACCGAATCTTATCATAGGGAAGTTGCCAAATCGACGGATACCCTTTCAGTGGATGTCAGGGAACTATTACCCCGGATCCGTAATCCAAAATTCACGAAAATCGTGATTATTTCTTTAGCTGAAGCAACCCCGACCCACGAAGCCGAATTTCTGCAAAATGACCTGCAAAGAGCGGGTATTAAACCTTTTGGGTGGGTTATAAACCGGAATTTTGCTGTTTCTGGGTCAAAAGACCCTTTGATATGCGCCAAAGGTCTCCACGAATTATCGTTTATCAGGGAAACAGCAAACAGTCTTTCTGAAAGAACGGTTATTATTCCGTGGATGGCCAATGAAAATATACATATTTGAAACAATTACAAAATAATGCAGTGTGGAATTAAAATTATGCAGAATCCGGACAAAGCATAAAAATATTGCTAGGAGGCATGTAATGAATAAAAGCCTGCGTATTATAAAAAATAATGGAATAGCAATCAGTGTTGCGGTTCTTTTGGTAATTTCCTTTTTGTTTTTTTCATACACTTTACCTGCGCAGGAAAACATTGCTCCTAAAACAGCTGCAGAGGCAATAAGTTTAGCGCGAAATACCGGCCGATACCTGTTTTTATTGTTTTATAAAGACAAGGATGGGTCGTTTAATACGATGAAGGGAACTATAGAGGAATTTGAAAAGGAATCTTCAAAAAAGATAATGATATACAGGGCATCCACTGCAAACGAACAAGAGAAGGATGTAGCCACGAAATACGGCATATTAAAGGCTCCCTTGCCGATAGTTCTTTCGTTAGCCCCGAATGGCGCTGTCACCGGCGGTTTTCCAAAAGAAGTAAGCAAACAGCAACTTGCCGGCTGCCTTGTGCCGGAACTTACAACAAGGATATTAAAACCTCTGCAGGAAGGAAAAATCGTGCTTGTCCTGCTTCAGAACAAAAATACAAAATATAATATGGAATCTGCGAAAGCCGCCGGTGATTTCTCGGATGAGCCGCAGTTAAAGGGATATGTTGAAATAATTATGGCGGACCCGGGCGATGCCAAAAATAAGGAATTTATTTCTCAGATAAAACTGGATGAAAATAAGAACGAGGCGGCGGTAGTATTTTTAGTTCCGCCGGGAACAATAGCGGGTGTTTTTTCAGGAAAAGTAACCAAAGAAACACTCTTCGGGGCGCTTGCTGCATGCAGTTCAGGCGGTGGTTGCGGAAGCGGCGGTTGCAAATAATGATAATAAAACAAAGGAGTTAATAATTATGGACCTGAAAAAACTGGCATTAAAAGAAATGTTCCAGCACAGAAATCAACTGTTTTCAAGCCTGATCGCAATAACGCTTGGTATAGCTGCCATTGTGGGTATTAAAAACATAACTTACTTTTCAGAAAAAGCCGTATCGAGCGAACTTGATACTCTTGGAGCAAATGTTTTGATCTTACCCAAATCCGCATCGGTACAGGATTATTACAGTGCTGATTTTCAGGAAGAAGAGATACCGGAGGATTATGTTAACGTTTTAGTAAATTCTGACATAAAAGGAATAGACAATCTTTCTCCAAAGCTTAATTTACATGTGGAAATACAAGGGCAAAAAGCAATCCTGACAGGTATTTTGCCGAAAAATGAATTTAAATCAAAAACAATATGGCAGGGAACATTGGGAGTATTTTCCAGGCCTGAGGGCTGCGGCACACCTGCTGTTATACCTGGAATAACGGACTCAAATAAGAATATAACCAAAAAAAGAGTCATTGAGGATTTGGGTGAAAACAAAATACTGGTTGGTTCAGATCTGGCTAAAACATTAGAAGCAAAAGAAGGCAGCACAATCAAGATACTAAATAAAGATTTTATCGTAGAAGCAGTATTGCCGGTTTCGGGAACAATAGATGACAATAGAATATTTGCTCATCTGCATACCGTACAGCAGCTGGGCAATAAAACTTCGTTATTAAATGCAATAGAAATCGTTGGCTGCTGCGCAGAAATTTCTAAAGGCCTTATCCAGAAGCTTAACAAGCTGCTGCCGGATGCAAGGGTTGTAACTATAACCCAAATTGTGCAGACGCAGTTAAATACAAACAGGCTTATGAATAAGCTGTCAATTATTGTTTTAATAATGATTGTTTTAATAGGAGGGGCAAGCATTGCCAATTATATGTTTGCCGATGTATATGAGCGCAGCAAGGAAATAGGCATTCTTATGGCTATGGGGGCGAATAATAATTGGCTCATGAAATTGTTTTTATATAAATCAATTGTCTTGGGCGCCATAGGCGGGATAACAGGATATTTAATAGGCACTATAATCGCTGTTGTGCTTGGCCCCAAAGTGGCAGGGATCCCTGTCTCACCTTTGCCTATATTTGCATTATATAGTTTGGTTTTATCAATGTTGATATCGGTTGTGGCAAGCATACTGCCGGTTATTAAGGCTACAAAAGTTGATCCATTCGTTATTATGCAGGAGGAATAAATATGTTGAAAATTGAGCATGCCAGCAAAACATTCCATCATAAACACGGCACAGTGAGTGCTTTAAACGATTTTTCTTTTGAGATAAAAAAAGGGGAATTTATAAGTATTTCCGGGCCAAGCGGAAGCGGAAAAAGCACATTGCTTTTAGCATTGGGCGGAATGAGCCATCCTGATAACGGAAAGGTTATGTGGAACAATGAATCAATTTATAACTGGGAATTAAATAAAAGGGCACAGTGGAGAGCAAAAGAGGTAGGTTTTATATTTCAGACTTTTAATTTGATAAACTATTTGACAGTTTATGAAAATGTGGCTATTGCCCTGAATCTGGCAGAAGAAAAAGTTGACAGGAAAAGGATTATTGGTATATTGGACAAGATGAAATTGTCGAATCGCATTAAACACCTTCCTAATGAACTTAGTATTGGACAGCAGCAAAGAGTGGCTATAGCAAGAGCGCTGATAAAAAATCCCTCTATGCTGTTGGCAGATGAACCTACGGGTAACCTTGATCCGCAAACAGCGAATGATATACTTAAAATTTTAAAAGAAATAAATAATGAAGGGAAAACAGTGGTATTTATAACGCATAATCCGGATTTGGCAAAATTAGCGAATCGCAATATAAGAATAGAAGAAGGCAGAATAGTCTAATTGCAAAAACTCGGTCCGGGCCTGAAATATCGATATGGAAAAGATTCTTACGCGCAAGGAGATATGTTGAAGATAATATTATTCGTCTGTGTTGAAAATTCCTGCAGGAGCCAGATGGCTGAGGGTTTCGCGAAGCACTACGGGAAAGATAAAATAGAGGTTTACAGCGCCGGGTCAAAACCTTCGGGGAAGGTAGATGAAATGGCAATAAAGGTAATGCAGGAGAAGGGAATCGACATATCGGGACAATCTTCAAAGGGTTTTTTAGAACTTCCTGTGGATAAATTTGACATCGTCGTTACAATGGGGTGCAAGGATGTATGCCCTTTTATTCCGTCAAAAGAACATATTGAATGGGATATACCGGACCCTGCCGGCAAACCTATCGAATTTTTCAGGAACGTGAGAGATAAAATTGAAGGGAAAATAAAAGGATTAATGTAGCGGTGCGATTTATTGCACTGTAAGGGGAATCAGGAGGTTGGTATGCAGCAGGCAGAAAAAAAACTCAGCATATTTGAAAAATATTTGACTTTATGGGTTGGCTTGTGCATTGTGGCAGGGATACTGCTGGGAAGGTTTTTTCCGGGGGTTGCCAGGTATCTTGACAGCCTGTCAGTAGCGCAGGTTTCTATACCGATAGCGATATGCCTTTTCTTTATGATGTACCCGATAATGGTCAAGATTGATTTTGCCGAGGTAGTGAAAGCCGGCAAAAACCCCAAGCCGGTGCTGCTGACGCTTGTCGTCAACTGGGGTATAAAGCCATTTACAATGTACGCGATAGCATGGTTCTTTCTTGCCTATGTATTCAAAGGAATGCTTCCCGGAATGGAGATCGTAAAAAACGGTTCAACCGTGGAACTTTTCAGGTCGTATATTTCCGGGGCTATCCTTCTGGGGATCGCGCCCTGCACCGCGATGGTCCTGATGTGGGGGTATCTTGCGAAGGGAAACGACGGGCATACTCTTGTTATGGTGGCAATAAATTCCCTCACTATGTTATTTTTGTATGCACCGCTTGGCGGTTTCCTGCTCAGGGTCAACAGAATGCCTATTCCATGGATCACTATCCTGCTTTCAGTGCTTATATACGTAGCCCTGCCGCTGGTAGCCGGATACTTCACCCGCAAGAAGATCCTTCAGGCCAGAGGCAGGGAATGGTTTGATAACAAGTTCCTGCCCTACCTGACACCGGTTTCGATCACGGCCCTGCTTTTCACGCTTGTCCTTCTTTTCTCTTTCAAGGGCGAGCTTATAATAAAACAGCCTCAGGTCATCGGGCTCATTGCTATTCCCCTTACAATACAGACCTTCCTGATCTTCGGGATCACTTACTGGCTGGCAAAAATTCTAAAGCTGACATACGAGGATGCGGCGCCGTCCGCGATGATAGGCGCGTCCAACCATTTTGAGGTGGCTATTGCCACGGCAACGATGCTCTACGGCCTGAATTCCGGCGCAGCCCTGGCAACAGTGGTGGGGGTCCTGACAGAGGTCCCGATAATGCTGGCCCTTGTCAGGATATGCCTTGCGACCAAAAAGTGGTTTAAGTAAAAACAGGGGTAAGGGGTTAGGGACAAGATGTCCCTCCTGCTTTTTTGCCGAAAGTAGGCTCTTGTAAGAGTGAAAGCCCCAAAGGGATTCCTTCGGAACAAAATGGGGAGACTCGCTTATGCGGCAAGGGAAGGAAAGACTGCAATTTTAAGTTACTTACGATGTACGAAGAACGATGCACGATGCACGAGAAACGAATCAGATCTCGCGCAGCTGCGGGGTTTTTCTGAACAAAAATAAAACGGATACACCGAAGACCAACGTTCCCAGCCCTATCGCGAACGGGGCGCCGAAGAACTGCGCCAGCGTGCCCATCTGAAGACTGCCCAGGGGCGAAAGGCCCATAAAAGCAAGGGAATAGATACCCATGATCCTGCCGCGCATCTCGTCCGGGGTTGTTATCTGCACTATCGTGTCTGAGATTGAAGACTGAAAAAGAAAGAAAAACCCCGATATCACAAGAAAAATGCAGGACAAATAGAATATTCTTGAAAAAGAGAACAGCAGTATCGCTGCGGAAAATACCGTTGCGCCCGTAAAAAACAGCCTGCCCTTCCTTCTTATGTCGCCCGCGCCTGCAATGATCAACCCCCCTGCAAGGGCGCCGATCCCCGTGCACGTCATAAGGAACCCGAAACCTTTTGCCCCTACCTTTAAAACATCCCCCGCGAATACGGGCATCAAAACTCCGTATGGCATCACGAATATCGAGCAGAGCGCCGCTATTACGATCACCGACCTTAAAACAGGGGTTGCCCGGACGTAGCGCAGACCTTCCGTGATATTTTTAAAGGTTGAGTCTTCCATTTTGCGTTCCGGGGACGGCAAGAGTTTCATCATCTTCAGCGCGACGATAAAAGCGAGGAAACTTACGGCGTTCAGAAAGAAACACCAGGAGTTGCCTATTGTTGAAACAACAATGCCGGCGATCGCTGGACCCGAGATCTGCGCAAGGTTGAAAAGCATGGAATTAAGGGAAACCGCGCTCATGATGTCTTCTTTTCCCACAAGTTCGTATACGAATGCCAGCCTGGTAGGCATATCAAATGAGTTTGCGATCCCCATTCCAACCGCAATAAGGGCCACGTGCCACACTTCTACTTTTCCGGTTGCCGCAAGAACACCCAGGATGAAAGCAAGGATCATCATTATGGACTGGGTAATATAAAGCAGGCTGCGCTTGTCAACCCTGTCAGCGGTATTGCCGCCGATAAGTGACAGAAGCAGGAAAGGCACTGCCTGCGCCGCGCCTACAAGCCCGAGCAAAAACGGAGAATGCGTCAGCGTGTATACGAGCCAGGACTGCGCGATGATCTGGACAACGGTCCCGATCATTGACACGAGCAGGCCCACCCAGAAAAGCCTGAAGTTCCTGTTCGCGAACACACTGAATCTGGCAGCCATAAAAACCTTTCTAACTACCGGTTAATTGGTATTTTCAAGGTCCGCGACGCATTCTATGTGCGGCGTGTGCGGGAAAAGGTCCACCGGCTGTATGCTGTTTATCTTATAACCGAAACCGGCGAAAGCCGCCAGGTCCCTTGCCATCGTGGCGGGATTGCAGGAAACGTATATTATTTTTCCGGGTGAGATCAGCGAAATACCCTTTATTATGACGGGGCTGAGCCCTTCCCTGGGAGGGTCGGCTATCATAACATCTATGCTTTCTTTCATCCTGACCATTTGCGCGACGAAGTCCTTTGCTTCCTCAAGGAAAAATCCCGCGTTAGTAATGCCGTTCAGGCCGGCGTTCTCATTCGCGTCCTCGATCGCCTGCGGGAACGAATCCACGCCTATAACCTTCCTGGCCTCGCCAGCGACATACAGGCCTATTCCGCCCGCCCCGCAGTAAAGGTCCATCACGCTCTTCTCTTTGCCGGGCCCGGCAAGCTCCTTGATCTTTCTGTACAGCACCGCGGTCCCCCCGGAATTGGTCTGGAAAAATGAATAGGGCGAGACCTTGAACAGCAGGTTATCAATTCTTTCCGTGATGTAATTCCTTCCCTTCAGGATGTTTGTTTTCTCCCCGAAAGCTATGTCCGAAACCTTGTCGTTCACGGTGTGCAGGAGCGAGTGGACCTCTATTCCCTCCCTGCCTGTGAAGCTCGCGAACTGGTGTATAAGGTCATCGGGCCACGCTATGAGATTGGAAGAGGTCGTTACCAGGTTTACCATCCTCTCACCCGTGTTCTTTCCTTCCCTTATTATCAGGTGCCTGAAAAGCCCCTGGTGCGTCCTGGGGTCGTATACCGGAAGGTTGAATTCTTTGGCGAACCTGCTGAAAAAAGCGAGTATCTTGTTTGATTCCGGGCTTAAAAGGACGCAGTCCTTTATTTCCACCACCCTTGAAAAAAACCCCCTTTCATGCAGCCCGAGTACCGGCTCGTTGTTTTCGTTAAGGCTGAAAGAGAATTCCATTTTGTTGCGGTAGTGCCTCTCGGACGGGCTTGCGATGATGGGAAGCATCGAAGACGCGTCAAGCTTTCCTATATGAAGGAGCATTTCCTTTGCAAGCTCCTCTTTTATCCTGAGCTGCTCCTTGTATGGAAGGGTCTGCCATGTGCATCCGCCGCACCTGGGAAACACCGAGCAAAGCGGTTTTGTCTCCATGCCTGATCTCTCAAGCACCTCCAGGACCGTGCCCTCCGCGTAATTAAGCTTTTTCTTTTCGATCCTTACTTTCAGCTTCTGCCCCGGCAGGCCGCCCTGCACAAACACGACGAATCCCTCGGGTTTCGCGATACCCTTGCCGGTAGCGTCAAGCTTCTCGATTTTTAGTATTACCGTCTCGCCCTTGTTCATGTTTATTTCCTTTGTGATTTAGGAGTAGGGGCTTTAGCCCCGTTATTTAAACGACCCTAAAGGGTCTACTCCAAAAGATCCTATTCCGGTTCTTAAAAATTCCGCGGAAATTCGTGGTTAAAAGGTTTTATGGTTTCCTCGCCCATCCTTTCAGGTGGGCGAAGTCTCGCCCCCGCTTTTATTAATGGCGGGTGGCGGAGTGGTCAAAATAGTCTTTTAATATTTTTCTATGGTCAAACGCTATATCATCGGGAAGGTTATTTTCTGTAAAAACGCCGATGTCAGCTGCGTCGTCGCTTGCTTCCGGTGTTCCATCGGCTTTTGCGGTGAAAACAGTGGAGATCGTATGTCCTCTTGGATCCCTTCCCGGCTCAGAATAAGTGTGGAACTGACGCAGGTCTTGGACCTTAAGGCAGGTTTCTTCCCCTGCTTCCCTTGCCGCGGCGGTTTCAAGGCTTTCCCCGCAGTCAACAAACCCTCCGGGTATAGCCCACCCGTGCGGCGGGTTTTTTCTCTTTATTAAAACTATACCGCCCTCAACCTCAATTATGATATCTACTGTTATTCTCGGCTGTTCCATTATTTCTTTCCCGTTATTGCGCTATTTTATGTAGCTGCAGGGCTTGCCCTGCTATTTTTTATCCAATTCTTCCCATTTCAATTCTTCTGCCAGGGGATTATTTTCAATATATTCCCGTATCTTTTGCAAGGCAGAATCATTTCTTATCACATGTTCGTAATAATTCGGCTGCCAGAATCTTTTTCCTTTAAAACCCACTTTCTTTGCTTTAAGGGTTGTCAGTGACTTAAAACTACCGATTACTTGCGATAAGGATACCGACGAATTTTCAAGAATAAAAATGATATGCAGGTGGTCGTCCATCAGGTAATAATAATCAGTTTTTGTCCCATTGTATCTTTGTTCTATTTCCGCGAGCGTTGATTCAATAATCTGCCGATATTCTCCCAAAAATCTGATCTTATTGGCAGAGCATATTGTTATATAATAATAGCCGTTTGAACGGTAATCATAATTTTCTAAACGAACATGTTTTCTTAATTTCATAATTCTCTTATTGTTGCAGGGCAAGCCCTGCAGCTACGTTTATTCCAAGCAAGCCCTGCAGCTACGTTTATTCCAAGCAAGCCCTGCAGCTACAATATTGCTTCCCTGAATGCGTCATAAGATGCTTTATCATACAGCACGAAAACGATCTCCTTCAGCGATGAATCCGCGAACTCTTTAAGGTGCGCCTTTATTTCCTCAAGCATTATTTCCGCGGCCCTGCGCTCAGGAAACCCGCCCACGCCGCACCCCAGAGCCGGAAATGCGATCGATCCTATTTTCTTCTCTTCTGCCCTTTTCAGTGAATTGCGGACGGATGAACGTATCTTTTCTTCGTCTGTGTCAAAATCCATTCCCATTGTTGCGGCGTGTATGACATATTTAGCTTTCAGTTTCCCGGCACCCGTGACAGCCGCTTCGCCGATAGGTATGGGCCCTGCCTTGCTGCATTCTTCCTGTATCTCCTGCCCGCCTTTGCGCCTGATGGCGCCCGCAACCCCTCCGCCCATTATCAGGCGGTTGTTCGCGGCGTTCACTATCGCTTCCGTTTCCTGTTCTGTTATATCTCCCTGCAGTACCTCAATTTCGGTCTTACCGATTCTCATAAATGCTCTCCTGATAATTTCAGGGTCAGAGTATTGTAGCACCATTGGTTAAAGGGGTTAAAGGTTAAAAAGGTTAAAAGGTAAATAATCCGTGGAAATCCGTGGCTGAATATTTTTGTATTAATAAAAAAGCTGGGCTAAAATTCACCCAGCCCTTTCATTATAGCATATTCTGCCAATCGTCTAATTGTCCAATCGTCTCCGATGGAGTCCGAAGACTCATGCGGAGTCCTTCGGACCAGTCGTCTAAGCTATTTAGCTTTAGCCTGTATTGTGCTTCCCGTGACCGCGCTGACCTCTATCGGGAACCTTTTAATGCTGGAAAGATACAGGGACAGCTGCTGCGCGTTGCCGTATTTCAGGTTTATGTCAATGGAGGCGACGCCCGTGGTAGTCTCGTAAGAGCGGATATAGGTGCCGCTTACCCCCTGGTATGATTTTATGTATTCGTTAAGCACCGCGAGCCTGTTCCAGTCAGGGATGTTCGAAATGGTCAGCTGCGCCATCGCCTTCTCGCTGAGGATCTTTGTCACCGAAAGCACCATATCCTCTGACATCGACTTCGCGATCTTTGTAATAGCGGTTTTTGCCGCGTTCTCCTTTGTAAGATCAACTCCGGCACCCAGTTTGTTGGGAACAGCCCACAGGACCTCAGACGTGTCGATCTTTATGACCTTTGCCGTTACGGACGCCCTGTATGATATAAAACCGCCCAGCCCTTTGTCTGTGTTGAAATTCGACGCGGCCCTGCCCAGCACGAGTATGTCAACCTTCATATCTTTTCCGATCTGGACGGCTGCTTCTATATCCCCGCCCATCGCTGCCTTCGCACCCGGAAGCGCGCGTATTTTCTTGACCTCTGCCTGCTCAACGATCCTGTACCCGGTATCCATGAATTTCTGGGCTATCTCGACCTCGGCTACTGACATAGACTCCTCGGTCCCGTCAACCGTTTCATAAAAAAGGACCATGACCCTGGGGTTCCCTATGGTGGCGCCTTTTATCATCAGGCCGACAGCGTCAAGATCCCGGTTCACGTCCCCGGTCTTGACCAGCGCCTTTACTTTCATTTTCAGGGCGTCGCCCTCGCGTTTCTCAGAGAGCACTTCGTATTTTTTCACGTAGCCGTTCGTTTTGGAAAATATCTGATTGTCAACAAGCTCGGCTTTCCCGACGAGTGTCGCGGCGTTCACGAAAACACCCACAACCAGCTCCACTGCGCGCCTCTGCGCGAGATTAAGCGCCCTTTCCCTTGCCGAAGCCACGTCGTCGTTAAGAACAGGCACCTCAACCTCAACCTCCACGTTTTCCGCCTTGTCGGCGGCAGACTGCGCCCGCAATACTTGTATATTCCCGAAAACCAAAAGGCAGGCCAGAATTAAAATTATAGTTTTTCTTTGTGCCATATTTGCCTCATTGTAAAAAAGCCTGAATTCTTATTTAAAACAATGATTTTATCGCAGATAGTGCCTGTCCCTATTTAATTGTCTTTATGTCTTCTTTTTGCCTGTCTTTCAGACCTTCTATTTTTTCCTGGTTCCTTTCCTGCATATCGCTTACTTTCTTTTTCATCCCTTCGATCTTGGCTTCCCTGCGTTTGCGGATATCGTCAAGCTTTTCGCGGTTGCGCTCCACCCTTTCGTGGAACTTCGCGACAACGCTCTCGCGGTATTTGCGCATCTTTTCGGTCAGCTCCTGCGGCGTGTGCGGCGCACTGCCTTTTTCAACAAAGGTCTGCTGGTCCTGGGTAACCTTAACTGATTGCGGAGCAACCCCTGCCTCGTCGGCGGGCAAGTCTGCGCCTGCGTCTTTTTCGAAGGAGGCAGGAGAGGAAACTTCCACCTCGCCCTCGAAAACTGCGACCTCTGTCTTGTTCTCCACCGCCTCGACAGAAAACTCGGTGCCCCTGATGCCCGCTATCGCGGCGCTGGTCGCAACGCTGACCCGTGATTCCTTGTTTATAAGCTTCTTGAAGTTGTTCAGTATTTTACCGGCTCCGAGGTTCAGGAGTATGTTCTTCCTGCCATCTTCCCCTTTTCCCTCTTCCGTCTTAGAATCAATGATCTCTATCTGCGTTTTTTCCTCGATACGCAGCATGCTGCCGTCGTCTAGGATCAGTTCTGCCTCAGCTTTTGACCCGGTCTTCACCTTGTCCCCGGGATAAACAGGCATATCCTTTTCAGCCCTGCCCCAGTTCTCCTCGCCGCCGCGCAAAAGCTCGACCTTGCCCTTTACGGCAGTGAACGAACCTACAAGTATCTGCTCCCTGCACAGGCCTTCTGCCCCAAAAGCGCAAATCAGAGCCACAGAAAAAATAAAAACTACGGCTCTCCTCAAAAAACCTCCTTGAGACATAAATATTAGCCACTGAGCGCACTGAATTCACTGAATAACATAGTGGCAAGTATCAGTGTGCTAGGTTTTTAACTTTCAACTTTTAACCTTCAACTTTCAACTTGTATTAGCCTACTGCGCGAGCTTGAACCCGACCCTCTTCGCAAGCCCGTTCAGGTCAATGCGCATCACCACTATGCAGCCGTCTATTTCGGCTTCCTTGTTCCTTGTCCACTCGGTGCTCACTATCTCAGCGCCCTTGATCTCGGCGTTTACTGTTGCAGCTATAACCGAATCGGTGAGCATTGCCTTCTCGATCGTGTTTCCGCCTTCCAGTTTCACGCCCTTTAACATTGTTGTGAGCTTATACTGGGCATCCACTATGGCCGCCTGCTCTGATGTCGCTTTGCGCTGCATCTCGTTCTCCATGTTCAGGTCTGCGGCAGCCATTCCCCTGACCTCAATTATCTTCTTGTCTATCTGCTCGTTCATCATCACGTCTTTCGCCTTACCGCCCTTGGTATGCTCTGTCGAGGTTGCGCATCCCATAAGGAAAACCGCCATTACCGCCACCAGCGCCAAACCCATAATCTTTCTCATTATAGTACCTCCTTTACCAATCTATTTTCTATTGCTCTATTTTCAGCTATTGCTCTATTTTCCTCTATTGCTCTTTTGTTATATTATCTCTCCAATATATTAATCTATATAATCAGAATAATCAAATCTTTTAATCGGTGTAATCAAGAATGCCGTTTTTAGGCATCCACCGTTTATTATAGTCTGTTTTATAAGAAAGTCAAGGAAAAAACCCACTTGTGTTCCGCAACATTCAAAATGTCACATTTGGGAACCTTAAAATGTCACATCGCTCATAGTTGGTACTCTCCAATTTTCTGCTCATCTTTTAACACAATAATCTTTCTGTTGGGGATAAGACCCACGGTTACTTCCTGTTCTGGAAATCGTCCTACTTTCCAGGTTCTGCCTTCGAGAGTACCCACCCCCCTCACCCTACCCCTCTCCCTCGAGGGGAGAGGATAAAGGAGAGGGTGATTATTACCTGATTTTTAAACCAGCCAGCCTAAATAATTTTCCCCCGGCTATGTGACACTTTGATTGTTCACAATGTGACCTTTTGATTATTTCCGCACAGGAAAAAACCACACTCTGTTCCGCAACATTCA